>JAGLPP010000081.1 GCA_023137315.1 Bacteriovoracaceae bacterium
GAATTTTCATTAACGAGGAATTACTATGGTCATGGAGCTGATAAAAGAGCCAGAAAGTAATTGAATTAATTATTAACAAATAATATATGAGAGAATAGAGATGTCCATTAAAGTAAAATTCAATAATGCCGGAATTGCCCCTAATAAAATCAGGAAGGTATGTGATTTGATTAGAAAAAGAAAGGCTTCAGAGGCACTCAGGATTCTTCGTTTTTGCGAAAAGAAGGAGATTGCAATTTCTTTGACAAAACTTATTAACAGTGGGTTGGAAATTGCTTCTGGATCGAACAGGTATGATATTGATAATTTGATCATAGGTACTGTTTTTGTAAACGAGGGGCCAACTCTCAAGAGAATTCAGCCACGAGCGCAGGGGCGTGCATTTCGAATTAGAAAAAGAACCAGTCATATAACTATTGAATTAAGAGAAGAATAGGAAGGAAACAATGGGACAAAAAGTACATCCTTATGGATTTAGATTAGGTTACATCAAGGGTTGGAAGTCAAATTGGTATGCCAGGGATAAGTATGGCGAGATGTTGCAGGAAGATTTGAAGATTAGAAAATACGTAGAGAAGAATATGAGAAATGCTGCAGTTTCTGATACTGAAATCTCTAGGACTTCAAATCAGGTAAAGGTTACTGTCTATACTGCGAAACCAGGTGTGGCAATTGGCAAAAAAGGTAGTGAAATAGAAAAAATAAGAAATGATCTTAAGAAAATTATCAAGGGTACATTAATTTTCAATATTGCAGAAGTTAAGAAACCTGATGCTGATGCAAAGCTTATTGCTGAGAATATTGCTGCCCAGCTTGAAAAGAGAGTTGCTTTTCGTCGTGCGATGAAGAAAGTTATGCAGTCTGCTTTTCGTGCCGGAGTGAAGGGGATCAGAGTTAGAACGGCTGGACGTCTTGGCGGCGCTGAAATGGCAAGATCCGAAGGTTATTCAGAGAGGAAAGTTCCACTTCACACTATTAGGGCCGATATTGATTACAATACCGCAGAGGCTCGGACAACATACGGGGTTATTGGTGTGAAGGTTTGGGTTTACAAGGGTGAGATTTATCAATAAGGAACTGAATTAGTATATAGAGGTAGTAAGATGTTATCACCGAAAAGAGTAAAGTGGCGTAAGCAGCAGAAAGGAAAAATGAGAGGAAAGGCTTTCAGGGGTAGTAAAATTCAACTTGGCGAGTTTGGACTTCAAGCCGTTAGTTGTGGCTATATTACTGAACGTCAGATTGAAGCTGCCAGGGTTGCAATTACCAGAAAGGCTAAAAGAGGTGGAAAAATTTGGATTAAAATCTTTCCAGATAAGTCCATTACAAAAAAACCTGCAGAAGTGCGAATGGGAAAAGGTAAGGGAGCTCCAGAAGGTTGGGTTGCAGTAGTAAAGCCAGGTAGAGTTTTATTTGAAATTTCCGGTGTTGAAGGCGAAGTTAGCAAAGAAGCCCTTAGAATGGCTGGATATAAATTATCGGTGAAAACAAAGGTAATACAAAAAGAAATGCACTAGTGTTTTTATGTTTGAAGTTTAATTTTGTGGTGAGGCTAGTATGTTAAAAATGAATGAAATAAAAAATTGGGATAAAAAAGCCATTGAGGGAAAAATAGATGTTCTAAAGTCTGAACTTTTTAATTTCAAAATGCAGAGAGTGACTTCTGGACTTGAGAAGCCTCATAAGGTAAAGGATAACAAAAAAGATATTGCCAGGCTTTATACAGTACTTAATCAAAAGAGCGAGAAGCAAAATGGATAAGAAAAAAAGTTTTAAAAGAAAGCTGGATGGAATAGTTATTAGCGAGAAGAACGAAAAGACCATCGTTATTAAGGTGGTTAGAAGATTTAAGCACGCCAAATATTCCAAATTTGTTTATGAGTCAAAAAAATATCATGCTCATGACGAAAAGAATGAAGCTCGAGAAGGTGATAATGTTACAGTTATTGCATCACGACCTCATTCAAAGCAGAAGAGATGGGAACTTTTTTCAGTTAATAGATAAGTTTTTTAGGAGAATCTCATGATTCAAATGCAAACTAAGTTGGATGTAGCGGATAATTCGGGAGCTAAAGTTGTCCAGTGCGTAAAGGTGCTTGGAGGTTCAAAAAGAATGGTTGCCGGGATCGGAGACGTTATAGTTGTTGCCGTAAAACAGGCAACGCCAGGTGGAAAAATTAAAAAGGGTGATCTTAAGAAGGCTGTTATTGTCAGGACTGCTTACCCGATAAAAAGGGAAGATGGAACCTACATACAGTTTGATGATAATAGCGTTGTTATTCTTGGCGCAGCCAACGATCCTGTGGGAACAAGGATTTTTGGACCTGTTGCAAGAGAACTAAGAGCGAAGAATTTTGCCAAAATATGTTCTTTGGCACCCGAAGTACTCTAGGGAGTGGTGGTTATGCAAAAGCTTAAGAAAAATGATGAAGTAGTAGTGATTGCTGGAAAAGATAAGGGAAAAACCGGAAAAGTGTTGAATGTTAACTTGAAAACAAGAAAGGTCATGGTTCAAGGAATTAACATCGTTAAAAAAACAATAAAGCCGACCCAGGAAAATCCCACTGGAGGGATAGTAGACAAGGAAGCAGCGATTCATATTTCTAATATTGCCTTGATCAGCCCAAAAACAAAAAAGGCAACCAGGGTAAGAATTGAAAAGAAAGATGGAAAGAATATAAGAGTTGCTGCAAAGTGTGGTTCAGTAATTGAATAAAAACGAATTGAGGAAATTATGGCTGCGAGATTTCGTGAATTTTATAAAAAAGAAGTAAAATCGAACCTTAAGAAGAAGTTCGACTATAAAAATGACCATATGATACCACGGATCGAGAAGATTGTGATAAACACATGCACTCGGGATGCAGTTGTCAATGGTAAGGTTATTGATGTCTTGGTTGCAGATCTTGCTGCGATATCTGGTCAAAAACCAGTAGTAACAAGAGCGAAGAAATCAATTGCCGCCTTTAAACTTAGGGAAGGTCAAGCCATAGGAGCATCTGTAACTTTACGTGGTGATATGATGTATGAATTCCTGGATAGACTGATTTCCCTGTCATTGCCAAGAGTTCGTGACTTCAGGGGTATTTCTCCAAAAGGATTTGACGGGAGAGGTAATTTTACTATGGGAATGAAGGAACAGATTGTTTTTCCAGAAATTGATTACGATAGGATTGACAAGGTGAGAGGATTAGGTATTACCATTGTCACCTCGGCTAAAAACAATGATGAAGGAAGGGAACTCCTTACTCAGTTTGGAATGCCCTTTAAGAAATAGTTATTTAAAAAAGGACAAGGAAAAAAAGAATGGCCAGACTAGCAAAAATTATAGCAACAAGAAAGAAATCAAAATTTAAGGTTAAACATCGTAACAGGTGTGAAATTTGTGGACGCCCAAGATCTTATATGAGGGTGTTTAAATTGTGTAGATGTTGTTTCCGTCAACTTGCCCTTAAGGGAATGATCCCAGGGATAACTAAGTCTAGCTGGTAGTAAAAGGGGTTAATGAGATGATGACTGATCCTATTTCTGATATGTTAACAAGAATAAGAAATGCCATAACTGGTGGATTTGACAGGGTGGAATTTCCTGCGAGCAAAATGAAAGCCGCTATTTGTAAAGTTTTAAAGGAAGAAGGTTATATTAGATCCTTTAAAATTGTTGCAAAAGGTAAAGTGGATGTTCGCTTGAAAGTACTTTTTAAAGAGGACGCGATTGTTGGTCTTAAAAGGTATTCACGTCCTGGATTAAGACAATATCGTGGATATAATGAGATGCCAAAGGTCATTTCTGGACTTGGAATTTCAGTTGTATCAACATCACAAGGTGTTGTTTCGTCCAGAGAGGCTAAGAAGAGAAAAATTGGCGGAGAAGTTCTCTGTAGTATTTGGTAGGAGTACACTATGTCACGTGTTGGTAGAAATCCTGTAGTATTGGAAGAAAAAGTTAATGTGAAGATAGATGGTTCAAATGTTGCCGTTAGTGGACCGTTGGGACAACTTAACTATACATTTACAGATTTTGTTAAAATTGAACAAAAAGATAAGACTATCGTAGTTACTCCGGTTGATGAAAGTAATCAAGCCAAGGCACTTTGGGGTACGACGAGAGCAGTAATTAACAATATGGTTGTCGGTGTGTCCAAAGGTTTTTCCAAGGTATTGGAAATAAATGGTGTTGGATATAAAGCTGCTGCTGCTGGGAGTAAACTCACATTAAATCTGGGATACTCTCATCCGATTGAATTTAATCTCCCTCAGGGTATTAAAGCGAAAGTATCTGGAAAAAACCTTGAAATATCCGGTTTCGATAAGGAACTTGTTGGTTTGGTCGCGGCGAAAGTTAGATCATTCAGACCTCCAGAGCCATATAAGGGAAAGGGAATTAAATATATAGATGAAATTATCAAGAGGAAGGCCGGAAAAACCGGAGCGAAGGCGTAATTTTTTGTTTTGAGGTTCTAAATGAGAAAGCAACAGAGAAAAATTAAAAGTAAACCACTATTAAGAAAACATCGTCGTATTATTGCGATAAGAAAAAAGATCATAGGAAGCGCAGAAAGACCACGTGTATGTTTAGTCAAGACTAATAAACATATTAGTGTGCAAGTTATAGATGACGAACAAGGCAAGACGCTATTTTCAGTTGGTACTTATGGGAAGAATGTTCCAGAGGGAGTTTCCAACAATAAAGGTGGGGCTAAAAAAATAGGATTATTTGTAGCGAATGCGCTTAAAGAAAAGAATATCAAAACAGTATTATTTGATAGAAGAGGAAACAAATATACCGGAAAGATTGCCTTGTTTGTCGACGCAATTCGCGAAAGTGGTATTAGGGTGTAACAAACTTGTTGGATAGAGGGAATAGATGAACCAAGAAAACAACAACGATAATGACAATGAAGTAAAAAACACTGAACAAATGTCTGGATCTTCGGAAAAAGAAGCAATAAAGGCAATTGTGAAGGAAAATCAGGCTGACAATAAAAATGCAGCAAGAAAACAAAGAAGGCCTCAACGCAAGCCACAGTCAACAATTTTGGATCCCGAGATGGAGGAAAGAGTTGTATCTGTTGAAAGAGTTGCCAAGGTTGTTAAGGGTGGTCGTAGATTTTCTTTTTCAGCTCTTATTATTATTGGTGATAAGAAGGGACGCGTTGGATACGGTCTTGGAAAGGCGAAAGAGGTTCCTGAAGCTATAAGAAAGGCAACTCAGGCGGCACGTAAGCATATGATAGTTGTCCCAGTTGATAAGGGAACAATTCCTCATGTGATTACAGGTAAATATTGTGGAGCCAGTGTTCTTTTTAAGCCTGCTGCAGAAGGTACAGGAGTTAAGTCTGCTGGTGCTTGTCGTTCAATTCTCGAACTTTCAGGAATTAAAAACGTATTAACAAAATCTCTAAGAGGTAATAATCCACATAATATAGTAAAAGCTACTTTTCATGCTCTGAGGTCACTTAGATCTGCTGAGCAGATTGCAAAAGCGAGAGGTGTTGATATTAAAAATGTGAGGATTAAATAATCCGAGGTGGTTCATGTCCAATAAAACAATAACTGTAAAACTTAAAAAGAGCACGATTACATGTACAGAAAACCAGAAGGCCACAGTTAAAGGTCTTGGACTCAAAAAAACAGGAAGTGAGAAAACTCTCGAAAATACTCCTTGTGTCAGAGGAATGATTAAGAAAGTTATCCATCTTCTTGAGATAAAAGAATAATAATAAAAAGGAAAGTGAGAGGAATATATGTTGCAGTTAAATAATCTCAGTAGTCCAAAAGGTGCTAATCGAAAAACCAAAAGAATTGGCCGTGGACAAGGTTCTGGTTGGGGATGTCAAGCAGGAAAAGGTCACAAAGGCCAGAAGGCTAGAAGTGGTGGTGGTGTAAGACCTGGTTTTGAAGGTGGTGCCATGCCGATTTATAGAAGACTTCCAAAGCGTGGTTTTAAAAATATGCCATTTAAAGTGGAACACGCCATTGTGAATCTTTCATTGATTAATGAGAAATTTGATACGGAAATTGTTAATAGGGAAAACTTGGTGGTAAAAGGAATCCTTAAGGGTTCTGACAAAAGAAAAGAAATTAAAATTCTTGCAAATGGAGAGCTTGGAAAAGGACTTACTTTTTCTGGAATTAATAAATTTTCAAAATCTGCTAAAGAAATTATCGAAAAAGCAGGCGGAACAATTAATTAAAGGTCACGATTTTGGCACTGTGATAGTCAGAATAATTGAAGTGTTGCTGGCATAATGGTTTTCATACCCAAGGGAATTAATAAATGGTATTTGCTCAGGGAAAATTAGATCGTCTTAAAAGAAACGTTTTGATTACGTTTCTATTATTGGTTGTTTATAGAATGTCAGCGCAGGTTCCTGTTCCAGGGGTCAATGCAGCTGCAATTCAGTCCTATTTTGCAGAATCGGGCGGAGGACTTTTTGATTTGATTAACACCTTTAGTGGTGGTGCATTCAAAAGGTTTTCAGTTCTTGCGCTAGGAATTATGCCATATATTACGACATCCATTATTTTTAGCCTTCTTGGTGAGGTGATTCCTCAGATTCAGGAACTCCAAGAGGACGCGGATGGACATAAAAAAATTCAAAAAATGGTGAGATATTTTACGGTACTGCTTTGCTGTGTCCAAGGTTATGGAATGGCAGCAGTATTTGAAAATTTTAAAAGTCCAGGAGGGATAGCAGTTATTCCTGATCCTGGGTTTCTTTTTAGAATAACTGCAACGATAACTCTCGTAGCTGGAACAATGTTTTTGCTTTGGTTGGGAGAAAGAATTACAGAATACGGACTGGAAAATGGAGTATCACTGATTATCTTTGCCGGTATTGCAGTTGAGCTACCGTCCGAAATCATGAGGAAAGTAACATTATATAGGAACGGAGAACTTGGTGGCATGTCCTTGGTTCTTTTCTTTGCGATTATTTTAGTGGCGTTTTATGTGGTTACTTATGTGGAGAAGGCATTTAGGAGTGTTCCAGTACAATATGCAAAAAAGGTCGTCCATAATAGAGTTTATGGTGGGACCCAGACCTTGCCTATGAGAGTGGATACAGGTGGGGTTATGCCGCCGATTCTTGCGTCATCACTATTGGCAGCACCAGCGACTTTTGCGAATTTTATTCCACAAACGAGTGTTTTTAAACCATTTTTCGATACAATCCAAGCTTCATTATATCCTGGCAGAATTCTTTTTAATATTCTTTTTGCTCTTCTGATTATGTACATGACCTATTTTTATGCACCTATTCAGTTTAAGACAAAGAAGATTTCTGAAATGTTGCAGAGAAATAATGCTTTTGTTCCAGGAATAAGGCCTGGTACAAAGACAAAGGAATTTCTTGATTTCATTCTTTTCAGGCTTTCATTTTTTGGAGCACTTTTTCTCTGTGTAATATGTATCTTGCCTTCGATGATTACCAATACGCCGACAAGATTTGGAGGGACGGCTATGCTTATCCTCGTTTCGGTGGCAATTAGAGTAATGATGAATATTCAGTCTTATTTGTATTCGGATAAATTGGAAACAGCATATAAGTCCCGCGGAAAATATAGCGGAAGCAACAGAAGGTTTTAGTATATGTCTATGCCACAAATAATTTTATTAGGTGCTCCAGGATCGGGAAAGGGGACTCAGGCGGCAAGAATCGTTGAATTGGGCTATAATCACGTTTCAACTGGTGACCTTCTTCGAGCTGAGATTGCAAAAGATAGTAAACTTGGGCAAAAACTTAAGGGAATTATCAGCGAAGGTAAATTGGTTGATGATCAGACAGTGTTAGATCTTTTGAAGGCTAATATTGATCTTCAAAAGGGTGCTTATATTTTTGATGGTTTTCCAAGAACAATAGAGCAAGCAAAAATGCTTGATGAGCAGATTATCCAAACAGAAAAAGCCTATGCAATTTATTTAGATGTAAGTTTTGATGAATTGGTTAGTAGAATTGTGAATCGTCGAACTTGTGGTAAATGTAATGAGATCTACAATCTTGTTAACAAACCCCCGAAAACAGAGGGTGTATGTGACAGATGTGGCGGTGAACTTGTGCATCGAAAAGACGATAATGAGAAAACTGTTCAAAACAGGATGGATGTTTTCAAAGGACAGATCGAACCTATTTTTTCCCATTATGAGAAGAAAGGGATTTTGAGGAGAGTTGATGCCTCCATCAATCCGGATACAACTTTCGGACAGATAAAAGAAATGGTTGGGAGATAGAATATTTCCTTGGAAGATTTAGTATTAACAGCTTGATTTTTGGCGCGTTGTCATATATACAAGCAAAGATTTATTAAGAACGAACTTATGGCGAATAATGAAATTTTAGAAGTAGATGGTGAAGTAACAGAATTATTGCCGAATACAAAATTCAAGGTAAAACTTCCCAATGGGCATCATGTGATTGCTCATATTAGTGGAAAAATGAGAATGCACTTCATTAAGATACTTCCCGGTGATAAAGTTTTGCTGGAGATCAGTAAATATGATTTAAAGAAGGGCAGAATTATTTATCGCAGTAAACGATAAGAAAGGGTTTGAAAATGAAAGTTCGAGCTTCAGTAAAAAAGATTTGTAAAGATTGTAAGATCATTAAAAGAAAAGGTGTTGTTAGGGTTATTTGTAAAAAACATCCCAAACACAAACAAAGACAGGGTTAAACATAGTAGGAGTTTTAGATGGCCAGAATACTTGGTGTTGATATTCCGAGAAACAAAGCGATGAGAATTGCCTTAACCTATATTTATGGTTTAGGTCCAACTTTAGCAAAAGATGTTCTAACAAAATCCGGAGTTGAATATGAGAGAAACTCCAACGAAATTACGGAAGAAGAAGTAAGAACTATTCGTACTGTGATTGAAGAAGGTTACACAGTGGAAGGTGATCTTCGTCGTGAATTAGGATTGAACATAAAAAGACTCAAGGACATGGGTTGTTATCGCGGCTACAGACACAGAAGAGGTTTGCCGGTTCGTGGGCAAAGGACACATACAAATGCAAGAACTAGAAAAGGTAAAGCTGTTGCAATTGCCGGTAAGAAATCAATTAAAGCGATGAAAGGATAATAAGGTAAGGTTATGGCTAAAAAAATTCAAAAAAAGAGGGTTAGGAAAAATATTGCGGTTGGTGTTTGCCATGTTCAATGTTCTTTCAACAATACCATCGTGACCTTTACGGATACCAAAGGGAATGCAATCTCTTGGGCATCTGCAGGTCAGCTTGGTTTTCGTGGTTCTAAAAAATCAACTCCATTTGCAGCACAAACTGCTTCAATGGAGGCAGCAAAAAAGGCGATGGAGCACGGTATGACAAGTGCTGAAGTCAAGGTTAAAGGACCTGGAGCCGGAAGAGAGAATGCGATCAGGGCACTGGTTCAAGTTGGACTTAAAATAACTTCTGTTTCTGATGTGAGTCCGATTCCTCATAATGGATGTCGACCGCCTAAGAGAAGAAGAGTTTAATTTTTCAAGGAAAATGTGAGGTAAAATAATGGCAAGATATATAGGTTCTGTTTGTAAGTTATGTAGAAGGGAAAATGATAAGCTCTTTCTGAAAGGTACGAGATGTTTTACTGATAAATGTGGGATGGAAAGAAGACCTTATCCACCAGGACAGCATGGACAGAGAAGAACAAAGATTTCTGATTTTGGTATCCAACTTAGGGAAAAGCAAAAACTTAAAAGAATATATGGCATAAAAGAAAAGCCAATGAGAAATCTTTTTGGTACTGCCGTACGAATGAAAGGTGTTACTGGTGAGAATGTTTTAAGCCTTCTTGAAAGAAGATTAGATAATGTTGTTTATAAGGCAGGATTTGCAGCTTCAAGAAATGAAGCCCGTCAACTTGTTAAGCACAATCATTTTATTCTAAATGGTCGAAAAGCCACAATACCTTCCATGAAAGTTTCTAAAAATGATGTTATTGAATTAAAGTCCAAGTCAAAAGAATCCAGTAAATTTAAGAACGCTATTGAAAACAATTTAAGTTATCGTGAAGTTCCTTCCTGGATAGATATTGATAAGGATAACTATAAGACTACTGTAAAGGATTTACCGAAGCGCGAAGATATTACTGCTTCAATTGAAGAGCGTCTTATAGTTGAGCTTTATTCCAAATAAGAACATAAGTTTAAGTGAGGAGATAGATAGAATGAATACCTTTGTTACAAAAAACTGGACAAATATGATTAGACCGGTTGCTCTTGAAGCTGATTCGGATAAGTTTAAACATGGTTATGCAAAGTTTGTTGCGAAACCGCTAGAGAGAGGATATGGACAAACACTTGGAAATTCCTTGAGAAGGGTTCTCCTTTCTTCCTTGCAGGGTGCAGGTATTGTTGCAGTTAGAATAGAGGGTGTTGAACATGAGTTTGGTACTATTAACAATCTCAAAGAAGAGGTTTCTGAAATAATTTTAAATCTTAAAGATATAAATTTTAAGATTTTTGATAAAGAGGATGTCGTACTAACGTTGGAAAAAACAGCTGAAGGTGCGGTGACCGCTGCTGATATTTCAGAAAATTCAAATATAACAATTCTTAATCCAGAGCACGTGATAGCCAATATTTCATCTGGCGGTTCTCTAAAAATGGAAATCAAGGTTGCCAGAGGAAAGGGTTACGTTACTGCTGTTGATAATAAGGAGACATTTGAGCTTCCGCTTGGATGGTTATATTTTGATACTTTGTTTTCTCCAGTTCAGAGAGTGAATTATTCAGTTACCAACAGTCGTGTAGGGAAACGTACAGATTTTGATAAACTGACTCTTGAGGTTTGGACGAGCAAGGGGGTTGAACCTGTAGATGCAGTCGCATATTCGGCTAAAATTCTAAGGGATCAGTTGATTGTATTTATGAACTTTGAAGATGAAGAAGAAATTGCCAGATTGGAATCAAAGCCTCAACAGACTCAAACTCATGCAAATAGTGCATTGCTTAAGTCTGTATCTGAACTTGAACTTTCTGTTCGTTCTGCGAATTGCCTTCAAAATGCCAATATTAAGTATATTTACGAACTTGTTTCCAAGACAGAGGGTGAGATGCTTAGGACAAAAAACTTTGGTAGAAAGTCCTTGAATGAAATCAAGGAAATTCTTCAACAAATGGGCCTTGGCCTTGGCATGAAGGTTGACTCCATCATGAAGGAGATTCAGCAGCAGCAACAACAAAAGGATGATAAACAGGCGTAATTGAGATTTGGTATAATTGGAAGGAGCTGAAAATGAGACATCAAAATCATAAGTATAAAATTGGAACCACGCCTGCGCACAGGAGATCAATGATTAGAAATTTGGCGGCGGAAATTATAGATCATGGTAAAATAAAAACAACGCATACCAGATGTAAAGCGGTTCAGGGTTACGTTGAAAAACTTATTACGCTTGCCAAAGAGGATACTGTTCATCACAGAAGAGTTGCCTTTTCCAAACTTAATAGCAAAAAAGCGGTTCAAACGTTGTTTTCCAAGGTTGGGCCTCGTTTTAATGATAGAAATGGTGGGTATACCAGAATCATTAAAATTGCAGATGGTCGTGTTGGTGATAATGCTAAAATGAGTTTTATTGCGTTGGTCGATTAATTGTAGTTTTTTATACCATCTATTTTTTTAATTTTTTTGCGACATATTCGAAGAAATCATTTATAGCATCAGTCTTATATTCAACCATAACGCCGGTCCATGTCATGTCGTTGAGGTATTCTGCGTCAAATGAATTCATTTGTTGTAATTCTTCATTTGAGTAGAGAGGTTCATTTAAAACAATATTCAACGACAGACCGTGATCAGAAAGATATTTTGCAAGTCCTTTTGATGTATCGAGTGTTGGGTTGATGGGGTCCATGATAAACATGGCCACACTTCCGGCCCTTTTGGAACCAAAGAGCATGCCGTTATTATTTTTAATGTACTTAATGGATTCTTCAAAAATGAGTCCAAGAAGTGAGCCTGTGGTTGGAGTAATAATAAGATCCTGCCATGAAGGTTGTTCAAAGTAGGCTTCAATTCCGAGTTCCCAGTAAAAACTGGACATGAGGCAAGAGTAACCGAATGACTGAAGGCGGCTGAATCCATTATGTCTTGCCACCATATAATATAATGCGCCTGAATATGGGTGTAAGCCGAAGTTAACGAACCAGTGATCTTTATCCATATGAGGGCCTAATTTTATATTTTTTGTGTAGCCAAGTTTATCATCTGACCAATTGGATATGCTTTCCGGCATCATGGCAATGCCAGCAATGATTCCACCGCCAATTATACTCAGATGAACTGTATCGGTTGTAATATTTTTAAATTTTTCATCTTCGGGTAAAAAATCTTCCAAGGCGTAGTGATGACGTGGAATGTTTTCAAGTTCTTCCTGAATGTATGCTTGTTTGGATGGATTGTATTCAGGATCGTTGACAATAAAAATGGAAATTGCTGAGTTGTTTGGATCGTCTGAGCACAGCTCCTCATTATTCAACATTTTTCGATTTGGATTATTTCGAGAAAGATTTTTCAGATAATGTTTTAATTTTTCGCAGCCGTCGTCACTGCTTGTGTCAAATGTGATAACAGAAGTTTTGAGTCTTTTTTGTTTTTTACTTTTTTCCTCTCTTTCCCTTTCTTTCTCTTTCTCCATCATCTCCTCTTCCACCTGACGTTTATCCTCTTCAGTCAGACTGAAGACAGTAGTACCATCGGCCATTTCCTCTATATGAACGGCCAATGTTGGATTAGTGGTAAGAATAATGAGTATGGTAATAATGGATAGGAGTTTGGCTAATGTATGAATTTTTGTCTTCATTATGTTCCATTCTCCTAATTGTGATGGATTGTTCAGATAGACGAATAATAGCATAAAATTAATGCACCACATTAATTTTTTCAATGGATATGTAATCATTATAGATAGGAATAAAAAAACTATAAACTGTTGAAATCAATTAAGTTTTAATGTTTGTATCTTTTTTTTATATATAAAATATATTGATATCCTGTATTAATTTTTTTCATTTTTATCTTTAATTAATGGATAAATGTTTAATGTTTGTGCGATTTGTGCCGAAAAGTTTGACAGATGTGGACTTGTCCAGATTGTGTCAATTTTGACTATCAACTGGCGTATCCACTTAATCAGGAGAAAAGGATATGATCAACTGGAATGACGTTCGGGATTTGCATGTAACAAAGAAACTCATTGAGATTCTGAATAAGTGGTTCAATGTAGAGGTGATTTTTTCTGATAATAACCACAAAATTAGAAGCCATCATTTGGAACGTGACTATGAATTTGTTAATTATTTTTTGAATGTTCAGATGGGGCAAAAATTCGGAACTGAGTATCTTAATCAGGATATTGAAAAGATAGGAGAACAGCTTAATCATGCAAAGGAAGGATTGATGGAGTATGACTCCTTTTATCCGCACGTAAAGGGGTTGGCGGCCAAGATTGTAGTTGATGGCGAATTTCTGGGAACGGTTTTTGCTTATCCGTTTATTAAGGATTCTATTACTTCGGAAGAAGTTCAAGAGATCATATCAAAAATGATTGAGTATGGTGCAAGTGAGAAGGATGCAAAATCGGCAGTTGGACATCTAAAAAGAATGAGGACAACTGAAGGTGATCATTGCAGGGAAATTACTTCACTTGTAGCGGAGGAAATAGCTACATTTCATGAAGAAATAACCAAAAGAGAAGATAGAATTCACGAGTTGAACAGTGAATTAGGGGATAAGTACAGATATCATTCAATGATTGGTAAATCCAAAAAAATGCAACAGATTTATCATCTACTGGAGAAAATTTCATCCTCTGATGCCAGTGTCTTTGTACAGGGTGAAAATGGAACAGGTAAGGAGCTTGTGGCAAAGGCCGTGCATTACAATTCCACAAGAAAGGATCTTATATTTCTTGCAGTGAATTGTTCAGCTTTCAATGACAATCTTCTTGATTCGGAACTTTTTGGACACGTAAAAGGGGCATTTACAGGTGCCATAAAGGATAAAAAGGGCCTTTTTGAGCAGGCCAGTGGAGGAACATTATTTCTGGATGAGATAGGTGACACAAGCTTGAATATGCAGGTGAAGCTTTTGAGAGTTCTTCAGGAGGGGACTTTTCTACCTGTTGGGGCAACAAGTCCGAGAAGGTGTGATGTGCGAATTGTTTGTGCAACCAACAAAAACATAAAGGAAATGATGTTGCAGGGCGAGTTTCGAGAGGATCTTTTTTACAGGATCAACGTTATCAATGTGCTTATACCTCCGCTCCGTGATCGAAATGATGATATTCCTCTTTTGATCGACCATTTTTTGCAGAAGCGTTGTGCAGAATCCGGTCTTCCGACAAAAAAATTATCAAAGAAGTGTCTGGAGAAATTTTTGGACCACGCATGGCCCGGGAATGTTCGTGAACTTGAAAATGAGATAGAGAGACTTGTTGTTCTTGCAGGAGATGACCAGATAATTAATCCTGATTTACTTAGCCAGAGAATTCTTAGTTATGGTGAAAATACGTCATTTGCCTCCAGCAAGGGTGTAAATACCAACAGTACTCTTAAGTCAGCGTTGGAGGAGCTTGAATCCATCATGATTAGGGAAGGGCTTAAGCGATGTAATTTTAATAAATCAAAATTATCAAAAGAATTGGGAATCAGTCGTGCAAGTTTGATTATGAAAGTTGAAAAATATGGTCTTGATAAGAGAAAGAAAGCTGCAAACGAATAAAAGAATATGGTGAATAAGAAAAGAAAAAGAAAAATTACCGGAAAATTAACTTGTGAATCCAGTTTGCAGTCGTTTTTTTTCGATCAACTTCAAAAGATAAATAAAAAAATATCTTCTCCGATATCAAACGAGAAGATATTTTATTCGAGTAATGTTTTGAATGATTTTGGCAGCTCTCATCGTTTTTTTGATGTTAATGAGGGAAAGATAAGTGACAAGATGCTTGGAATAAAGCTCATGGAATCTGAATCAATGCCAAAGAATAAAAAAAAGGTGATATTAAGGGATATTGGGGATACGGCCCTTTTTGCCTGTGGATTTTTTGCAGAATCGTTTAACAGGAAGGTCTTTGACGTTAAATATTATCATGATATTGGTAAAACGGCTTATAGCAAGCTTAATGTTATTATTCCGGAATTTTATCAAGTTCCATCATTTTTTGGTTCAATGGCCCTTTCTTTTGATAAATTAACGCTGTTGATATCCGTTCTTTCGCAAATCAGTTGTGGGCAGGAAAAATTCATCAAATCACATGAAAATGTGACCTATATTATTTCCGATAAAAACAAAATAAAGGCTTCTTAGATAAGGTTATTTTTTCCCCACTACGACTGTGAATAATTTTTTATTGAGAATTTTGCAGATATTCTTCTTGAAGTCGTCGAAGTTCATATTATCTATAATGATATTTTTTTTGTAGAAGTAATCAACACCGATGCCATAAAAGAACGGGATTGAGTAAATGTTTGCATAGTCTTCATTGGTCTGGACACCAAGCAAACTTTGTCCTTTTATCATTTTTTTAACCTTGAAAAAATCTGTCTTTGCAATGCTCTTGCTTGCAATATCGTGAATAATTTCCTTAATTTTATTTATGGCATTATTTACCTTGTCAGGGCTGCATGCCATATAAATGCCCCAATATCCTCCATCAATGGCCTGGAAATGGACGGGCTGGATGACGTAACACAAGCCGAGTTTGTCCCGAATTTCCACAAAAAGTTTTGAACTTTGTCCGGAAAGAAAGGTTGTGATTATTTTCAGATAAAGATTTGTGTTTGATTTCATGCCATCAATTGGCAGGCCTATGAAAATTTGGGTTTGTTCCCGATCAAAAGGAATAACGTGGTTCAAATTTTTTGATGGAAAATATTTAATGGGAGTGTACTTTGAGATTTTTCTTGGATTAAGTTTGGTTAGATTTTTATTTACGAGTTCCAAAACATTTTGAAGTTCCAAATCTCCGCAGTATGTGAAAAGTATGTCGCTTTGATTCATGTTTTTTTCATGTATATCCAATAGATATTTTTGTTCAATTGTTTCAATTGATTTTGGTGTTCCAAGCATGTCAAGAGCATATGGGTGTCCTTCAAACATCAACTCACCGACTCTATTGAAACACTGTCTTGCAGGGTCCTCTTTTTGATTTTCTAAGGATCTGAGGACCATTTGTTTTTCGTGTTCCAGAAATCCTTGAGGCATGTCAGGATTTGTCATGGAACCGGTGAAAATTTCAAATAAATCACTGGCGTGTTCTGTCTGGCCGTGCATTGTCAGACCGTAGGCATTTTTTCCTGAAAATGATTGAAAAGAGGCAGAACGATTTTCCAACTCCTGTTTGATGCTATCATATGGGATATTGTTATAACCGCGTGTAAGAAGACTGGTTAAAAGATTATAACTTCCGTTAATTATATTTTTTTCTTCAATTAATCCACCCTTGAGATAAGCGTGAAGAACGAAGGTTGGAGTCATTGTATTTTGTCTGTAAAGGAGATTGATTCCAGGCCTTATCTTGATTAATTGTAATTGTGGGTCGTGATTGGAAATTGATTTGATTTCTTTGGAAGTTTTGGCTTCGACTTTCTTTCCAATTGTATGGGTAAAATAATTTTCGAATTGTTCAAGTTCTTCACGCATTTTTTGCAAGGATTCATTCTTTGGAATTTGTGCAACGATATTAATATTTCGTTTGAATATTTCGTTAATGGCCAGATTTACATTATTGAAGGATGTCTTTTTTATTCTATTAATGAAATTCTCTTCATCAGTAATTTCTCCAAATTGTGCGTAACTATGTCCAAGAGAAAATGCATAAGATTCCAGTGATTCCTTGTCATATATTCGGGATGACGAATATTGGTTTTTTATGCGTTCTATTTCAACTTTGTTCAAACCTGTTTTCAAGATGTCATTTAAAATGGTTTTTATTTTAGAAATAATTTTCTTTAAATTTTTATGTGGAAAAACAATTCTTATGAAGTGCAGACTTCCATGTGAAAAAAACATGGTGGAACTGGTGCATGTATTTGCGAGGCTTGTTTGTAGTACAAGTTCACTATAAAGTCTTGATGTTTCACCATGACCGAGACAGTTGAATGCAAGATCCTCTGCCGGGGCCATTGAGTTTGTAAATTCGAGTCCTTGAAATATCAAATTAATCTGTGACATTCTTACATCACGATGATGTATGGAAAGCGCAGGTTTATTATTTATTTTAAATGGTGGAAATTTTGAAGTTTCACCAGAGTGGATTTTATATCTTTCAATGAGTTGTGTAATTTTATTTTTGTTTCCCAGGTCTCCAGCAACAACCAGAAGTGCATTTGAGATGTTGTAAAATTTCTTTCTGAATTCAATTAGTTGTTTTTTTGTGAATCCTGCAATTGTCTTTGGATTTCCAAGAATTGGATGTTTATATCCATTAGTAAAGCAGTTTTTTTGGATCTGCAAAAAGGCAAACTGACCAGGATTGTCAAGGGTCTTTCTAAATTCCTCTTGAACCACGTCTCTTTCAGATGGAATCTCGTTGGAGTTGAAAGTTGGTTTTGAAACCATTTCCATGATTATTTCGGTACCAAGTAAAATATGTGAATTTGGGACATTGACGTAATAACAAGTGTAATCGAATGATGTGAATGCGTTAAGTTCACCACCAACACCCTCAATTGCCTGCGCAATTTTGAAACCGGGATATTTCTTTGTTCCTTTGAAAAACATGTGTTCAAGAAAGTGGGCAATGCCCAGGTCATTCTTTTTTTCCAGCGCACTTCCGGCGCGGAACCATATTTGGATACAAGCTGAAGTACTGCCAGGGCTATTGATGAACAAAGTTTCCAGTTTATTCTTGAGTTTTACCTTCTCTGGTTGCATTATGATTCCTTGTTGGAAATATGGCATGTGCAAGATTAAAAAATAATACTTTAGTATGAAAGATTTGAATACAAGTTATTTCAGATGAATAAAATTCAATCACTCTATATTCATTTTCCATTTTGCATACGTAAGTGCTCTTATTGTGATTTTCACAGTCTGAAAAAAGCGGATGATGACTGGTCCTGGTATCATGAATATCTTGAAAGCTCCATGCGATCACATCAATCATTACTGGATAAAAATTCATATACCTTTGGAGAATTGAAAACTTTCTATATTGGTGGAGGAACGCCATCTCTTTGGGGGCGAAAAGGGGCTGATTTTTTAAGCGTTTTTTTAAAAAACTGGAATATTAATTTCAGTTCCGATATTGAAGCAACATTGGAGATTAATCCGGCAACAGATTTTGAAAAAGATCAAAAAAGATGGGAGGATGTTGGAATTAATCGCTTTTCCGTAGGGGTCCAATCAGTTAATGATGATTATCTCAAGTTATTGGGTAGAGTACATGATCAAAAGACGGCCTTAAAGTTGCTTGACGGATTTTCAAGCGGAAATGTGAATTTTTCAGTGGACCTAATGCTTGGACTGCCATTCTCGAAAGATGGAAAAAGGAATATTCTGCTTGAGCTTGAAAAAATCCTGGATTATGGGCCGGAACACATAAGTCTGTATATTCTAACCCCACCAAGTAATTTTCCATATAGTGATCAAATTCCAGATGAAAAATGGATTCAGGATGAATATCTCAGGGCATCTGATTATCTGCGAGAACAAGGTTTTATACATTATGAAGTTTCTAATTTTGCCAGGAAAGGAAGTAAGTCCAAGCATAACATGACGTATTGGGATTTTAACAGCTACGCGGCCATTGGGCCCTCGGCGTGTGGATTTTTGAAAGATAAACGTCTTCGTTACAAGTGGAGTTTAAGGGGGCCTGAAATTGAGCCTGAAAGTCTGACTGTAGAGCAAGTGAAATTAGAGGAATTTTATCTTGCGCTAAGAACAGATAAAGGTGTTGATCCGTGCAGGTTTATTAATGACGCTGAAATGAAAAAATTTTATGAAATATGCAATAGATGGGAGAAGAGGGGATTGATTAAAATTGAAAGTTGTCGCGTCGTGTTAACGACAAGAGGCTATCTTGTGATGGATTCGCTTTTGGATGAGGTTTTTTCTCGTATAAAAATGTTCTAATTTCAGTAGGTTAGAAAAAAAACAGAAAAAGTAAACAGTGATGCATTGACAGTGGTGATTTTACATCCATCTTGTACTTGCGGTTGTTAATTTATGGCACTAATGGAAGGGAGAGTGTGAATATGACTGAGGTAGCTACTGAGAACAAGGTTGATGAAAAAGAAACAGGTGAACAGGAAACGTCTAAAGACCAGAAAGAGGAAAATGACGAGACTGTCAAGGAGATGAAAAAAGATAAAAAGAAACTCAAGGAAGAAAAAAAGATAAAAAAAGAAGAAGAAAAAGAAGACTATAAATCGAAGTATTTTTATCTTGCCGCTGAATTGGATAATCAGCGAAAGCGAATGCACAGGGAAAAGGAAAATCTGATTAAGTATGGGAACGAAAAGATACTACGTTCTCTCATCGAAGTGATGGATAATTTTGATCACACTATTGATGCACTTCAGGATGAGGTGGACGAAAAGAGTAAAAATATTATGACTGGCGTGGCAATGATCAGGAAACAGTTTTTGGATGTGCTTGATAAGAATGGATTGGAAAGTATAGAATCCATCGGAAAAATGTTTGATCCAAATTTTCATGAGGCCATGGCTGGACAGCCGGTTCCTGATAAGAAGGAAGGCGAGGTTATTACAGAGTACAGGAAGGGATATATTTTAAATGGAAGATTGTTACGTCCCTCAAGAGTGATAGTGGCTAAGGCTTTGGAAGAAAATAAAAAAGATAAATAACAATGTTATTAAAATTTAGGAGTTTAAAATGGGTAAAATAGTAGGAATAGATTTAGGTACAACTAATTCTTGTATTTCGGTACTTGAAAATGGCAAATATAAAATTGTTGCAAATTCCGAGGGGCATAACACGACTCCCTCCATTGTTGGTTTTTCCAATAATGGTGAAAAACTTGTAGGACAAGTTGCGAAAAGACAAGCTGTTACAAATCCACACAAAACCATCTTTGGAACCAAAAGATTGGTTGGACGCAAACAGACAGCCGCAGAGGTCTCAAAATTCAGGGAAGTTGCACCATTTGAAATTTTTGCAAATAAAAATGGTGATGCGTGGATAAAAGTTGACGGGAAAGAGATGGCACCACAGGAAATCTCAGCCGCAGTTTTGGATAAATTGAAAAAAGCAGCCGAAGATTATTTGGGTGAAAAAGTAACCGAGGCGGTTATTACAGTCCCTGCATATTTTAACGATGCTCAAAGACATGCAACAAAGGATGCCGGACGTATTGCGGGATTGGATGTAAAACGTATTATTAACGAGCCAACAGCCGCTGCACTTGCATATGGACTTGAGGCCAAAAAAGATATGAACATTGTAGTCTTTGATCTTGGTGGAGGTACTTTTGATGTATCCATTCTTGAAATAACTTCTGATGGTGTTTTTGAAGTCAAGGCTACAAATGGTGATACATTTCTTGGTGGGGAAGACTTTGATTACAGGATTATAAACCACATTGCTGAAGAGTTTAAAAAAGATTGTGGTGTTGATCTCAGAAAGGATACCATGGCACTTCAGAGACTCAAAGAAGCTGCCGAGAAGGCAAAGCATGAGCTATCCAACGTGACCCAAACAGATATAAATCTTCCATTTATTACTGCGGATCAAAGTGGTCCAAAACACTTGAATATGCAGTTAACAAGGGCCAAGTTCGAGGATTTGATTTCGGATCTTCTTCACAGGCTTGAAGGCCCGTGCAAGATTGCTCTTGATGATTCAGGACTGTCATTAAATGAAATTAACGATATTCTTCTTGTTGGTGGTGCAACAAGGGTTCCTGCTGTACAGGAAAGAGTGAAGAATTTCTTTCAAAAAGAACCAAGTAAAGGTGTGAATCCTGACGAGGTTGTGGCTGCAGGAGCTGCCATACAGGGTGGTGTTTTGGCCGGTGATGTAAAAGATGTTCTACTTCTTGATGTCACCCCTCTATCGCTTGGTATTGAAACTCTTGGCGGTGTTTTCACAAAAATTATCGAAAAAAATACAACCATACCTTGCAAGAAGTCACAGGTTTTTTCGACAGCTCAAGACAACCAGCCGGCGGTAAGTATCCATGTTCTTCAAGGAGAACGTGAATTCTCCAAAGACAATAAAACGCTTGGTCGTTTTGATCTTGCCGGAATTGCTCCAGCACCACGTGGTATTCCGCAAATTGATGTGACTTTTGATATTGATGCAAACGGTATTGTAAATGTATCTGCTGTTGACAAGGCCACTAATAAATCACAGGAAATCAGAATTACAAGTGGTTCAGGACTGTCAGAGGAGGAAATCCAGAAGATGGTTCGTGAAGCAGATGAGAATCGTGAAGCGGATCAAAAAAGAAGAGAGGTTATTGATACCCGTAATCAATTGGATGCCATGGTTATTGCTTCTGAAAAAATGATAAAGGAAGGCGAGGGAAAAATTTCCGATGGCTCCAAGAAAGAGCTTGAAGGAGCAATTGAAGAGGCCAAGAAACATTTGGAGAGTGAGGATATTAATGAACTAAAACAGGCGACTGAGGCCTTACAGGCTGTTTCACACAAGCTTGCAGCGGAAATGTACCAGCAAACAGGTGCTGCAGGAGGACCGGGCGGCCCAGGACAGGACAAAGCCGGACAACAACAGGATACCGCTCAAAGTTCCGAGGAAGATAAACAAAAAAAGAACGATGATGAAGATGTTGTGGATGCTGATTATAAGGAAATGTAATACATGAAGGATTATTCTAAATGAGCGCAAAGAGGGATTATTACGAAATTTTAGGAATTAACAAAGATGCTGGTAAAGATGAGATTAAGAAATCATATCGCAAACTTGCGCTTAAATATCATCCAGACAGGAATCCGGACAATAAGGAATCAGAATCAAAATTCAAGGAAGCTTCCGAAGCGGCAGAAGTTCTTTTAAATGATGAAAAGAGGACCAGATACGATCAGTTTGGCCATGCCGGAGTGGAAGGCCAAGCTGGAGGGTTCGGAGGATTTGGAGCAAATGGTTTTGGTGATCTTGGGGATATCTTTGGAGATATTTTTGGTGATATTCTTGGAGGAGGTAGAAGAGGAGGTACTCGTGGAAGAACAAGGGCCCGTATGGGTGATGATCTTCAAATGGGTATCAATATTTCCTTTGAAGATGCCGTTTTTGGCTCAGAAAAAAGTATTTCTGTGGCAAGGCAGGTAAATTGTACGTCATGCCATGGTTCAGGTGGTGAAAAAGGTGCCCAACCTGTTACGTGCGATGTTTGTCGCGGACATGGAGAGGTCCGACGTCAACAGGGTTTTTTCACAATGGCAACCACTTGTCCCAAATGTCATGGTAACGGACAAATTATAAATAATCCCTGCAGAAAGTGTGGGGGAGATGGAAGGATCAGGAAAAAGGTCAATTTGTCCGTAAAAATACCTTCAGGGATTGATACAGGTCAGAGACTTAAACTTTCAGGTGAGGGTGATGCAGGTCTTTTTGGAGGTCCATCCGGAGATCTGTATGTAGTTGTTGAGGTTAAGACTCATGAGTTTTTTGGGAGAGATGAATTTGATCTGTACTGTGTTGTTCCAGTTACTTTTTCACAGGCTGCTCTTGGGGCTGAGATTGAAGTTCCAACTATTCGAGGGAGAGTCCAGGTAAAGATTCATCAAGGTACTCAATCTGGAAAAAAGATGAGACTTAAGGGAAAAGGTATTACCAGACTTGGCAGTTATGGAATTGGTGACCAGATAATCAAAATTCATGTGGAAACTCCCACGGATTTGAACGCCGAGCAGCGTGAATTGCTGAAACAATTATCAGCATACGATCAAACGATGAGCAATCCGATGGGAAGAGGTTTTTTCGATAAGGTAAAAAATCTGTTTCAGTAAGAACTTCTTGTACATTTTTCACGTATTACTTGGCCATGATGCTGGAATTTTCTCCTTTTAGTGGATAAAATATTCTGGTGAAACTGAATTCACCGAAGTTGATCATATCCAAGGAATATATTCTATGAAAAATGGAATTTTTATAATCACATACATACTGCTTACATCATCATTATTTACAGCATGTTCAAATATAAGAATTCTTGGAGGAGGAAAAAGGTCTGATCTGTATCGTTCAGGTTTTTTGAAGCAGGTGAAAGTTGTTAAAGGCCATTATGCGAGAGGGAATTCCGATAAAGCAGTGCAGATATTGAATGCAATGTCCACAGAGGAACTGTTGCCGGCCGAACGTGCTTTTAGAAAAAATTTGGTAGGTGTTATTCTTTTTTCCAATGGAAAATATGAGGAGGCTATTTCCGCATTTGAAGGGGCATTGGTAACATCCAGTATTGATGAGGCATTGACGTCGCAAGTTTACCTGAATCTGGCAAGTTCGTATTTTAAACTGGATTTTTCCGAGAAGGCATTTATTATGACGGAAAAATCGGATTTTAAAATGCTCTCGAATAATGAGGCAAAAAAATATCATTTTCTCAAGTATAAATTATCAAAGCAATTGGGGCGTGATGAGCATAAGATAGATGCTTTGACGAGGTTTCTCGGTTTTGAGAAATCATTAAATAATTTCAGGGACGGTGTATATTTTCAGGAGCTTTTAGATACATTTTTTAATCTTGACCAAACAGAAAGAGCAAAATTTCTGGAAAGGTATGAGGATGAAAAGTTGTTATCTATCGGATATCTGGCGTATTTAAATGCCGAGAAGCTTTATTATGAGGGTAAAAAAGATTCGGCCAGGGATTTTTTGAAATGGATAGAGGAGCAATATGCAGATGTCTCCGAGATTTTATTATTGGTGCAGAAATTTGAATTCAGGATGGATAATTATACAAAGATTAATTCGCGGTCAATTGGAATAGTTCTTCCGTTGTCTGGAAAAAAGAAAAATTTCGGAAAGCGTGCTGCCACAGGGATTGCCAGTGCTTTGTCCAGAATAAAAACGATGTGGAAAACCGAAGAAGCACCCTTTGATTTGGTGTTTCGCGATTCAAAGGGGAGTGGGGCAGCAGGTGCCTTTAGAGTTAAAGAACTTATAGAAAAATATAACGTTACTGCGATAATAGGAGGTCTTTTTTCCTCGGAGGCTACCAAGGAGTATTTGGAAGCAAGAAATCGCGGAGTATTTTTTATATCTCTTTCGCAAATCTATCTTCCAAGAGATCAAAAAGACTATCTCTTGTTGGAAATACCAGGTTCCATAGAGTCCCAGTTGGATGAGATATTTTCCAGCAAAATGCTTAATAAATTTGGCAGAAGAACGGCCATTATTTACCCGAATTCGCAGAGAGGGAATGCATACCTAAATGAATTTTGGCGAAAGGCAAAAGAAAGTAAAATCCATATTTCAGGGATTCAATCATTTAATGAGGCAACCAAGGATTTCAGGGAACCTGTTGAAAATTTACTGGGTTTGAAACATCCCCGTGAACGTCAGGAGGAGATTGATCTGGTAACTGAAATTTATTCGTTGGAGAAGAAGAAGTCTGTAAGGCGAATTCAGATTCTTAAACCGCAGATTGACTTTGATTGGATTTTTATGCCCTCTTATCCCAAGCAGGCAAGTTTGCTGGTACCTGCATTTTCCTATTTTGATGCCTTTAAAATTAATTTTATTGGAGGACCAAGTTGGGGAAAAAGCAAGGAGCTAACGGAAGAAAGTAATAAGCTGGGAAAATTATTTTTTGTTGGGGATAATGTTGAACAGACGGATGAGGGTTTTATTGAAAGATTTATTTTGAAGTATAAAACACGTCCCGGGTTTATTGAAATGGTTTCACATGATTCGTTAAGAATTATTGGTGAAATTATGAGGGACAAGTCTTTTAATACGAGGGATGAATTTGATATCCACTTAAAATCCAAAAAAAAACTTAGTGGGATAACCGGTGACTGGATTCAAGAAAGTGGAATTTGGTTAAAGAAAATGCTGCCAAAGGTGTTACGAAGGGGGAAGGTGAAAAAAATATTTGAGGAACAACACAGTTTTTTGAATAAAACACCTGTAAACAGTATTTATGGTATTATTTGATGGCAAGATGAATAAATCTAGTTGTCAAAAAAAGTTGCTAAGTGGTAAATTTTATTTGTATTTGAAATTAACTAATAAAAGGTGATTAAATGTTTAGAAAAATTTTAGACTGGTTTTCAAACGATCTTGCTATTGACTTGGGTACGGCAAATACGTTGGTTTATGCTAAAGACCGTGGAATTATTGTTAATGAGCCTTCCGTTGTCGCGGTGCATCAGGGAATGAAGGGTGTTAATAAAGTTCTTGCAGTCGGTAAGGAGGCAAAGGAGATGCTTGGCCGGACTCCTGGTTCCATTAAAGCAATAAGGCCGATGAAAGATGGTGTTATTGCAGATTTTGAAGTTACCCAGGCAATGCTTAAATATTTCATTCAAAAGTCACAAACAGGTTCAAGACTGATCAGGCCAAGAATAATCATATGTATTCCATTCGGTATTACACAGGTTGAAAAACGTGCTGTGAAAGAATCTGCAGAACAGGCAGGGGCCAGGGAAGTTTATCTCATTGAGGAACCAATGGCTGCAGCAATAGGTGCGGGACTTCCAATTACAGAACCTTCTGGAAATATGATTGTTGATATTGGTGGAGGTACAACAGAAGTTGCCGTTATCTCCCTTGGTGGAATTGTTTATTCAAAATCAAAGAGGGTGGCAGGGGATAAATTTGATGAGGCCATTGCGTCGTATATTAAAAAGAAATACTCTCTGCTGATAGGTGAAAGAACTGCAGAGTTGATAAAAATCTCCATCGGTAATGCCTATCCATTTGATGAAGAGGTTAAGACTTTTGAGGTGAAGGGAAGGGATCTTATCGCGGGGGCACCCAAAATCATTGAGGTTACTTCTGATGAGATAAGAGATGCTCTTTCTGATCCGATTTCAGAAGTGGTTGAGGCAATAAAAGTATCTCTTGAAAAAACACCTCCAGAGCTTGCTGCCGATATTGTTGATAACGGTATTATTCTTGCCGGCGGTGGTTCTTTGTTGGCAAATTTGGATGTTTTGATCAAGGAAAAAACCGGATTACCTGTGTCCCTTGCCGAAGATCCTTTAACAAGTGTTGTTCGTGGATGTGGAAAATGTCTCGAATCCATTTTACTACTGCGCCAAGTGACGACTCTTTCATAGGGCAAAGCGTATTGGGATAATCTGCCATGGAAGGAGAGAAAGGTTTTTTTATCAAGTCAAATGTTCGTGAAGTCCTTGTAAGACTTGCAGGTTATGCCAGTCATGGCGGGATTGTTACAATATGGGATGATATTTCTGAATTGTTCTCACTGAAACTTGTTAATTTTGAATGTAAACATCAGCTTATGTTGATGTGTAAATTTGAAGATAAAAACAAGAAATTGGATTTATTAAATGTACATGTTCATATGAAAATTAAAAATGTTAATTTCTTTTCGTCAGGGATTTTAACTCAAAAAGAGAATGATGAGTATGTGATACAAAAACTTGAAAATGTTTATAGATTTGAAAAAAGAAAAAACGACAGGCTGCTGTCTTTTCCTCATAGAAAAATTTATATCTATTTTAATATGGTTGCTGAAAATGATGATGGGAATGTTATTTCGCTGAATAGATTGACTGGCAACAAGGATGAGGTTTTTGAAGAGTTTGCGAAAGTGGTTTATGGAGATAAATTTATTGGAAATGATGGTACGCCAATGACAGGATTTAGAATCTTGGATATTTCAGAGGATGGAGCATCATTTTTGGCGAATGACAGGGAAAAAGATTATTTTACCGGAAATTCTTCATTTTCGAATATCAGACTTGATTTCAATGGTCGTATATTTTCATTTGCGAGTGTGAAAGTTAAAAATGTTGTTGATTATATTGATCCTAGAAGCATAAATGTTCCAATGTACAAGGTGGGAGTAACAT
Organism: Bacteriovoracaceae bacterium; assembly: GCA_023137315.1. Classification (GTDB taxonomy): domain Bacteria; phylum Bdellovibrionota; class Bacteriovoracia; order Bacteriovoracales; family Bacteriovoracaceae; genus JAGLPP01. Next base: position 26,964 of record JAGLPP010000081.1, read on the forward strand.
TTGGTGGCCAGGAAAAAAAATTCAAGGAATTTCTCGCAGAATATTTTGAATTAATAGAGGCTCCGGGAAAAGAGGATCTGTCATACAGGTCGTTTTTAAAATTACATGATGAAATATAGAATTATTATAATTATTTATGGACTTCTTTTGGTCTCCTGTTCCAGTTTGAATCCAAAATCATCAAGTGGAACAATCCTGAAAAAAAGCAAGAAAGTTTTTTTGCTTACAGATAGCTCAGGGGAATTCAAGGTTGTTCGCGAGACGGTTCACAAAAAGGCGAAGAATGAATTTATCGTGAGGAAGTCAATATATCCGAAGGACAAAAAGGAAAGTAGTCCTGTGGAGAGGTGTATTACAATTTCCACACCTGGGCGTTTAAAAAAGATTGCAGTTTTGAGACCAAAAATTTCACAATATTATGTATGGTTTGAAGATTCCAAGGAGAAGTATTTTACACAGTTAAAAATCAATTTAAAGAAGAAAAATCTTGATATAATAATGAAGAGTCCTGAAAAACAGTGGAATGGTAGTAGAAGTGTTCCTTTCCCAAGCGGTACCGGTGTTTATTGTTTTTTTTCTCAATTGATAGAATGTGTTGGAGTAACAGGTTTTATTAAGAAGGCATCGAGGAAAAATACAGGTAAAATGAACTTTTATGTAATTTGGGATTCATATCCTTATGTACAGGAACAATTTTTAAATATGCCGGATAGTGTATTTTCAACTGCAGTTTTGGAATACGATGGTATGAATAAGAATGGTGAGCGACGTTTTACGCTTAAAGTTGCCGGACAATCTATTTTTTATTTTGTCAATAATAACGGTCAACTTGTAAAAAAATTCTGGGCCTCGCAGGGGCTTTCCATGGTGCGAAGCGATCTATAGTTAAGAAAATCAATCAATTTTAAAACATGGTTTCTTGTGTTTGATAACGAAGAGATTTATACTTGGATTTACTGTACGTAGGCAAGGGTGGATGAAGATGAATAATGAAGTAGGACAATTGATTATTACAGGTATTGAAGGATTTGTACTTAATGACATGGAGAGGGATTTTATTGAAAAAGAGAATATAGGTGGAGTTATTCTTTTTTCAAGGAACTTTGAAAGTCCGGCACAGCTAGCGGAATTAATCAACAGTATCCAAAAGCTCAGACAGGAATATCCATTATTTATTTCCGTTGATCATGAGGGAGGACGGGTCATTCGTTTTCGTAAAAACTTTACTCAATTTCCGGCCATGGCGGAGATTGCCAAACTTGATTCACCAAAAATGTGTTTTCATATTCATAAAATTATGGCCGAGGAACTTGCAGTTTGTGGTATTAATTTGGATTTTTCACCATGTTGTGATGTCCTGTCGAATTCGAAGAATAAAGTGATTGGAGATAGATCATTTGGAACCATGCCTGATGATGTTTCCAAGTATATTACAGCTGCGATAAGGGGATTGCAGACCAATGGTGTTCTGGCCTGTGCTAAACACTTTCCAGGTCACGGAGCTACATCAAAGGATTCGCATCTTGAATTACCTATCGTTAATATTTCAAAAGAAGAGTTGGATTCGAAACATTTACCGCCATTTGTTCGTGCTATAAAATCATCAAGAGTTGAATTTGTCATGATGGCCCATGTGATTGTTGATTGTCTCGATCCAGAACTTCCCAGCTCGTTAAGTCTCAAGGTACATAATCTTTTGCGCAAGGATATGAAGTTTAATAAAATAATAGTTTCTGATGATATGCAGATGCAGGCAATTTCAGATAACTATTCCGTTGAAGAAAGTGTTTCTCTTGCCCTGAAGGCAGGTACGGATGTTCTTATTTATCGGGATGCCTCGAAGGCACAGGAGGCCCTGGCAGTAATAAAAAATTCAATGAAAACCAAAAAGATCAAGAATGAGTTGATTATGGAGAAGCTGGGCAGAATCAATAAATGTAAAAAAGCCTATATCGGGGAATATAAACCGGTTTATATCCCGAAAATTTCAAATAAAATAAATTCCAGATCAACCCAGATATTTCTTGATGAGATTTTGGAAAAGATTGAATCAAAACGGTAATAGGAATATCCGACTAAAAAAAACCGGTTTTGTTAAATTTTTTTCCTGACAGGTCGTTCTTTCCGCTTAATCCAACGAAAAACATTTATCTGATATTCTATACCCACAGAGTAGTGACTTAAGTATAAGGACTCGCATATGTTTTATGAGGAATATCTGCTTCATGCGGCCATGGTATTGATTGGTTTTTCAGTTTTTATTGTGATGAGTACGATTTTTATGGATGAAAGTCAGTACAAGGCGCAGGAAAAACTTGATGATGCCGAGTCCAAGGCAAAGGCATCGGAGCATGGATTGGTTCTTCGATATTCCAGGCCGTTTTTCAGACGTTATATTGTACCAGTTGTTTCCTCCATGAAGAATGTCAGAAAAATTCGGGATAAATATAAAAGGCCGTTGGCCTCAGCGGGAATGTCGGATTATTTAAGCCCTGAGGAATTTTTTTCATTCAAACTGTTTTTGATTATGGGTTTTCCGATTATTTTCCTGTTTTTAAGAATTTTTTTGGAAGAAGACTGGTCGTTAGGTACTATACTGTTTCTGGCACCAGCAGGTTACTTTTATCCAAATCTTTGGATAAACGGAAAGATTAAGAAAAGGCAAAGGGACTTGATAAGAAGTATGCCTTTTGCCGTTGACATGTTGGCGTTGGCCGTAGAGGCCGGTCTTGATTTTGTTGCAGCGATGTCAAAGGTTGTTCAAAAGGCAAAAAAGAGTCCGCTTATTGAGGAATTTGAAATTTTAATGAGGGAAATTGCAGTTGGTGCCAGTCGTGCAGAAGCTCTGAGAAATTTATCATGGCGGGCGAATCTGGTGAATGTATCTTCGTTTTGTGCCACTTTGATTGCAGCAGACTCTGTTGGAGCAAATATTGGTCCGATCTTGAAATCATTATCTACAGAAATAAGACAGAAAAAATCAAATGAAGTTGAAAAAGCTGCAGCGACAGCAGCAACAAAAATACTTTTTCCAATGATGATGTTTATTGTCCCGGCGGTTTTTCTGATGGTTGCAGCGCCGTTGGTATTGGAATTTGTGGGGGCCGGAAAATAATGTTGAAGATTATTTGTGAGGACAAAAATATAATTGTTTCCAGTAATACCAGGGTGGCAGACGGATTTTGGGGCAGGATGATCGGGTTGATGTTTTCGAAAGGAATGAGGAATTTTGATGGATTAATTATACGACATTGCAATTCAGTGCATACTTGTTTTATGCGATATGAAATTGATGTGGTTTTTTTCGATAAGGAATATAGAATTATAAAAATTATAAGGAATATGAAACCGTGGAGAATAACAGGATTTCATTTTCGTGCATCACATGTTCTTGAATTGGTTGCCGGGAACTTGTCTGGTAGTATTCATGTTGGTGATCAACTGATATTGAAGAGGGATCATGTATAAATTTGTTGTTATTGGTGGAAAAATCAGGGGAAAGGAGTTCATCCTTGAGGATGGAGAGAATTTTCTTGGACGTGATCCATCATGTGAACTTTATTTTCCGATTGATGGGATATCAAAGAAGCATTTAAGTGTAACTGTAACGGACGATGTTGCTTATCTTAAGGATCTGGGAAGTGCGAACGGAACATTCGTAAATGGTGTTCTTGTAAAAAATGCGACCATAAAAAATGCCGACAAAATCAGTCTTCCAGATGCCATCATCCAGGTGGTTCATGTCATTGAGAAGAAAATTATCATAAGGAAGAAAATTACGAAAGAAGATGGCGATTTGGATGCGAAAGGGGAAGTACCCAAAGCACTACCTCGAAAAATAGTTTATTATTTCAGGCACAAGATTATGCCGCCATTTCATAATTTGAACAAGGATTGGGAGTGGAAGATTTTACTTGCAATTACTCTGGCAGTTTGCGTGATAGTAAGTATTTTTTTTACAATAAGGCCTGCATTGAAAGAGAGTAGAAGAATATTGGTTAATGAGACCGCAGCAAGAGGCAGGCAGTACGCAGATGAGATTAGCCGCTTGAATCGTGAAGTACTTTCAAAAAACCAATTGGACAGTATTAAAACGGATTTTTTAAGTGATGA
>JAGLPP010000082.1 GCA_023137315.1 Bacteriovoracaceae bacterium
AATGGTTTGCTTGATACTGCAAGAGAAAAAGGTTTTGCAGCGATGTTAATAGAGTTATGTGATGATTCTGCAAATAATGGTGGTTTTAATCAACAAGGTGAATATGAACTCCAGGGATATAGATATTTGATTTATGTTAATGCGCTAATGGGGAGGGACAACTTTGCCAAGGCATTCTATATAACTTTCGTCAGGGAATAGTGGAATTAGATGTCGGATAAAAAAGGGAATGTAAGAATATACAAGGATTTGGGAACTCCTGAAAATCCGGGAATGTATCATGGTATTTTATGCATGACTGGACAGGATAAGGGGACGTCCTATATTTTGACTGGAAACCGTGTGGTAATGGGCAGGGGGAAGGATGTTGATGTTGTGGTGATGGACTCAATATCATCAAGAGAGCATCTTGAACTTGTTAAAATGCAGGATGGATATGTTCTTACGGACCTTCGTTCACACAACGGAACGATTGTAAATGATTTGAGAGTTACACAACACAGGTTGGCGGACGGAGATAAGATAATTATTGGCCAGACGGTATATAAATATTCATTTTTTTCCGTTGATGACAAAATAAATGAACTCCAAGAGATGGATGAAGAAGAAGATGATGAAGATGAAGTTAAAGAGGATGAGGAAAAAAACAGTTCAAAACAGAAGAAAAAAAGACTCATTATTGCGGGGGTGATTATTTTATTCGTGATGATGTTATTGATGCCGGACGATAAAAAAAAGGGAAATAAACGTTTTAAGACGACAAGGTGGGGTATTGTTTCCGGCCAGGGAGATGTTACAAATATATTAAATGAAAAGAGAAAGGTGGAAAACGAGGAACTGGAGGAAAAAATATCCATTTTAATACACAAGGGCTTAAGAGAATTAAGGGAAAAAAATTTTTATCGGGCAATATATCAATTTGAATTGGCACTTATCATGAATCCGCAGCATTACAGGGCATCATTTTATCTGAATAAAACAAGGAAGGAACTCGAGAAGGAGATTGAATTATTATTCAAAAAAGGACAAAGAGACTGGCATTCCTTGAAATATATGCAGGCTGCCCAGGCTTACTGTGCCATTATGAGATTAATAGACAAGCATCGTGATGATGATAATTACAAGAAGGCAAAAACCAATTTAAAGACTGTAACTGAAAGTATGGGATTGGAGGAAAATGAGATTAAATGTCACTAGATCCGGACAATTAGTCAGTACTCATGATTTTAGTGGGGATATTGTCGGGCATGAAAATTCAAAATGGACTTTTCTCATAGGGAGATCAGAAGGCTGTCATGTACTACTTGATGAAAAACAAATATCAAGAGAGCATGCAGATATTACATTTGATAATGGTGAATGGATTTTAAGAAAAAGATCACCAATAGGTATTTTAATGGTTAATGGAACTCCAACCAGTGAAAAAAAACTGGTAAATGGGGACGTACTAAACATAGGTTCATTCGCAATAAATGTATTTATCGAAGATACGCAAATTTCCAAAGAGGATATTCCTGCATCAAATATAAAAAAACTACAGGATGTGTCTGCTTTAGAAGAAAATATTCCACCACAGGGGGATATAGATGATAAAGTTGGAGAATTGACAACTGAATTTGACATGGCCGGGACCTTGGATGATAAAAATAACGATGCTATTCCACAAGATGATGCGTTTGAAGATTTAAGCGATGATCAGAAGGAAGATAATGAATTTGTTCAGGATGCGGATGATGATTCAGAATTGAATGATATTGACGATGGTGATCAAACGGGTGATTTTGCGCTTGAGGAGTCAGGGGAAAAAACACAAGTTGCCAGATCATTTGTTCGTTTCGAGCTTGAATTATTTGGTAAATATGCCCCGTTTGATAAATTTCTTATTGATTCGGATAAGATTTTTATTGGTCGTGATCCTAAAAAATGTCAAATTATTTTAAATGATCCTGAAGTTTCATCAATACATGCAGTGGTCGAGAGGAGTACGATAATTTGTTATGTTGAAGATTTGAATTCTGCCAATGGTACAATACTTAATGGTTCACGGATAAAAAAAGCTGAACTTACAAATGGTGATGAATTTATTATTGGTGATACAACGTTTACAGTAAAAGTTGTATCAGAACTGATGAAACAAGAGAAAGATCGTCTGATGCCGATCGAGGAGAATCAGGAGATAGAAGTTGAGGAAGTGGTTGAGGTTGAAGCCGATTTTTCCGATACCCAGGCAGGACTTGAACTTTCTGAAACAGGAGATAATTTTGGTAAAGTAGAGGTATTAAAGAGCAAATCACTTTTTTCAAAAGATGCCCTGAAAGATCCACAAAAAAGAAAAAAAATATTGATAGGTCTTATTGTTTTACTGGCTCTTTTTTTGCTTCTGGATGAAGACGAGAAAAAAGATAAATCCAAAAAAAGCAAAAGCGGTAAAAAGCAAAGTTATCTATTGAATCCGGAGGTAAAAAAAGTCAAGAAAGATGAGAAAAAGAAGCTGAAATTAACAGATGAGCAAAAACAGCAGGTGGAATCATTTTATCAACTTGCAAAGGTAAAACTGGATAGCGGGCTTTACAGGGATGCAATTGATGATTTGGATTCTGTTCACAATATTACCAAGGGACAGGAATGGAATAATTCCAAGGTGCTTGAGAAAGTGGCCAAGGATCAGCTTGCCAGGCTTGAAGAGATAGAGAAGGAAAAACAAAAAAGGATTGAGGAGGCTAAAAGAAGAAAGAGGGTTGACGAGTTGGTTGCTGAGGCAAAAAGTGCAGTAAAGAAACGTCAGGCAATAGTTGCGGAAGGATTTTTTGCAAAAATTTTTGAGCTTGATCCGGAAAATATTCATGTTCCAATATTAAAGATGGAGATAGAGGCATATCAAAAGGAGCAGGAGCGAATTGCCCTCGAAGAGGCGCAAAAAAAGGCTGAAAGAAGTAGAAAAATAAGACAACTCAAGCCTGGAAAAACCAACTATGTCAGGAAAGAGTGGTTTAAGGCCGTTTTAGAATTGGAGAAATTTCTCGATATAAAGGATATGGATGAGGATTTAACACAAAAAGCATCTGAGATGTTATTGGATTCCAGAAAAAAATTAAAAGAAATTGTTGCTCCACTGATTGGAAAAGCAAGATCATTAAAAGAGGGACAGGATTTAAAGGGTGCATACGAAATATATATGAAGGTTATTGAGTTTGAACCAAGTAATGCCGAGGCAATAAGGGAAATGGGTGGAATCAGGGATACGCTGACAAATCGTGGCAAGAAAATTTACCGGGAGGCCCTTATCTCTGAATCACTAAGTCTCTTTGACGAGGCTAAGGAAAAGTTCCAGGAGGTTCAGCAGATTTCACCTTCCGATAGTGATTATTATAAAAAGGCAACAGACAAGTTAAGGAATTATATGGAGTAGGCATGATTGAATTAAAGGAATATTCTGCCAAGACTGACAAGGGGCCATATCTTCAAATTAATGAGGATGATTATGATATTGATCTGAGTAACAAGCTGTTTTTGATATTTGACGGGTTTGGAGGGTCTAATATTGGAGATCAAGCAGTATCTTTTTTAAAAAGTGAAATTAAGAATTTTTATACAAGATTTGGGAGTGATCCGGATTCAACATTCCCTTTTTCATATAGCTATAAGTATCTTATTGAGGGAAATGCCCTGATAAATTCCATGCAATACGCACAACTTGCGATCAGAAAAGAGAATGGCCAAAAGAAAGAGTTGTCGGAGCGTGGTGGGGCATCTGCAATCGCAGTTGCTCTTGCTGAGAATATAATGACTTTTGTTTCAACGGGAAATTGTGCTTCATATTTATATCGCAATGGGTTTTTAAATGTAATTACCTGTCCGGATACGTTGAAATTTTCATCGAAGCAGAACTACAGAGTACCAATTCATACATGCCCAATGAGTGGATTTGGTCTGTTTGACGATATATATTTACAGACAAGGGAATTGCGTCTTTTTGAAGATGATTTGATAATTTTGATGACTGATGGTGTATATGGGGGGTTGGGAGAGGATGAATTAAAGTTTATTATTGATAAAAAACAAGATGATTCAAAAAAAATCAATGAACTTTTTACCTTTTCAAATGAAAGGGGAAATTTGGATAATCAAACAGTAATTCTTCTTAGATTTTAGGTTGTACAATCAGGATAACAGTTGCTAACTGGTTGAAATTGAGGGAAACTAGTCTAGTTGCAGCACTAGGGAGTTTACCATGAGTACGCGAATTTTAATTGTCGATGACAGTACTACCATACAAAAAGTTATTAGTATTATGCTGGCAAGTGAGCCATATGAATTGGTTCAATGTTACTCAGAAGAAGAATTAAAATCCAAATACAGTGATCAGAAATTTAATCTAGTACTTCTTGATTTTGGTTTTTCGTCCAGAAAAGTTGGTTATGAGTTGATACGTGAAGTCCATGGGATGTTTCCAGATTGTCCAATTCTTATGATGCTCGGAACATTTGACAATGTTGATGAATCACTTTTATTTGAAGCCGGGGCAAAGGATAAAATAATCAAGCCATTTGAAAGTTCAGTTTTTTTGCAAAAATGTTTTGATCTAGTCGAAAGAGTTGAGAAAAATGAAGAGAATGATATTACATCAGATAGTGAAGAAAATGACCTGGAACAATGGGTTGTAAACGCTCCGGAGGTTCACGATAATTCTGTCGAGTCTATTCAATGCGATCAGCCTGCGGAGGATGGATCAAATAGTCTTTTTGAAGAAGTTGAAGGTTGGGGTATTGATGTTCCCGGGGTCATAGGGGCACAAGAACCAACTTTGGATTTGGATGATATTCCAGGGGTGATATCTTCTGAAACTCCTGATTTGCATGAAAAACAATCTCATCCGACGGATGATGCTATTCTTCCAACTGATGACAATTTGGAATATCCCAAGATTGAAGATGATTTTTCGTCACAACAAGATGGGCCATCATCCACGATGATTTCAATAGATGATTTATCACTTAATGAGGATGGGCAGGTTGAGGAAAGTGATGAATTGAAACTTGATGATGTATCGGAAGAATCATGGGAAAAAGAGGTTTTACAGGAGCAGGATTCAGAAGAATTTTGGTCAGGACAGGAACATGCTGATGAGTGTACCAAGCCAACAACGGAATCCAGTGACGTTATTTTTAATATTCCTCAAGAGGAATCTGAAAATTCAATGGATCATGATATTGATCAGCAGAAACCGCTCGATGAAATTAAATCAAATATTTCTGAATTGGATTATGATGAACTTGCAAAAAAGGTCAAGGATATTCTGGATTTACATTATGAGAAGGAAATTATTGAAAAGGTAAAATCATCTATTCCTCCGATAATTGAAGAATATATAAGGGACCACTGCAAAGAGGCCATAGAGAGAATTGCCTGGGATGTAATTCCGGATTTGGCTGAAAATCTCATAAAAAAAGAAATCAAGGATATCTCTGATTCCATTTCATAGTTGGGATATCAATTATCAGAAATATTTAATGATCCGGAAATGAATTCCTCAAACTTGTCCTTTGATGTTTCGATGATGGCCGTACCTTTCTTCGATATCCCTCGAAAAATGCCCTGTTTTTTTTCTGTGGGAATTTCAATTTCAACTTTTGCACCCATGTGAGCGCAAAGTTTTTCCCATTCCTGTTTTATTAATGTTTGGTCTATCGGGTTTTCCAGAATATATTGATAGATGTCTTTTGGAAGTTCTTTTTTTTCCATCTCATCCAATTTCAGTTCCGGTTTAATGACTCCCGGTTTTGCATTAAATTTTCCCTGGAATGTCTGCTCATCGGATTTGCCTAAATCCAGTCCGATACCGACTATGATAATATCCTGTGAGTAATATTGGCAGAGGATACCCGCACATTTTTCCATATTTGTGTTCATCAGATCATTGGGCCATTTTAGCCTTATGTGTTCATTGAATTTTAATTCAATATACTTTGAAAGTTGAATGCCGAGAATAATTGGAATGAGTGTTATTGGCACTGTTGGGTAAAGTAAAAAAGAGAATGCCAGGGCATTTGGGTAATCTTTCCAGGTATTTCCGTGTCTGCCAATTCCATGGATTTGGTTATTGGTTGAAACGAGAATATACGTGTCCTTTTTGAGAAGTTCAGTAATATTTTCCTTGAGATATATTTGAGTGGAGTCACAGTTTACAAGATGCTTTTGATACATGAATTCTCCTGAATCATTTATGGTTTTTTCATGAGATCTATTGTAATAAGATCTTTATCGAAAAACCATCACCCAATGGAGATTTATGTCATTAATTGAAAGAACAACTCCCCGCAAGATTACATTTACATCAGACGTCAATCCAAACGCCAAGGGTTCTGTTATCGCAGAATTTGGAAATACACGGATTTATATTACGGCATCGGTGGATGAATCAGTTCCACGTTTTTTAAAAGGCAAGGGGCAGGGTTGGGTTACGGCGGAATATAGCATGCTCCCGGGTTCGACATTTCCCAGGGCAATGCGGGAAAGAAATAAGATTTCAGGAAGATCACAGGAAATCCAGAGATTAATTGGCAGAAGTTTGCGTTCGATCATTGATATGAAAAAACTTGGAGAAAGAACAATCGTTATTGATTGTGATGTTCTTGTTGCAGATGGAGGAACAAGGACGGCATCCGTATCAGGAGGATTTGTTGCTCTTTCCATTGCGATAAATAAGCTTATGAAAGATGGTATGATTTTTGAAAATCCCATAATGGAGTCACTTGCGGCTATCAGTGTAGGTATTGATTCTCATGGAAAAATTATTGCCGATTTGAATTATGAAGAGGACTCCTCTTGTGAGACGGATATGAACGTTGTCATGACCAAATCTGGAAAATTTGTTGAAATTCAGGGTACTGCTGAAGGATCACCTTTTTCAGGAGAGGAACTTTCAGGTTTGCTGGAATGTGCCAAAAAGGCGTTGGAAATTATATTTGAAAAACAGCAAGAGGCCATTTCGTGATGGAGCTGATTCTTGCCTCCGCAAATCAACATAAGGCCATGGAGTTTGTGGAACTTCTTGATGACAGATTTTTCAGGATTCAACCAGCAGATAAAAAAATAGATGTTGATGAAACCGGGACCACTTATCATGAAAATGCGCTCTTAAAGGCACAAACTTATTTTGATCATTTCAAAAGGCCTGTTTTCTCTGACGATTCCGGGTTGAACGTAGATGCTTTACCAGACGATTTAGGTGTTTGCTCGGCACGATTTGGAGGTGAGGGACTGTCATCAATGGATCAAAACAAATTACTTCTCGATAAGCTGGATGGAGTGCCGCTGGAAAAACGCAAGGCGTATTTTAGCTGTGTTTTATGCTTTTATCTGGCACAAAACGAAATTTATTTTTTCGAGGGCCGTGTTGACGGATATATTGATACAAGGATTCAGGGGGAGCATGGTTTTGGTTATGATCCTGTATTTATTCCGAATGAGTATTTGAATGAAAGAAAAACACTGGCCATGATACCGGAATGGAAAAGACTTAATTCACACAGGGCCCGGGCCTCAGTGGAGGCAAATATTTTCTTTTCTCAAAGAATTTGCCAAAGATAGATTTTTTAATTATATCTTAATGGTATCTAATTTATGTTCTTAGTCGGAGCGTAGCGCAGCTTGGTAGCGCATCTGCTTTGGGAGCAGAGGGTCGTAGGTTCAAATCCTATCGCTCCGACCATTTTTAAATAAGTCCTTGAAATTACTTATGTTTATTCT
>JAGLPP010000083.1 GCA_023137315.1 Bacteriovoracaceae bacterium
GGAACATTTACCGCCGAAACCGCCCACGCGACAAAAGCCAATTTAGGCTCGTTTTTTACGTAAAATACATTTTTCCCTTGTCGAGCTATTAACCAGCGCAATGCATTATGGGCTTTTTGGGCCACTGCAACGTCAACTCCGCAAACTTGATATTCATCCGTAAAACGGCCTCGGTAGGTAAAGCCGGAAGTGTCATTTGATGAAATAAGTTTTGCACCATCGTTATCGGATCTAATCATGCGCGGATATTGTTCAGGCTGATATTTCGGCTTTTCAATAATTGATTCTCCAGAAACATAGCAAAAAATATGTTTGCTTCGCGTGCTCAGATAATAATCAATCCAGCTTTGCCATACGGTTTTATTATATTGGAGCTCTGAGGATGGATCCCCTGAGAATTCAACACTCCATCGGATAAATGAATCCGTTTGTTTTTGACCCTGCCCAAGTGCTTTAAAAATATCCGGCTTATCATTCCGTTTGCCTTTCCATGAGCTGAGCAATTTTCCATTTTCATCCACATGAAGCACTTTCTTGGATACTAAATCTGAAATCAAAGTCCCTTTGGATATGTAACGATAGACCGCTTTTACTTTTTGGTTTGTATATTCAGATTCCACCCATTCTTTCAGTAAATTTTTATATCCCTCACAATAATGCTTTTTGGAACCGCCATACTGTTTGTATTCAGAAGCAATATATTGAAGTTGATCCGCCAGAGGATGAGGGGCGCACCCACTGGTTCTTCCCGCAGACTTTTCCGTTGCAGGTAATATTGTCTTCGCCGTATCTTCTGGTATAACGAATGACCGTTTTAATGAGCCATCTCCCTCCAGTATTATTTCAACATGTGCCCGTTTTTTTGTTGTATGAAAAAGAGGCAAAAGCGGTGTTTTATCCTTCTTATCGCCTATATTAACAGTGTTATTTTCGTAGGTTTGATAAAGTTTTTCAATCCAGCTCATTTTGCAGTGCCTCCTCTTCAAGCCCGTTGGATTGGGGCGGATTGGGAATCATTTCACGCACAAATTTTCTCATGGTGCATTTCTCAGGGCGGATAAACTTGATTATTCCTCTTTGCATTACCGGTTTCCAGAACCGACTGTGAAAGCGATATTTCCCGCTTTCATCAGGCTTGCCATCTTTATCTGTTTTTCCGGTTTCATCCGGATAATCAAACCCATGAAACATGATGCCGTAATCCAAACGATCAATGTCATCATAGGCGCCGGTTCCTTCTCCAAAACCGCACGGCTCAACATACCCCTGACACTCTCGTGCGCCGAGAAAGATGTCCTGTCTTCCACCTTTATCGATCATCCGCTTTGCAATCTGGAAATGTTTTCCGTCAATACGATCCACTGCCATATCTTCACGAAACAGATTCCACTCAAAGTGTGCCTGCACCTGATATTCAACATCTGCAAGATACGTGTACATCGCCAATGTATTCCCTCCTCCATAATTTAGAGGCTTAACACTTTTGGCTTCTGTCTTTATCGGTTTCATTATCCGAACTTCATCAATAATCCAGATCAGAGTGGGCTTCCAATAAACAGATTTTAGAATTCCTTTTAATGCCTCGTAGGTAGGAAGATGGTACGAACACTTTTCACCGCCCATTCTGGTCACTGGGTCGGTGAACAAGGCATGCCGCCCCGTTACCTTGAACTCAACACTGTTTTTCACTTTAACCTCCTTATGCACCTAAAAATTCCATTTGCGAGACCGGTTCCAGGCTCACACCGAAATCTTTGCTGTAATATTGACTATTCAGATACCATATTTCGCTTTCTTCATACGTATGGAACAGAGCATTCTCTTTAAGTAATTTTTTGATCATATACGGAAAAATATTTACAGAATACTGCTGCGCGGCTTTCAATAGTTTCACTTCTTCTTTCACGGGTAAATTTGCCGAAAGATTCAGAATGATTGATTTTGCCTCTTCGTTGTACGGAACAATAATTGCCTCTGTTGGCGCATCAATCACACGGAAATGTTTGCCTGCCGTTTTGAATGATTGCCTCAGATAGAGAGATGGACTTCCGTATTGTCTTTTATACTCGTCAACAGATTGCTGGTTTGTTGATAGCAGGGACAGCAAGTTATCGTCACATCCAAGTCTCTCTCTGTTAACCGGATAACTCATTTCATGCGCTCGTGTGTAAAAATAGTATTCATAAAATTGTTTCATGGCTCTGTGGCCTATAGTGTCATTATTGAACTTATCGGGATTATTTTTATACTCATCAAGGATGCGTAATGTAACCTTTTGGGCTATCCTGATTTCCGGTAATTCATCAAGATTTTCATTTTGCATATTGACGATTTGTACTATTCCCCGGCCTTCTTGTCTTCCGTTGCGATTACAGCGCCCTGCTGCCTGGGCTATAGAATCCAGACCGGCCAAACAACGAATGACCGCTCCGAAGTCTACGTCCACCCCGGCCTCAATCAACTGGGTGCTGATGCAGATGACTGGTTTAGAATTTGATGGATCAAGGCAATCAATCACCTGCTCTATGATCGTTTTCCGGTGCTTGGGACACATGTTTGTGCTGAGATGAAATACGTTTTCCGACAATGCTTTGCATGATTCATACAAGCGTTTTGCGGTTGTCTTTGTATTCGTAACGACAAGTACGCTTCCCTTATCTTGCAAAAGCACTTTCACACGCTCTGTCAGATCTTCTTCCGTCCATCCCCCGCTTTTTTGGCAATCTTGCACGTTCACACGCTTTAGTGCATCAAAAAGAGGAGGATAATCCACGA
>JAGLPP010000084.1 GCA_023137315.1 Bacteriovoracaceae bacterium
TGTATTCCGATGCTACCTGCTCAACACTAATACAAAGTGGTGTGGCAACAGGCACATCTATAAATCTAACAACAGCAGCGTTGACAGAAGGCAGTTATACATTCTACGCAAACTCGACAGATACGGCAGGTAATTCGTCAGCTTGTTCATCTGCAAGTGTATCCTATGATCTGGACATAACTCCACCAGCCGCTCCAAGTGGATTAAGTCTGATTGATCCAGCTGGTTCGCCAGGCAACGAGACTACTCCTACATTTGAAATTACCGGCGTTACTATTGGAGACACAATCGCAATTTACACTGACATCGCATGTACTGTACTGAAGGGTTCAAAGGTCGCAACAGCAGGTACTGACTATATCGTCTCTTCAACTCTTACTGAGGGTTCATACACATTCTATGTAAACTCAACAGACCCTGTTGGAAACGTTTCCGGCTGTTCATCGGGAACCGCATACATTCTTGATGTTACTTCACCTGTTGCTCCAAGTGGATTAATCCTGATTGATCCGGCCACCTCTCCTGGTAATGACAAGACTCCTGAGATTCTTGTAAACGGCGTTATTGATGGCAACACGGTATATTTACATACAAACTCAACCTGTACTGCGACAATACAAAGCGGTCTATCCTCCAGCGCAACCATCAGTATAACAACCAACGAGCTTGCCGACGGCGACTATATAATCTACGCAAACACAATTGATCCAGCAAGCAACCTTTCTGCATGTTCTTCAACTGGAGTTGACTATAGTGTTGATACAACAGTACCAAATACTCCGACATCACTGAGTCTGATTGATCCGGCAACATCTCCTAGTAATGACACCACTCCGACATTTGAAATTACAGGCATCACCACTGGAGACACCGTCGCAATTTACACTGACAGCGCATGTACTATACTGAAGGGTTCAACAGTCGCAATAGGAGCTACTGATTATATTACCTCTTCAGAACTCACTATTGAAACCACCTACTCCTTCTACGCAAATTCCACCGATATGGCCGGAAATATCTCCGGTTGTTCGGTGACCAGCGCAGAATACATTCTTGATCTTGCGAAATCTGTCGCAGATACTGAAATTTCCATATCTGCTTTATCTTCAATTTTTGAATCTGCTACAGGAACTCAAACCATATTAATTACCCTCTCTGCCACTTCAGCTAATACAGTTACGGCAACATTACAGGCTGCTGGAACTGCCACTGAAGGGACGGATTATACTCTGACCAATATTGGCATAACCATTCCAATTGGCTCCATATCAACCTCGGCTAACTTTACCATCGTAGATGATGCCTTGGACGAGCCCGATGAAACTGTATTGTTTAGTTTGAAAGGACTTACCAATGCTAAGACAGGTGCTTCATCGACCATGACTATCACCATAGTGGATGAAGATGCCGCTCCAACCGTAAGTTTTTCATCTGCGTCTCAATTGGTTGCAGAATTGGACACAGTTGTTACCGCGACAATGGTTCTCTCAGCGGCAAGTGCCTTTGATGTTGATGTTTTCTGGGAAGTTACGGGTACTGCTTCTGATAGTAGTGTCGATCACGATGCAACCGATGGCAGTGTGACAATACTGGCCGGAGCAACTTCGGCCACGACTTCTTTTAATATTTATGATGATGCCTTGATTGAATCAACTGAAACTGTCATTTTAACTGTTACCCCCAGGCTTGCCACCAACGCCTCTCCAGGGGGAACTCCGGCACATACGGTTACAATTAGCGCAACAGAGGCAGTGGTTGTAGATATCGTAAAAGGCATAGGTCATAGCTGTGCCCTGATCGATACAGGAAAAATTCGTTGCTGGGGTTTGAATTCCCATGGTCAATTAGGTTATGGAAATGTGAATAATATTGGTGATGATGAATTTCCTTCATCGGCCGGCGATGTAAATGTGGGATTCACGGCCACTCAAATTGCAGCAGGAAACTATCATAGTTGCGCCCTATCCACCACGGGAACAGTTCGATGTTGGGGACGTAACAACTTTGGACAACTTGGGTATGCTAATACAATTGATATTGGTGACGATGAGTTACCTTCTATCGCAGGCCATGTCACTGTAGGAGGAAGTGTCTCCAGGATTTTTGCCGATGGTAACCGCACTTGTGCCAAATTAAATACAGACGAATTGCGTTGTTGGGGAAGTGGAATATATGGTTCCCTTGGATATGGTTATGAAGACATGATTGGAGATGTTTCCATTGGAGCGACTGCAGTAAAAGTACAAACGTGTGGTGATAGTACCTGTATTATTTCTGATGATTCACGAGTTAAGTGCTGGGGATATGGGAGTGACGGAGGCAATGGTCAAAAAAATACTGATCATATAAGTGATGATGAAACTCCGGATACCATAGGTTTTATTCCTATATAATAACCAGAAGTAGAATTGAAATCATTATTCGCTTTCACAACTATTTAGAATCATATCCATCTGAATCGGCCTTCTTTCCATGCCACCTTTTTGAGGGTTATTGAAATAAAGACGGATTCTATGAAAGAATTTTTTTTCGAACTCTGAAAAATAAATAAAAAATGTATGCTCACTATCAACACGAATGCCAAGTTTTAAAGTTTCCCCGCGAGACACGTAAGAAAGTTCGTCTCCCCCCATTGGGCATACACCATCACTGACATTTCCGTGACACTTTTTCAGAAAATCTTTATCACCAGAGGTAATAAAACTCAAAAACTGGCCATATTTACCAAGAAATTTACGTAACAATCCAACGTAATACTGGTTTCCAGACGAAGATTTTCCAGAAGTACGCAGACGATTATAAAAAGCACCCGATATCCTTACATTCCCACTCTGCGCGTCTGCATAATCCAGACGTATAACTTCTTCCCCGTAAAGCGGAAGATGCAATCCCAACGACCATTTCTTTTTTTTCGATTCGAGCAATGATTCGAAAGCAAAGGAATATCCCTGCGTAAGAAATTGAACACGACCCCTTCCGTCACCCTGCAAGCAAATACCTTGGAATTTCTTCTTAACTTCCTCAACCGTCTCCGGTCTCACCTTAATTCCGGCACATGAGTGCAAAAATATCAGTAAGAGAAAAATCAATACTTTTGTTGATAACGAAAATCGAATTATTTCCTGGACGCCGGCAAACGGATTTTCTTCAAATCCTCTAACGACCTTATTACCTGATCTCTGATTTCTGAATCTTTTCTGCAATTTTTCAAGGCCTCCAGATAAAACTTCCTCGCCTTATGATAGACCTTAAGCTTCTGATAAACAATTGCCAAATGTTGGTTTATGACAACATCGTCTTTAACAGCCTTTTGGGCACTTTTGAGCTTCTTGAGGGCCTTTTTCATCTCTCCCTTCTTATAGTAGTACCACCCAAGAGAGTCCTGAATATAACCATCTTTTGGTTTCAGATTACTGGCCTTTTCGATGTACTTCCACGCTTTGGTAAAGTCACCTTCATTTTCAAGATATGAATAGCCAAGAAAATTCAAAGCATCCGCATTCTTCGGATTTTTCTTTAGAATACGATGAATAATTTTTCGGGCATTCTCAAAGTTTTTGTTTTTCTCATACAATGAAGCCAGATAATAATCGTGATCTTCGGAAAACTCCTTCTCATTAATGAGTGATGTAATTATCCTGATTGCGCTTAAATAATCCCTGTTCGCTTCGTAAAATGAGGCCAGATTATATTGAAGATCCAGTCTAAGAACTTTGTATTTTTTCGTTTTTTCCTCAATGAAATTAACAAACTTTTCAACTTCCGAAGATTTATCCTCACCTTTCTTACTACGAATTGTCCTAACAAAAAGAATTTTGGCAATCTCATTATTACCACTTCTAAAGAGAGGGCTTTCAGGTCGTATCATGTTGTAATAACCAATAGCCTCTTCAAATTCATCAACTTCCTTGCAAAGGGAGCCAAGATAATAAAGAACTTTGTCAGAATCCGGAACAACATGAAGAATTTCCTTGAAGACACCTTTTGCATCCCGATAACGCTTGACATCAGTATAAAGTATCCCCAATTTAACCTTCGTATTCAAATCACTTGAATCCAGACTAGAGAGTTTCTCAACGTACGGAATAATCTTTTTTGATTTTCCCTCAAGAAAAAGTATCTGCACCATTCTGCTCAAAACGGTATACTCTCTCGGATTCTTCTTTAGAAAATTCTCATAAATCTTTTCTGCCTTCCTATATTGTTCCTTTTCCTCGTACATCAATCCAAGTGCCACTGCTGCCTGTGTAAATCCAGGATCAATTCCAAGAGCACGTTTAAAGTGTCTTATGGCCTTACGACGCTTCTTTCTGGAAACAGCTATTTTTCCTTTATAGTAGGCAAAGCTGGCATCGCCCTTAATGCGCTTTTCACAATTACTTAGTATGCCATTCATTTTTTTGAATCTATTCTCGTGCGAATAGGACTTTGCAAGAAAAATACACGCTTTTTGGCTTTTTGGATTTTTTTTCAGAATTTTTTCATATATTCCTCTTGCGCTTCGGTGATTGTTCAACGCCGTATAAACTCCGGCAAGAATCAACCCAATCGTTTCATCCTTTCGCTTGGAATCCTTGTATATCCCGTCCAAAATTGGAAGCGCGCTCTTAAGTTCCCCGATACGTATCAACTCAACCGCATACTTCCTTTTTACGTAGTTTTCTCCTCCCGATAGTTTCATCACATACTTGTACAAAATTGCGGCCGTATAGGAGTCACCACGCATGGATGCATCTGTTGCCTTCAAATACAGATCGCTGGCATAAAAACGTATTTCGTCCTTGTCGTTACGCTTAATAATCTGGTCTGAAAGTTTTTTAAGTTTTTCTTCCGCCACCTCCAACGACTGAAGAAACTGTTCTCTTTCATCCCCCCGTAATGGCCGTTTTTTTTGTGATTTATCAACTGAAGTAACTTCTGATTTCCTACTTGGAGTTGTTGAACAGGAACTCAAAAGAACCGATAGAACGCAAATTAATCCAATAACAGCTAATTTTTTCAATTTTCCAACCTTGTCTTCCAGACAAAATATCGTAACGTCGTGGCTTACCGAGGCAGCATTGACCTCTTAATGGAAACCCTGATTACTTCTAATCTCATCGTAAATAATGTGCAGAATATTTAGATTTCCATCTGATTTGCATATGCAACGGTAATAATTACTCCATGGAACATGACGTTAAATTATTTTTGTTTATTTCTTGCACATAATTCATTGAATTTTCAGAATGTTTTGACTTTAGGCAAAAAAAATATGCTTTACGACAAAAGGTTGTTGACAGCATCAAAAAAAAACTGCTAATTCATGTGGTGCCGCAAAATAGCAAAGCATCAAAGATGGAGCAGAAACGCTATAAGTCGTAGAGATTGAAGTGAAAAATGCTGTAGCTTTTACACGGTGAATAAAGATATTGTGAAAATTATTCATAACAGGTTACATTAAAACAGGATTAGGAGTATAAAAGCTCTGAAATCATAAAAAAGCAGTTAAAAAACAATCAAAATTTTAATTGTTTTATAACGAACAGGGGAAGGGGAAAAAGATGAACGACGTAAGGATTATCAAAAGGTATCAAAATCGTAAGCTTTATGACACTCATCAGAGTTGTTACGTAACCCTTGAAGAGATTGCTCAAATCATCAGGGAAGGTCATGAAATTCAAGTTGTCGACAATAAGACAAAGAATGACATTACCTACATGACCCAAATCCAGCTACTTTTCGATCAGGAAAGAAAGTCTACTAGAGCTGGTGATGTAGAGCTTCTTAAGCGCGTTATTCGCTCTGAGGAAGGAACATTCACTGGTTACATCAGATCTGTCGAAGGTAAGGAAGAAGTTGCCAAAGAAGAGACTTTTCAACCTTACACTCAACAGAATGAACTCAATGCAGGACTTGAAACTCCAACAACCTTAAACTAGGTTTTTTGAGTTCAAATGACGGGTTATAAAGCTCTGAAAAAAGTATCAAGGCTGATTCCAATCGTATGCATGATTGGAATCAGTTTTTTTGCTTTTGCACAAACTGAAATTTCAAAAAAGCAGGAATCCGCCAAGAAGACAATTTCTCCAAAGCAAGATTCTACCGAAACTCCAGCTCAAATTCCAACAACAAACAGAAATATGAACGAGCTTCATCTTCATTCTGTCGGTATCGGAGTAGGTCAGACGTTTCTCGGAGGAAAATTTGGTAAATCGGGAGATGATAAAATCACTGCTGATTTTTTCTACAACTACAGCGCAAGTCATTCATTTGATGCTGTGATCAACTTTCATCACTCCAAACACAAATTCAAGCAATTCTTTTCTCAAATTACAGGATTGGCGTTATCAATTAAAGGGAAATTCTATCAGTTTGATTCGTTGGCACCATTCGCCATGGCAGGTCTTGGATTTTACTCTCCCAAGGTTAGTAGGCGTGTTGAAAATCAAGTTGTGGAATCCAGTAGTAAATTGACGTTCGGAAATAATCTGGGATTGGGAGCGGAATTGAGATTAAATCGACATGTTATGTTGTGGATATTGGCGCAATATCATAACCCATTCGACGTAAAACAGGACGTAGGGCCCGAAGTTGAAGGAAGATACACAAAACTCCTTATCGCGGGGTTCTATTCATTCTGAAGATCCATTGAAAAGATTGTACATTTTCACTGGCAAGGGTGGAGTTGGAAAAACCACTCTCGCGTTGGCATTTGCCAAATATCTACACTCCAGAAAAAAGAAAGTCCTCTATAATAATGCCGACCAGATTATAAATTCAAAGCTATGCAACAAACTTAAAATTCCATATATCCATATGGAAATCGCAACGAGCATAGAGAAATATATTTCTTCAAAACTAAAATCCGACATAATCGCCTCCTGGATCATGAAAACTCCCTTTGCCAAATCCCTGTTTAACATTATTCCTGGAATTGGTTACATGATTTTTCTAGGCCATATCATTTGGATGCTTGAACAGGACGAGGATCTTACGATAGTTATGGATTCTCAATCATCTGGTCATGCCATTACCATGTTTGAATCCCCGTATAATTTTAAAAAAATTTTTGGCACTGGAATTGTCGTAAACGATATTCATAAAATAACTTCGTTCATGACAAACCCAGACAAGATAAAAGTCTTCGTGGCCAATCTTGCAAATCCAATGTCGGTTAGCGAAGGAGATGAGCTAAAAAATTATCTAAAAAAACTATCCACTCCGAATATACAACTGATTATGAATAACACCTTTGGCAATATCCCCGAAATAGAACGTTCAGGTAAACTACCAAAATTCATTAATAAAAAAATTCTTCTGGAAAAGAAAGTATATAAGTCATATCAGAAACAGGATATTTATATCCTTCCACATATGATAGACAGTTCCCAGGAGAAAATCATACAGAAACTAGTACCATACGCGGAAAAATTAATGTAACTTGTCCGATAATGAAACAGCTCAAATCAAAACAAATTGAAATATTTTGCGGAACAGGAGGGGTTGGAAAAACAACCCTTGCGACCTCCAGGGCCCTAAACCTGGCCTCCAAAAACAAAAAGATACTTCTTGTTACAGTCGATCCAGCAAGAAGATTAAAACAAATTCTGGATATTGATGACTCGAAAGATCTGGGAATTATTAAAAAAATTCGTACATCCAAATTCACTGGAAGAAAATCCAAAAACGAACATTTCTTTGATGCACTTTTACT
This sequence comes from Bacteriovoracaceae bacterium, assembly GCA_023137315.1. Classification (GTDB taxonomy): domain Bacteria; phylum Bdellovibrionota; class Bacteriovoracia; order Bacteriovoracales; family Bacteriovoracaceae; genus JAGLPP01. Next base: position 7,697 of record JAGLPP010000084.1, read on the forward strand.
ATCTCCGGCCATAACCATGACACGAGTTGGAGAACTCAACAAAACAACCACAGATCTTGCCAATCCAATACTGAAAGTTTTAACCCGTCCATACGGTGGACTCAATGAAATCATGTCAATCGTTGAAGTCCAGCATCAACTTTCAACAGGTAAATACGATACTATTATTCTCGACACTCCACCTGGAAAACACTTCATTGATTTTTTACAGGCAAGCGAAAAAATCAAACATTTCTTTGACAAGAGCTTTGTTGAAATTTTCAAGTATCTTGGAAAATCAATCGAACACAAGGCTCAGGAAGCGATTAGCTCCAAGGGGATCTTCTCCTCTTTGATCTCAAGCGGTGTTAAAAAACTTCTCTCGTATTTGGAAAAAGTAACCGGCTCGAAATTTGTAGACCAATTTATTACCGCTGTAATTGCCATATATAAAAGTAAAGAATCATTCATGGACGCTTTGATATTTCAAGAACAATTAAAGGATGAGAGTGTCTCCAACTGGTTTCTTGTCACTTCGATAGAACAGCAGAAACTTGACGAAGCAGGAGAACTTCAATGTCTGGCAGTACAATTCATGCACCATGATAATTTCCTGGCCATAAACAAGTGTCTCGGATCTTATCTTGAAAAATGGGAGTTGGAAGATTCAGACAGCGACCTGTTAAAATCTCTCAAAGAAAACATGCTCCACAAGGAGAAAAAACTCTCCACATTTTCAATGAAAAACTTCTCAAAGATTCTGGAATTTCCGGAAATTCTGGAAGAAACCCCAGAAAAACATGTACACGAGCTTAGCAAACACTGGGTTCAATAACTGCCTTTTTCGTCTGGACTCTTCTCAAGATCAGGAATATTTGTGCTGGGAGCATAGCGACTAAAGACTTTTCCCTGCTGAAGATATCCTTTAATTAAAAGATATGAGCAATAAACCTTTCCATGATCACTCTGTAAATCCTCTTTCTCTCCTTGAGCAAATATCAGACCATCGTCTTGAAGGATGGAAAGCAATTCGTGATATGACTTACAAAAATCAATTTTTGTATCACCTTCACGACAAACAATCTTGTTTCTTTTATACACCTCTATCGCACCATCCCCTTCCTTTATATGAATTGGGGAACGACAAACATCAATAATCCATTTTTGTTTCATGAATTTTAATTTTTCTTTTTTGACGATCACCACACATCCATTCTTTTCCAGTGACAAAATATTTTTTGTCATACCGAAAGGCTGTCCTTTGTGGGAAACGGTGCTCTTGTAACTGGCATTAAGACATTCCGATCCCAAAAAATTGGCAAAGGTTTGCGAAGTTAGTAGAAACAATACCGGAACAAGAAATTTAAACTTGCATGATAACATTTTTGTCCACCTCTATAAAAATTGCTGAAGCATCATATCGCATAAACTCATTGGTCTGATCTTTTTGGAGCTGGTAATAAAGTTCCGTTAAAACCTCTTTACCTTCCAGGGCCAGAAGCTCACGGACAAAGCAAACCATATCCTTATTTCCCAAAAGATCATTGGCATTATACCTGATTCCTGGAGATAAGATAATAATTTTCTCACCCCTTTCCAGCGAAATATTAATTTTCGCCTGATTTAAAAACCCTATCCCAAAAGGATATTCGTTTCCTGCAAAATATTTCTTCGTTTCACTCGATATAAGTTCAAATTTTCCAAATAAAAATCCTTCTACCTCGAATTTTTTAAGATCAAATCTTCCCAAAAAGAAATTTAACCGTTCCTTTTTGTCTTTTAAAAGCTCCAGTGTCTTAAGCTCGGATTCCACATCCTGAATAAATTGCTCAATCTCTTGCAAACCAGGATTCTTCTTTTGCTTCAATGCCTCAAAATGTGCCAACACAATGCTGGAAATAACATGTGAACTTGACGAAGTTAAAAGCAGTGTAAATTCCTGATTCCCATGAATGAGATCAAAAAAGTCACCACCCGGTTTTTCTCCGGCAGCATATTTCGAAAGAAGCTTTACCCCTTTTATATTATCACTTCTCACTGGAACAATCTGCTCATGGAGATTTTTTATTCGTTGAAGCTCTGAGATGGTATTGCAGGTCAATCGGTTGAGATTTTTTCCGATTCGCTTAAGTTCCACAATATTATTCCCCGACTTTATATATTCAAACTGTGACCTGAAAAAAGGTGCATAAAATTCAATATCCAGAGAAGTATCAATCAATCCAAGTATTTTCTTTTCGGAAAGAAGAAGTGCTTTGAATTCCTCACGATCATCTCCACAAAGCGTATCCATATGGGCCGCAATATAAAGATGTCCGGTTTCTTCATTGAAAAAATCAGAAATTAATTTAGCAGTTGAATTCAACCCCTGAAATTCAATAATAAAGAGATTTTTCCTCTGATTAACATATTTGCTTGTCTTTTGAGGGTTTTTGAACGGAATTAATACCAATTCTCCGTCAAAATCAGATAAAACTTCATTAAAAGTGGAAAAATATGTCTCTAGATGTTCACTGTTCCTAATAACAATAATCTTATTCATAGGCTTTTACGCTTGGATATAAAAAATATCTATTAGATTATCAATGATGTCCCCAATTGAACAGAAAATTGCCACTATCTTTGTCGCACAGCTTCCAACATAAAGTTACTTTTCTCAGTCACAGCCGGGAACCGGAATCAGTTTATTAATATTATCTGTTTGAATTACCTTACAATCATTTATCGTGTAATAAACATCAAATGCAACACATTCCGGTTTAACATTTAGTTTCTTGAAAAAATCATTGTTTCTTTTGCACCTGAAATAGTTGACTCTATTAACACAGGCCCAATGTTTACCTTTACAATTATAAACAAGCCCTCTTCCAAAAACGTCAAATTGTGGAGGAGTCGGATAATCCATTCTTTTTGAGTAATCCACTTCCACTGCTGATATTACTTTTTCAATTTCCTTATCCAATGGCGATTCAGCATCTTTTGGAGGAATTTCTATTTCCTTCTTATCATCAAAGTCATCATAGCCGTCGTCCTCGTCCATATCTTCATCCTCGTCGTCACTTTTTATATCTTCTTTCTTTTCTGGAATTATTGGTATCTCTTTTTTTATCTCTTCTTTCTTTTCTGGAATTATTGGTATCTCCTTTTTTATCTCTTCTTTCTTTTCTGGAATTATTGGTATCTCTTTTTTTATCTCTTCTTTCGTCGTCTTTGTTTTTATTTCTGTTTTTTCAACATCTTTTTTTTCTTTATCCCCTATATCAACATACTCCAAAGCAATAACAACAACGACAAGAACTCCAATAATAATTTGTAACCTCTTGCTTCCTTTTTTCTTTGTTGTTTTTTCACCTTCTTCCTCTTCCTCATCATCGTCTTCTTCATCTTCACTCTTCTTCCTCTTTTTTAAAAGTTTGTCCAAAAATGAAAATTTTGAGATCAAAATCTTTTTAATTCTATCTACTTGAAAACCGCTATTTTCCTCATCTTCGTCTTCATCCCCCTCTTCATCTTCGTCTTCATCATCTTCCTCTTCCCTCTTTAAAAATTTATCAAGAAATGGAAGTTGTTTTTTTAAAAAAGACTTTAATTTACTATCCTCGTCAACATCCTCGTC
>JAGLPP010000085.1 GCA_023137315.1 Bacteriovoracaceae bacterium
GATTCTGATTCTGATTTTGATTTTGATTCTGATTTTTTGTCTTTTTCATCCGCCATCAAGCCGTCCTTTTTCTTAAAAATCCAATTGACCGATTTTGCGTTATACGCAAAACTTTATCTTGTATATCCAGACAACATCATATATTGAACGTTCAGATAACTTATCGAATTTTTTTGGAACTTTTTAAATGAAAATTATAGATGATGGCATTATTAAGTATGATAAATCCAGTTTTATAAAAACAGGGCCGCTACCTGCGGAAGAATATCTTAATGTCGAAAAGTGGAGAAAAATACTCAACAAGTTAAAGCTAATCAGTGTATACCCCCATCTTGACATCGGTTACGGCAATATCTCCCAAAAAAGAGATTATCAAAAATTCAACAAATCAAACAAACCGCAATTTGTTATCACAGGAACACAGACCGGAAAATATGGTACGCTCTCAGGGGAACATTATACCCGGGTAATTGACTATGATATTGATTATTTTCAAATTTCCACAATGGGGCCCCTTGACGCCTCGTCAGAAGCCTTAACACATGCCGCTATTTATGAACTCAATCAATCCATTCGTGCAGTTATTCATATCCATCATGAAGGTATTTGGAATGGTATGATCCGCGATCATTCTGATGCCACTTCAAAATTTATTCCATATGGAACCAAGGAGATGGCATTGGCCGTCAAGGATTGTATCTCTCGTGTCGACAACAATATATTTACCCGCAATGGATTTTATGATGGCAAATCGCAGGGAATTTTTGTCATGAAAGGTCATCATGAAGGTGTCATCTCTTACGGGCCAAATCTGTCAACTGCTGGAAACCTTATTCTCAAGATATATAAAAAATACGTCTCCAAAAAGGTGTCATTTCTTTGATTTATTGTCAGTCGTCGGGCCTTGCGCTGATCGCTGTCTTGTTTTCCACGGTGATTTTTTTCTATTATTTTTTCTGTCTGCGTTTTTTTCCGTTGTTCTTGTATCAGTCTTTTTTCTTCCTCTAAAACGCCTTCTTTTGAAACAATTCTCGCAAATGGAAAATCTTGAATCTTCTTCGAGTGGCAAACCACAGCTTGCACAAAGTGGAATAATCTTGTCAGACAACAACAAGTTCAATTTTTCAATGGCCAATCCCTTATTATGGAGAAGCTCATTCAAATCGTATTGAAAATTTTTGTTTTTAAAATGTCTTGAAAGCCACTGAAAAAGTTCAACACATTTGATGGATGTTTCCAGATAATCAATATCATTTGATTCGGTATCAATTGGACTGAATTTTATGGGTTTTCCGCAAACAAAATTGTTTAAAATAAATACAAAATACTGAACATGTTCCACAAGTCTAAGGTCTACTGGAGTACAGGCAAAACCAAACTTTTCAACAAAACTTAACGCCTTGTCCTTGTCGATTTCCTCCACCATTTCCGCCAGTTCGATCATTTCCTTTAGATCCGCACAATAAAATGGTTTTTCAAAATTCATGTTATTGAAAAGATGAAAAAATTCCGGAAGAGATAGCAAAGGAAGACTGTTTGCTTTTAATGCATCATTGACCTGTTTATAAATATCAAGATCCGGCCCGACCATACATTTTTCTTTTTGAGGAAGATCGTATGCCATTGCCTCTTTTATTTCTTCAATACCGTTTTTTTCTCTTGTCAGGCAGGTTAAATAACCTGTCGGGAAACGGCCATATCGTCCTGCGCGACCGGAAATCTGCATAATCTCACTTTTTGTGATCCTGATCTCTTCGCTCATTATGAATTTTGACATTGTTGAAAATACAATTCTTCTAATTGGTAAATTCATTCCCATTGCAATAGCGTCAGTGCTTACAATAATATCAGTCTCACCATGATCAAATTTTCTTGCCTGCTCTCTTCTTACCTCAGGGCCAAGTCTCCCGTATATAATGGAAACCTTGAAACCAATCCTCTCAAGATCAGCTTTAAATTTCAGCGCATTTCGTCTGGAGAAGACAATAACTGCATCGGAACGCCTGAGTTCTCCGATAACAATCGATTTATCCTCTATGATAAGTTTTGTCATCCTCTCGTATTTTTTTATTTCAATAGAATCCCCACAAAGTCTGGCAATTCCGCTAACAAGATCCAATGCCGTGTGATCACCACATATATGAATTTCCTTGGCATTGATATTTACAAGAGCACGTGTCCATGCCCATCCACGCCATGAATCAGACATCATTTGAATTTCATCAATGACAGCACAATCGAATTTTTCTTCAAAACGTGCCATCTCCACAGTTGAGGAATAATGATTTGCACCATCCACCTCAATACACTCCTCTCCTGTTAACAAGGTTGTTGGAACGTTTTTGGCATTCATAGTATCATATAGTTCCGCCGCCAAAAGCCTTAGTGGTGCAAGATAACATCCACTTTTCGCCTTACACAGTTGCTCAACAGCGTAGTAGGTTTTACCAGAATTGGTTGGCCCCATATGATAGATAATTTTTCTGTTTAACATACGGGCACGGGAAAAATTCCAAAATCCCCCCAGGTAATCAGTCAGGATTTTTGCAGAGATATCCTTTCTTTTAAGCATTAGTACAGTTCTGACGAGCTTGGCAAATTCCCGTTCAAGATACCTTTCATTTTTCCAGATATTTGTTGAGAGTCTTTTATAGAAGCGATCATACTCTACTTCTGCAATCAAATCATCGCTTAATCCCTGCTCTTTTATAAGACTTGCGAAAAAAATATTCAGATTTTCAACATGCTTTTTAGGAAGCTCTGATGGATAGACAAAAATATCCCTGATTTTTTTCTTAATTTGATTTTCGAGTCTGTTAAGTGCAGTTCTTTTAAGCTGGTATCGGATTGAGAAGAACTTTTTATCCAGATTTTTCTGTAGCTGACGATAGATATTGCTTGTTTTTTCTATTCCATCTGAAACGGATTCTTCTATTTTATCACGGGCATCTTTAACAAATTCAAGACATTCATTATAAATCGTATCTCTTAAAATCGTACGAAAATCTGAAGCACATCGGACACACTGGCATTGAAGCTCCTTGAATTTCAATTTTATGTCAAAATCAGTTGATAATTTTTCCTGAGTGGACAAATGTGCACCTTCCATTTCTATAATCCACTGTCTGAAAGTTTCCTTGTAATCCTCCAACACATCTGGAAGAATTTTGCCATCCTCTGCAAAATAAAACAGATCCTTGTCTGGAAAGAGGCAATCATCTATAAAACAAATCTCAAGCACCATGTCGCGCTGTATAAATTCCTGAAATGAAGAAAAATCCCTGTTAAATATGGAAATCAAGGATGATTGACGATTGAACAATCTCCAGAATTCGGTTTGTACTTCACATAAAAAATCAAGAATTAATACTGCATCACCAGTACTTCTTACGTACTCATCCTCATTTGAAAAATCATTCTCCCTGATAAATGTCTTTCTTTCCGTATCAAGTAATGTCTTGATCTTTTCAAAATCAGGAATATCCGGTATCTGCTTGGTTCCCATTTTTATTACCCTGGGGCAAGGATACCCCCCTATTAAAGAACAATTACATGCCCATCCTACACCAACTGCTGCGAAGGGTAAATCTTACATTTTATAGTCAATTAATATTCTGTGTATTTTATCCCGTAAAATAGATATAATATCAAACGAAAAGAAGGAGGAATCATGGATAAAAAAGGCAAAGTAAGAGGCAAATTTAAAACAAGGGTCGATATCAGCTATCCCAATCTCTCTATTGAAAACTGCAAATCCAAGGATATCAGTGTGAATGGAGTTTTTATCATCTCCAAAGAAAGACCTCTTATAGATACTTTGTGTGATGTCACAATTATTCTCGAGAGCGGAGTCATAGAACCCATTAAGATGAAACTCGACGGAAAGGTTGTTCGATATGACGAGGACGGCTTTGCAGTCACTTTTCTAAAAATGGACTCAACCACCTTCTTTCATTTAAAAAACATCGTGAAATATAACACTGAAAATATCGAGGAATTTCTAGAACAATGCCGTAAAAACGTCGGTTTCAAATAAACATCCTGAATTAAAAGGGAATCCCTGTGATAAAAATGCGACTCATTTTGCCAGTATTATTGCTGGCAATTATTCCCACTCTATCCATTGCAACAAATTTTAATTCCATCCTGAAAGATGTTGGTATTGCCGAAGAAAAAAAATTACCCAAAACGGCACTTAAGCATATTGCAAGGCTGGAGCAAAAAGCGAAGTACAAGGACCACAAGGGTTTTCTTTTACTGGCGCTCGTAAAAAAACATATTAATCGTGCCATTATTGATGCTGAGGGAACAGCAAAAAAAATTCAACTTTTAAGAAGTGAAATCGAAAGATCTCCACGCGAAATCAAGCCTGTCATGCAATCAATTCTGGCGATCTGGTTTTGGAATTATTACAAATCCATGAGCTATACCTTCAGAACCAGAACAAGGACACATGGTGCCCATAGTGATAATTTTACGAAATGGGATCTTGCCAGGATCTTCAAGGAAATAAAAAACCTTTTTGATGAATCACTTTCAAACAAAAAAATCCTCCAGACCCAATTACTTGAGGATTATGAAGGAATCATAACCAAAGGAAGTGATGACAAGAAATTTTGCAGGACCTTATATGAGTTCCTCCTCAGAGAGTCCATTAATTTCAATAAGGAAACAATGTCGTCTTCACCGGATTACTACACACTGGAATGTAGCTCGGATTTTTTCTCAAATCATGAAAAATTTATTATTCATCCATTTCCCACGGTGGACAATGACTCCGCCAAACTGACAATCCTAGGGCTATACAAGGACCTTTTGATTTTTTTAAAAAAGAGTAACCGCATTTCAGCTTTTATTGATACTGACATCATGCGACTTCTCTTCCTAAACCAACACGGAACAGGAGCTGACAAAAACAGGATTTTCCAGACAAGAATGATGGAAATCTTCGAAAAATACAAGAAAAATGAAATGGCAACACTGGCAATTTACCATTATGCAAAAACCGAACACGAACAAGGTAAAAATATAAATGCAATAACATTTTGCAAGAAGGCACAAAAATCTTTCCCCGATTCCGATGGAGCAAGACAGTGCTACAACCTTACAGAACGTATCGAACAGAAGGGATTTGAAATCCAACTTGAAAGCAATATCGGACAACATAATTCATTTCTTCAATTGCGTTTCAAAAACATGAACAGGCTCCATTTTAAAATCGTCAAGGATGACTGGAAGAAAAAAATTGAAAAGAAATGGGGTACTCTGAGCGACAATCGTAACGAAAAAGAACTTCAAAGTCTGCTTGATCAAAAAACAATCAAGAAATGGTCCGTCAGTTTAAGTCCAGATCCGAATTACGAATGGAAAGATAGAAAAATAGTATTAAAGGATATCCCTTACGGATTTTATGTCCTTATGGCATCAGAAAGTGAGAATTTTGAACAAAAGAAAAACAACCAGGTCCTTTATATTGATTTTTGGAAGACTGACACTCTTATATTATCCCGGTCCTATTCAGAGCATAATCATGGCCTTCTTTTGAATTCAGCAAATGGTAAACCGCTTTCAAACCGACAAATTGATGTTTATCGCAAGAAGAAAAAAGAGGGAATATTTAATTTATATACAACAACACACACCGAACAAGACGGCACTTTTTCCATCCCGAATAAAAAAGATAAAATGTACAGGAACAAATATATTCTTTTTGCAAAATCTGATACTGGAAATGTCCTTTTCCGTTCCTATCTGGGCCATGGCCATTCCCATTACAAAAAAGCACAAAAACGCGTTATCTTTTTCACCGACAGAAGTATCTACAGACCTGGACAAAAAATATTTTTCAAGGGTATATGCCATGAAGCGAACCACAAAAAGGATCACTATAACACCTTTCCCTGCAAGTCAGTCTTGGTCACTCTCCACGATACGCACAGAAAAAAGATTGCTTCCAGAACATTTAATGCCAATAAGTTCGGGTCATTTTGTGGTGAATTCATGGCACCGTCGGGAACATTGACCGGTACCATGGAAATAAAAAGTTCCTCTCCTCGTGGAGTTACTCAAATTCGAGTGGAGGAATATAAAAGAGCAAGCTTTGAAGTCACCCTTTTGAAACCCAAAAAGGAATTCAAGGTTAATGAAAAAGTTGAAATTGAAGGCATGGCCAAAAGCTTTTCAGGTGCTCCACTTAACAATGGATCAGTAAAATTCTCCGTTTCAAGAAGAGCGCATCTGCCATGGTGGTGGCGATGGTTCAACCCATGGATAGAGGAAAAACCGATCAAGCAAGGTATCATCAAAACTAATTCCGATGGAAAATTCAAGATTTCATTCCTGGCGCTTCCTGATCGAAGAATTTCTCCTGAAACCAATCCTTGGTTCAATTACAATATCAGTGTTGACGTTATTGACACTTCAGGCGAAACCAGATCATCCGACATCAATATTCACGTCGGATATGTAACTTTACGTGCGAACCTTCTTGTTTCAAACTGGACGGAGCATGGTGTTCCATTCAACATGGAAATCAAAACTGAAACACTTGATGGAAATCCAGTCTCCAAGAATGGGAAAGTAAACATATATTCGCTTGAGGGGCCCAAAAGGCCCATTCGAAGATCTCCGATTTTCACGCCGTCACGCCGTTGGTTTATTGTTAATAAAAACATTCACAATATTCCCAAAGATCCATCCGATTATCACAACTGGCCTTCCGGTAAAAAAATCAAACAAATCAAATGGAACACCCATTATGGAAAAAAGACAATCAAAGTAAATCTGCCATCAGGTGCATATCGTGCGGAATTAATAACAAAAGATGCCCATCAGGATAATATAACCGTAAAAAAGGAATTTATAGTCTTTTCCAAAAAACCTGAATTTCCGGCCATGGTAAATTCATTTTTCACCTTGAAATCAAATAAACTCAAAAAAGGTGATCTACTTGAAGCACTTTGGGGAACAGGATATCCAAACTCCAAAGCATATGTGATGTTTATTCAAGGTAACAAGGTTATCAAAAGTTTCTGGAGTTCTCGTGGGACTCTTCATTTTATAAAGGAAAAAATCACAGATACTCACAAAGGTGGATTCACACTACAGGTCTATTTCGCCAAAGAAAATCGACTCTACGCCTACAGTAAATATATTAGTATTCTTCGTCCTGAAAAAAAGCTGTCTATCAGTGTTGAAAGGATGAAAAAGCGTTTTACTCCGGGACAGAAAGAACATATAGACATTACCATAAAGGGAAAAAATGCTCACAAAACTGCGTTCGAAATGGTGGCAACAATGTATGATGTCTCACTCGATACATTTTCCAGGCATTCATTTGGAGATTTTTCCGGTGTATTTTGGAAATATGGCAGTGAATCACCTCTAAGGACCAATCTGTATTATAAAAAAATGATTAACTGGATATCCAATTATGGTTTTCCACAAAAATTTGTACACAGAAAATATCCACGTTTCATCCATGATGTTGAGAATGCATTCTATTATCTTTTTCCACATATTAATCATCACTATGGATTAAGCTTTCCAGGTACTGAATCAAGCGGAATGGGTATGCGAAAATCCATGCAAAAAACAAACATCATGGCCGACAATGAAATAACTTTTGAAGCAAAAAAAATCAAGTCAGGGAAAAAACAAAAAAATAAAAAGGCAATGAGAAGAAATCCGACTCCTCTTGCCTTTTTCAAACCACACCTTGTCAGTAACTCCAAGGGAGAAGTCAGGATAAATTTTGTGGTCCCTCCAACTCTTACCGGATGGAAACTTTTGGCCATGGCACATCAAAATGATCTTGCCAGCGGTAAACTTATTGCTGAGGCTATTTCCCGCAAGGATCTCATGGTCACACCAAACGCTCCCCGATTTTTAAGACAGGGTGATAAACTTCATTTGGCCGCCAAAATCAGCAATCTTTCAGGAAAGGATCTTGCGGGAACAGTCGTGTTGGAGATTGAAGATGCCATAACAGGCAAGAGTCTTTCACATATTATCAAGGAAGATAAATCACAAAAAACCTTTCAGCTTAACGATAAACTATCACGAAGTTTTTCCTGGAAACTTTCCATTCCAGATATAATCAATCCAATCCTTTACAGGATAAAAGCAAAAAGCAACAACTATACTGATGGCGAAGAAGGTATCATTCCTGTTCTTTCAAGAAAAATTCTGGTTCACGAGTCCAAACCCTTATGGATAAGCGGGAAAGGTAAAAAGAAATTCAAATTCAAAAAGCTTGTTAAATCCAAAAAAAGCAAAACTCTCAAGCATCACAAACTTGTGCTTCAGATGACTTCCAATCCAGCCTGGTACGCCGTACAGGCCCTGCCATGGATATCATCACTTGATGATGAAACCCCTGAGCAGGTTTTTCACAAAATCTACACCGCAAGTCTTGGAAAAATGATCATCGAACAACATCCGAAAATCATCGAAACACTCAAAAAATGGCAACATACCAGGAACATGAAGTCCAAACTTGAACTGGACCAGGATCTTAAAAGCATTATTTTGAATGAAACTCCGTGGGTTATTGATGCCAAGGATGAAAAAGAATCCATCGCCAGAATATCCCACTTCTTTAACAAGGAGAAACTTCAACAAACCATTGATCAAAAATGGAAAAAGCTTGAGACACTCATGCTTTCTGATGGAGGCTGGTCATGGTTTCCGGGAGGTGGACGCAATGATTTTATCACTCTCCATATCCTTACAGGATTGGGAAGATTAAAGCATTTGGATATTCCAATAAATCAAAACATTGTCTCAAAATCGTTGAACGCTTTGGACGAACGGATGTATCAACGATACTCCTCAATAATTCGAAAAAACAATAATCACCTCGAATCAATAGCTGTTTTCTATCTTTACACACGCTCTCTTTTTCTGAAAGAAATGCCGTTAAATGGAAAATATCAACAGGTTATAAATTATTATCTCGGGCAGGCAGAAAAGTTCTGGCAAAAACTTGGAAGCCGCTTTCTTGAAGGATGTGTGGCCCTGGGTTCACATCGTTTTCAAAGATCGAAAATTTCATCTGAAATCATAAAATCCCTCAGAGAGAGAGCACTTCATTCCAGTGAGATGGGAATGTACTGGCAAAAAGACCGCTACTCGTGGTGGTGGTACAAGGCCCCCATTGAAACACAGGCACTTATGATTGAAACCTTCAACGAACTTGGCGGAACAAAAAAGGAAATCGAAAAACTCAAAGTCTGGTTGTTAAAACAAAAACAAACCCAAAAATGGAGGACATCCAAGGCAACTACAGATGCCGTTTATGCCCTTTTAATGAGAGGTGACAATCTTCTTTCCAATGCAAAAACCGTCATTACCAGACTTGGAAGAAAAAGAGTAAAGGCACAAAATATCATTCCTGGAAGCGGTTTTTATGAGGCCCGATATTCATCGAAAAAAATAAAATCCTCCATGGGTGAAATTGAAATTGTAAAAAAAGACAAGGGAGTTGCCTGGGGAGGACTTCACTGGCAATATTTCGAGGATATTTCAAAAATTACTCCACACAAAACCCCTCTCAAACTCAAAAAAATGCTCTTTATAAAGGTGAACACAAAGAAAGGGCCAACATTGATTCCTGTCACAAAGAAATCTCCAAGAGTTGGAGATACTCTTACTGTTAAAGTGGAACTTGATGTGGATCGTGATATGGAATTTGTACATATGAAGGATATGAGAGGTTCTGGCACTGAACCTGTGAATGTACTTTCAACTTATAAATGGCAGGATGCACTTGGCTATTATGAATCCACCAGAGATACCGCCAGCCATTTTTACTTCGATTATCTTCCCAAGGGATCTTATGTTTTTGAATATGATGTAAAGATTTTTCACAAGGGAACGTATCAAAGCGGTATGGCACATATCGAATCCTATTACGCTCCTGAATTTAATGCCCATTCAAAAAGCTTTAAACTCGATATTAAACATTGAGCGATTTGCAATTTTTCCAAAGTTCCCAAAAATTATCTATTCCTATGCCCGTTTGATGTTGTACATGTTGGAATATTAATGCAGAAATTATCTTATCCAGGCGGGAAATTGCATTGGCCGGATGTAAAACATGTTCAATAGGTATCTAATCGGTCCTATCCATATTTTCACTAATCGGGTAAAAAAGAATAAGTCCCAAATCATAATTAAGCGAATCACTGTCTTCATTGATATCTAACACTGGAAAGATCTTACATAAGACATCATCGTGATACACTTTGATATCATACCTTGCGTAGTTCTGATACAGCACAAGACAACTATAATTAAGTACAAATACTTTTTTCTTCAACTCATCGACAGGGATTTCAATGACAATGACACCATTATTGTCATTAATCGCTTTTCTCTTCACTATTATGTTTTTACTATTGTTAAGAATTCTTGCATTAATTTCGTAATAATTAGCATGACCATATATAACAAATTCCAGTCTAACTTTTTTTGCTACTTTCTCATAACCAAATAAAACAGTCCCTTTTTTGTTGAATACAAAGGATACCAAGTCAGCAAGTTTTAGATTAACTATCTCTTTTACCCATTTTCTTACAGGAGTTGTATCAAATTTAAATCTGCTTAACTCTTTTTCAAGACCAATTCTTGCTTCATGTAACCTTAATGCCGCTTGCTCAATAATTGGCATTTTTTGACTATCCATCGCCAGAATAATGTTATTATCTTCTTGTCGTGCAAGCTGAATAATCTGACCTTTACCTTTTGGACACTTGGCCCTCTTTAAATAGTGATCATTTGTCTCTTTAACTTTGGGAACAAATTGATAATTGAACTCTTTAAGCTTTCTTCTCAAATCAGTAGCGTATTGTTGATCATGCCTGGCAATATTCACTAGAAAATATTCAAGGGCATCCTCTATGGAGTTTTTCTCAAAATGGTTTATTAGTGTCGTAAAACGTTCACTTTCATGAAAAATCTCATATGTATCCGCTAGAAATATTTGGGTCTCTGAAAACAAGCCGCTTTTGCATGAGTAACCAACCCCGCCGTTACCCTTGCGATCTCCCTCTACTAGATATGCATATGTTGTCATGGAATAAAACAGTACAATTAAAGCTATAACAAATCTTTTCATCTCTAATTCCTTAGTACTGGTTGCTCAACTTTGGTAAGAGGGAATAATTGGCTATTGAATATGTATACCTCTTCGGCATCATCTGTTTCCATAAGACTTTCTAATTTATCCTGAAATTCCCTAATAATGCTTTTTGCCTCTGGAATCCTCTTAGGATTGACCTTTATTGTCATACTGCTAAAGTCTCTAAGAGATACGTCTATTTCACTTAATTTCCTTCTGCTCATTTCAAGATTTTCAGCATGTGATTCTTGTAATGCTGAAGAAATTACATCCTCAGATGTTTCCAAATCTGGTGTGATTCTAATATATTGATTATCTTCTTGTTTTATAAAACCAATATCTAACAAATTATATAGAAGAACCTCTACTCTCTCATGTGATATCTCGAGTCTATTGGCAATCCAGCCAATATCTGATTTAAAACTTGAACAATTCATTAAGGTGAGTAGGGTGAAATACTCCCATTCTGCGATTATGTCGAAATGACTCTTCTCCTTAAGAAATCTTTTCATCTGAGGAATGACTTTTATTCCATCAATTTTGAATTTGTTCCTGTCTATACTCAAGAGAAACAATCCTCGCTCATCCTTGGTCAAATTCAGTTTATCTGCGATAGCAGCAGCTCTATTTCGAGGAAAGTTTCTTTTTTTTCTAAAGATAGCACTTAGATTACCTGAATCTATTCCAAGAAAGTTGGCAAAAGCCCTTAGCGAATAGCTGGGATTTTTTCGCTCCCTCTTGGAAAACTCTTCCTTTAGTTTAAATAAATGATAATCTTCATAAATTTGCATAAGTGTTTATATATTAAGCCATTGTGCACCGCAATAGTCGATGAATATTTTACATAAATTCACAACCCAGACAGTTCGTATCTATCTGATATTATTTAAATATTACGTATAGGAACAGCTGTTTCAGCCGTTCCCACTCTTTAGAGATTTAATTTGTTGAACACTCTTCAACAATATCATTACCGATTGATTCGTACTCACCATATTGCTGGTGAACTTCATTCATTATACTATTTAGATGACCAAGGACTTGATCAATAATCTGCAGGGCCTTGATGTCAAAAAGACTCTCTTGTATGGAACGGTCAATCGCCTCTGATCCCAATAGTGCTAATTCATTAACCTTATTAATTCGACATTGAAGTTCATTGATAGAATATCCTTTTAGAACAACATTCTCTTCAACGCACTCCTGCTCAATTTTGTCTCCCAGCTTTTTAAATTTTCCAACTTTATTGCCAAGCTCTGTAGCTACTACAGCAAGATTAATTTGTACCTTTTCAATAATTTCCAATGCCTCCATATTACTAAGATTCTCATCTATGGCACGGGAAATAGCATCTTCCCCCAACTTTCCTAATTCATTGATCTTTCTTATTTTACATTTAAGAACCTCAATTTCTCCATTCTCTACACTTTTGAGAACTTGGTAA
>JAGLPP010000086.1 GCA_023137315.1 Bacteriovoracaceae bacterium
GGGCCTGAGGTTGTGGAACTTTATGAAAAAACCTCAGTGATAAACGGTCTTATTGCGCTTTAAATGAAAAAGAAAAAATATAAAAAAGCACTTGTTATCGGAAGTGGGGCATTTGGGACCTCTGTTGCCAATATCCTGGCCCATAATTTTGAAAATATTATTCTCATGGGGCGCTCAAAAAATATTGCCGATGATATAAATGGATGTCGTGAGAATAAATGTTATCTTCCTGGACAAAAACTCGAAAAAAACATCAAGGCCGTTCTTTCATGGAAAGATGTCCACATGGAGGAGGGGGAAATTGACCTTCTTGTTTTCGGCCTTCCGTCAACCGCGATTACCGGTTATATTTTTGAAAATTTCAAGAACGTGGAAAAAATTCTTTCTGGAAATATTCTAGCGGTTTCGCTTGCCAAGGGTATTGATCCTGTTACCTTGGAGCTTACGGATGACCTGTATTTTAATTTTTTTTCAGATTACAGGGATAATTTTACTTTTTTATCCGGGCCGTCCTTTGCCAAGGAGATAGTGGATAAACAGGTTACGCTGGTTTCACTTGCAGGTCGTTCCAAAAAGGTTTTGATGGCAATTGCCGACATGATGCAGACTCCTTATTTCAAGGTTCTTCCAAATTATGATGTAAAGGGTGTGCTTCTAGGTGGAGCACTTAAGAACATTCTTGCGATTGCAGGAGGGATTCTTGAGGGGCTTGGGTTCAATTACAATACACGTGCTGCCATGATTACGCGTGGGATTGCCGAGATTACCTCTTTCGGGAAGGTCATGAATGCAAGACCTGAGACTTTTTACGGACTTTCCGGTATGGGCGATCTGATTCTTTCAACAACAGGAGATCTTTCACGAAATAAAAATTTCGGTCTCGAAATCGCAAAAGGAAGAAAACCGGAGGAAATTCTTGGAGAGGTTGGATATGTTGTTGAAGGTTATAAAACGACTCTTGCAGCCTATAGGATGTCCAAGAAATACGAAATCAAGGCAAGAATATTTAACGCAGTTTATCAGGTTCTCTATGAGGATGAAAAACCCATGGATATTATAAAATATCTGATGAAGATTCCTGCACGTTTTGAAATTGACTGAATCTTGACTAAAGGCCTTCTTTCTATTTAATTCAAAATATTATATATTCTGGTGGCCAATTAATACGGGGACAGATTTTATGAAATTTAAGTCGATAGTTGTAATTTTAACGTTTTTACTCTCATTTTCTGCATACCCGCTTCCAGGGAATTTTCTGGATTATTTCGGTTATATGAGGGCCGGAAGTGGAACAAACGGCAAGGGTGGTGATCAGGTTTGTATCAGTAACGGTGGTGCCTCTGGTAACGAATTCAGACTTGGTAATGAATGTGAGAATTACGGGGAAATTGCTTTTCGTGGAAACCACTTAAAAAGCAAAACCGGAAATGGAAAGTTTTTTTATTCCCAAATCCGTCTTGCGGCCTCAGCAGATGGACACACCAATTGGGAAGCTCCAGGCGTGGCCATGAGAGAGTTGTATTTTGAAGGTGGAAGATTTGGAGAATTACCCTTGACCTATTGGGCCGGAAAAAGATTCTATCGCGAAAATGATCTGTGGATGAATGACTGGTATTATTTTGCTGATACCTCCGGTGTTGGTGGCGGAGTTGGAAATATTCCAACAGGAATTGGAAAACTTCATTTGGCGCAGTTGCGTGAAGTAGGTACAACAACCTCTGAAATAGGACGTCACGGAGTAACTCTTTGGGATGCGCGTTTAAAAGATATAAAAATCACTGGTAAGGATAAATTGATGATTTGGGCCGGATACGCCAATTCCCCTGATGGCAAGCAATGGGCCATCGAGTATGATTCCAGCAAAGGCCACGTTTTTGGAGTGCTTTGGGATCGGAGTCTGGTCGGAGGCTTTAACCATTTTTCCGTTCTTTATGGAAAAGGACTTCTTGATGAATTTTCGTTGTATGGAACAGCGGCACTGGAGAAGGGAAGTGAGGGCCATAGGATCCAGGAAAAATCAAATCGCCTCCGTTTTGTAGAGCATCTTACATTGAAACCACTTGAAAATATCGAGTTTCACGCTGCTGCAACAATGGAGCTTCGTGATTATGGAACGCAGACCGCAGCACGTGAGATTTGGTATAATGTTGGTGTTTCCCCGTTGTATTATTTTACTGATCACTATCAGTTGGCGTTTCAAGCGGGATATTCTGTTGTAGATCGTCAACTGGAAAAAAAGAGAACACTTACGAGATTTGCAATTGCCCCCCAGGTTAGTGTTTCAAAATCAATTTGGGGAAGACCACAGCTTCGTGCTTTTTATGCCAAGACGTTTTGGAACAGGGCAAATCGCGGACAAATTGATAATGGCGGTCCTTATGAAAGTGAAACTTCGGCGTCCAATTGGGGATTGCAGGGAGAGGTCTGGTTTTAGCGGAAGGGGAAAGTGAAATGATTCGTGTAAGTTTAAAAAACATCCATAAGTTTTATGGCAGCAATGAGGTCGTCAGGGATTTTTCTTTCGAAATTAGAGACAAGGAGTTTATTGTTCTTGTCGGGCCCTCCGGATGTGGAAAATCCACAACACTTAGAATGATTGCAGGACTTGAGGATATTACCAAGGGTGATCTTTTTATTAGTGAGAAAAGAATGAATCCTGTTCCTCCAGGTCAAAGAGGGGTGGCGATGGTTTTTCAGGACTATGCATTATACCCTCATATGAATGTTTACGAAAATATGGCCTTTGGACTGACTTTGAAAAGAGGTCTTGTTAAAAGTGAGATCGAAGGACGTATCAACGAAGCTGCGGAAATGCTTGATCTTAAAGAATATCTTGGAAGAAAACCGTCAGCACTCTCAGGTGGGCAAAGACAAAGAGTGGCGATGGGACGTGCTTTGGTTAAAAAGGCCGATGTTTTTCTTTTTGATGAACCACTATCCAATTTGGATGCAAAACTCAGATCAAAGATGAGATCAGAGATTAAAAAATTTCATATGGTGACCAAGACGACCACTGTCTATGTTACTCACGATCAGCTGGAAGCGATGACACTGGCCGATAGAATTGTTGTCATGAATGATGGTGTGATAGAGCAGGTCGGAACACCAACATGGGTTTTTGATAACCCAAGAACTGTTTTTGTGGCGACTTTTATTGGCAGTCCTGCGATGAATTTATTTAATGTTACTGTAGTCAAAAAGAATGAAATGTTTCATCTGGAGACGAGCGATGGCCATATCCTGTTGCCTGTACCGGAATCAAAGGTACATATGTTAAAAGAAGGCATGGAAGTTGTTATGGGAATAAGACCACACGAAATAAAACCACTTCACCAGGACTCCGGAGAGGACTCGTTGATTGCTTCAGTGGATATGGTGGAACTTCTCGGTAAGAATGCTTTCGCATTCTGCAAGTCAGGCCTTAATGAATATACCGTTGAAATGATGGGCGGGGATATTCCGAAGATAGGGGAGAATGTAGGGTTTCATTTTAATATGAATGCGATACATCTTTTTGATCCCAAATCAGGTCTCAATCTAGCTTTTTAACCCAACCAGTTTATCCAGGCCTGCCATGATTTCCATGACGTGTTTGATATCAGTAAATGCGCTGTATTTGTTTTTAATTGAATTGATGATTTTTGAAAACTCATTGGAGGAGAATTTTTCTTTTTCAGTATCGTATATGAGATCGACAATATCATGACATATGATAAAAAGTCCGGACAGCGGTGGAATTTGATTTGCTCCAATACCCCTGGGGAAACCATCTCCTTCGAAGGTTTCATGGTGGTCAATGATAATTTTATCCACATCCATGAAAAAGTTATTAAATGTTGTGGCCAGCTGTGCCGCTTTGGCGGGATGATTGCTGACGATCTTCAAATCCTGCCAGGAAAGTCCGTCCAGATTATTGAGTTTTGCATGTTTCGTATTTTTAAACGTAATATCGTGTAGAAAACTTGCGAGACAAAGTTTATGCATAATTGATTCGGATGAGTAATTCATAATACTTATGAGACTCGATGAGATATAACTTTGAAGCAGGGAGTGTTCGTAGATATATGGTTCTTTTCCAATATTTATTTTGGAAAGAATATTTGCAACTTTCGGGTTTTGTTCGATGGCATTTACAGTGTTGTAGATGACATGTTCAATTGTTTTTTTTGTTTGTTCTGTAATGCCGATGGAATGGATTAATTGATTTATCAGTTCACTCGTTGTCATGAAAATACTTGCATGTTGTTTGGTGGCATTTTTTCGGTCTGATACTTTTAAGTTGATGATATTGATAAGGTTTTCAACAAATGGTATGTAGTCATTACCCTTGACGTAAAAATCATTAATTCCTTTTTTTTCAAATTTTAAGATGTCGTCAGTGGTATAGAGATCATACTTGTTGATGATCTTGACATATTTTTTGTTTGAGAGTTTGACATAAAGATTACAGTCAAGAGAGTTAAATCTTAAAAAATGCAGTAATCTTATTTTGCAATATTCAGGAGTTGGTGTATCAGGAGATATAAAAGCGAGATCCGTTGAAAGATCATCGTCACTTTTGCCAGTCAATATTTCCGAGATGCTGACATTTAATTCCTGTGAAAGCGGAATTAGTTTATCCAGCAGGGATTTTCCAAGAGAGAGGTTTTTTTCCCAATCTCTAAGCGTGGGGACTGGGACATCAATTATTCTGGCCAGCTCTGTTCTTTTAAGCCCATTTTTCTTTCTAAGAGTCAGTATTCTGTTTCCAATTGTCATATTACTTTGTTGTTGTTTCTTCCATGTAAATATGGTTTCGGAGTTGGTCTTCGGCTTCACTCACCTTTTGGTGATAGTTTAAAGTAAGCTCGTTTATTTTTTCAATATTTCTTTTCAGTTTTTTTCTTATAGAGATTGTTTCATTAAGGGATGCTACGAATTCCTGTTGCGTACCACGTCGCAACAGGGATTGGACAACTTCCCTTATAACAGCAACCTCTCTTCCCATGGTAATAAGATCATATCGGTTTGTGAGGAGATTCAGGCGGGATATTTCATTTTCCTGTTCTCTGACCAGTCCGTTTTGATTTTCAATGTTTTCCTCATGGTCTTTTTCCATATCGGCGATATTTTGTTTAAGGTCACTGATTTCACTTGTTTTATTACTAATATCTTCAGTTTGGTTTTTTATTGTTATATCTTTGTCCTCGATTGCCTTTTCAAGCTCACTACTTTCAATGTCGAGTTTCCGTTTTTTTTCTTCAATGTCGATTGTATCACTTTCGGCCTTCTCTGTTGTGATCTTGAGTTCTTCCTCGAGTTGTTTGATCTTCTTTTTGGCATTATTCAATGAGTCTTCGGATATTTCGTGCTGCTTTTTAAACTCCTTTTTAAGTTCCCTGACTTCCTCCTCGGATTCGTTTCTGAGTCTGGCATTTCTTGCAATTTCCTGTTTGATGTCTTCTTGAAGTCTGTCAATCTTGGCCTTGTTGTAAGCGGCTTCCTTCATGGATTGAATGTCACTGTCTTGAATGGCAGCGCGTTTAAGCTGATTCGTCAATTCCGTGGACTTATGGATTTCTTCATTCAGGGAATTTTTAAGTTTGATGATTTCTTCGTGAGAATCCGTTCCTTCAACCTCTTGTACTCTTTTGCCGAGTTCATAATTTTTTTTTCTTTCTTCCTTGAGTTCAAGTTCAAGTTGAGCGGACTTGCTTCTTGTTTCTGTGAGTGTTTGTGATGATTTTGTCAGGATATTTTTAAAATCTTTTTTTAGGGCCGTAACAACAGTTCTGTGCCTTTGGCCGAGTTGTATGACCTTGTTCTTAAGAATATTGATTTGATCGTTCGATAATTGTTGATCGGTCATAGTAGTGTCCTTTTTTTATGATACATTACGTTGGAAAGTGCACAAAGATGTCAAATTGTGCATGATTGCAGCTAGCAATGGAGAAAATTTCTCGGTTTTACCCTTTTGAGCCACCCATTGTAAGGCCGGAAACAATATATTTATGGATGCATAGGAAGATTGTGGAAATTGGAAAGGCACCAAGAATACATGCAGCAGCGAATTGTCCCCATCGGCCTGAGAAAGACTCTGAAATGAAGATTTGAATTCCGACGGCGAAGGTCAGCTTATCCTGGGTCTTAAGTAGTATTGACGGAAGAATAAAATCAGAAAATGTGTTGATAAACGTTAAAAGTCCGACGACGGCCAATATTGGTGTTGATAGTGGAAGTACAATTTTATAAAAGGCCTGAAAACGACTGCAGCCATCCATTATGGCGGATTCCTCTATGGATTTTGGAATGGTGTCAAAGTATCCCTTGATAAGCCATATATTGAAAGGTGTTCCTCCGAGGTAGACGAGAATGAGTCCACCATGAGTGTCTGTTCCAATGGCGGGAATATATCTTCCAAGAAAATTAAGCATAAGATAAAAGGCCACCATGGCCATAATGTTTGGAAACATTTGAACAACCATCAGAATCATGAGTGAACTTTGGCGTCCCTTGTAGCGAAAGCGTGAGAGGGCGTATGCGGATGTGGTTGACAGAACCAACATCAGAATCGATGTAATGAGGGAGATTTTTATTGAGTTAAAAAGCCATGTCAGAATTGGAAAGTTGGAAACCTGGAGTTGTCCTGAGAATGAATTGATGTATTTCATACCAAGTATATATTTCCAATGTTCCAGGGACAATTTTTTTGGAATAATTTCGGAACCAATACTTCCGGTTGCATTAAATGAGATTGATATGATGTATACGACAGGAAAAAGAATAATCATCAGGATGGCGATTATCAGTAAATGTTTTGCAAGATTTTCTATTTCCTTTTTGAAATTGTTATTCATTCTGCACCTTTGGTGTTTTCCTTGAACATTCCGGATAGTTTGAAATTAATAACTGTTAGAACGGCAATAAGTATGAAAATTATAAGTGCTATTGCCGAGGCCATTCCAAAATCCTGTCCCTGGCCTCCCTCAAATGCAAGTCGGTAGGTATAGGAAATCAGAATATCAGTTTCACCCGCCGGAGTGGTTGCATTAATCATTGGAGGGCCTCCACCTGTCAGAAGATAGATTCCAACAAAATTGTTGAGGTTGAATGCAAAAGAGCCAACCAGAAGTGGGGCCACTGCCGACATAATCAGAGGAAGTGTGATTTTTCTAAAAGTAACCAAGCGTCCTGCACCGTCAAGCGAAGCGGCTTCATATACGCTTGATGGAATGGATTGTAAAATTCCGGTGGTAACAAGAAACATGTATGGAAAACCAAGCCAGAGATTTACGATCAGGCAGCTGATTTTTGCAAGAAGAGGATCACCAAGCCAGTTGATTTTATTTACTGAGGAAGAGGATATGATTTCATTGATAATTCCAAAATCCTTGTTAAGTAGTCCCTTGAAAATCAGGACGGAAATGAAAAATGGAATTGAATATGGAATGATGAGAAGAATTCTGTAGAGAAATTTACCGCGAAGTTTTTTGCCGTTTACCAGTACGGCAAGAAATATTCCCAGTGAAAAGGTCAATAGGACCGATGACAGGGCCCAGGCGAGGGTCCAAAATATTATTTTTACAAAAGGTCCCTTGATTCTTTTGTTGGTGAAAAGTTTAATAAAATTGTTGAAACCCACATTGATGAAAAATCCGGGGGAGATGTTTTCTCTTCCGTTTGTGTAGTTGCCGATATACATATCCGGATGGTAGATATCCCCGGAAATATTATCCTTTAGGGAATTTTCTCCAACTTTGCTGTAACGGTTTCTTATGTCAGTAAGATAGTTGGAGGAGGCAAATCTTAATACTTCCTTGTTGTCCGGCATTGTAAGTTGGTATTTTTTTAGGATTGGAAGTATTTTAAATATTTTTCCGGGTGAAATATATTGTTCTGTTGCGTCTGTGGTTCCTTCTGTCAGACGGACGGATAATTTGTAATTATTGGCAAGGTCCAATTCACCATTATATACTTTTGATGTGTCGGTGTTTCGAATATTGATATGAATTTTTCCATTATGTTTTTCATGTAGCGAATAGCGGTAGGTCCCTGCAGAGTCTGGTATGTAGGTTTCTCCAAGCAGGATATCCTTTACCTGTGAGTGTGACAGAAGATGGCCAGTTCCAAGATTGGTAAAACCGATATAGACGGTAAAAAGAATGGGAATGATCATGAACAGGAAGAACGTAATGAGGCCTGGGTACATAAAACGGAAGGGATATGCTTTCGGATGGAGCACGATAATGGATGTCAGTGCCCAGATTAAAACGGCGACAAAACCAATTGTGATGTATCCGGAGGAGAAAAGAAGAACACAAATTACAAGTCCTGCGAGAATGATTGAGATAATGAGAAATTTTTTTATGACGTTCATTTATCCCTGCATCTGTTGTGTTGTATGGAGAGTCTTTTTAAATGTTCTTTATCCTTTGTTTTAAGTTGATCCCAGTTAAAACGCCAGTTCCAGTTATCGTTCACTGTAGACGGAGTATTTATCCTGGCCTCGTTTCCAAGTCCTATAATATCTGCGAGTGGAATGATGGCGAGATTGGCAGGGCTGCTCAGAGCAAGATTTATTAGTGTCCAGTTTATGTTGTCATGGTTAAATGCGCCGGAGTAATTGAGCATATAATTTTTTTCCATGTCGTCAGGAAGATTCCAAAACCAGCCATTGGTTGTCTGGTTGTCGTGTGTGCCGGTGTAAACAACTGTATTTGGACCAAAGTTATGGGGGAGATGATGGTTAACGTCACCTTTTCCGAAAGCAAACTGTAAAATTTTCATTCCAGGGAATTTGAATGTATCACGAAGGTGATGGACATCCGGTGTGATTTTTCCCAAATCTTCCGCAATTAACGGTAATGATCCAAGCTTTTCCCGGACCTTGTTAAAAAACTGATGTCCTGGAACGTGGGACCACCAACCATCACGGGCATCAACAGAGTGACTTGGAATTTCCCATGTTGCAGCAAAACCGCGAAAATGATCCAAGCGTATAATATCGAAGTGGGACAACATAAAATTGATTCGTTGTATCCACCAATCAAATTCGTTGTGTTCCAGTTCCTTCCAGTCGTAACTTGGATTGCCCCAATATTGTCCTGTCTTGGAAAAATCATCCGGGGGAGCGCCGGTCCTTACATATGGATGTCCCTTTTGATCCAACTTGAAATAAAGACGATGTTTCCAGACATCCATGCTGTGGTAGTTTACAAAAATGGGGATATCGCCGATCAGCTTGACTTTTTTGGAGTTGGCGTAGGTTTTTAATTCATTCCACTGAAGAAAAAAGAAAAATTGCAGAAACTGGTGATAAAGTATTTCGTCCTGATGTGTTTGTGAGAATGTCTTCAGTTCCCGGGGATTTCGATTTCGAAATTGTGCAGGCCATTCGTTCCAGTTATTGCCATACTTTGATGTAAGTACCAGAAACATCGCAAGGTCATTAATCCATTCATTTTCCTTTATTAAAAAAGCTTCAAATTTCGATGTGTACTTACTGTTATTTTTGAATCGATTAAAGGCTTTTTTGAAAATGGAGTGTTTATATTCATGAACTTTTGAATAATCAACCTTGTATTTAAATTGCTCATTTGGAATCTCGATATCTGTTTTCGACAGTAGTCCTTCCTCATAAAGTTTTTCAGGACTGATTAGAAGCGGATAGCCTCCAAAGGCGGAATAACTGGAATATGGGCATCCTGAGTTGTTTGCCATTGCAAAGGGGAGCATTTGCCAAATTTCCTGGGCAGATGATTCCAACCAGTCAACGAACTTGTATGCGGAAGGTCCCATGTCTCCGATTCCGTGTGGAGACGGAAGAGAGAATAATGGTAAAAGAATTCCTGAAGATCGTTGAAATTGCATCCTGAAGTTCCCCCTATTGCAGTTTTTTGAATTTATAGTCAAATGTTTTTAAATTAAATTCAAATTCATATTTCGCTTTCTCAAGATGGACCCGTATGTTTGGTGTGCTTGGTAGATAGCTGAGTTGTCCATGATTGACGTAATGGGTGTTGGAGGATGACGAGCTTCCCATTTCAATTTCCCAGCCTGTTGTTGACAGCTTGAATTCCTGGAGGCCCTGTTTGTTGGAGTTGAAAAGAATGTGATATTTTTCACCTTTTGAGTCGGCTTTTTTGAGTTTGAATTTATCTTCCGTACTCCAGTTATTTATGGTTCCGACCAAAAACAAGTCTCTGGTAATGGCCGGGCCGCGTTCTTTTTTGAAAATTGTAATTGAAGGACCTTCAATACGAACCAGATTACTTCTTCCTCCGAACTGGGAGAGGATATTTGTAAATTTATTGGTTTCACCGCCATATTTTTTTACAGAGGAATTGATGATTTCACGCCACCATGTATTCATTTCTGCTGGAAACGGTATCCATGCGCCACTTTTTGGCCATCCGAAGTTACCGATAATGAAATATTCATCGGACGGTGTTTTTATCTGGTAGGAAATTACGGAGTCATCGTAAGCCAGTCTTACGTTATAGGCTTCCTGATTGTTTATTCCGGGATTGTTCTTTCTAAAACTTATCATGTCCCGAAAGTAAAGATTGTATCCTTTGAAAAGTTGTTTTTCGAATGTGTTCAGAAATGTTATGGCGCTGGAATTTTCTGGATTAAGATATTCCCATGGCATTTTGTGAGATGTAATGAATCGTTCAAGATCCATGTTTCTTGTTGGAATGTTTGCCATCGCTTCAATGTAATCCCACTCATTTTGAATATTGATGTCACTGGCCAGCTCCTCACCCTGGAAAAACAAAAGATTGCCTGGTTTTGTGAATAAAATTCCATATGCCAGACGTCCAAGGGAGTGGGTGAAGTGATTATGAATCAGTCTGAACTTTTCTTCCAATTCATGCGTTTCACTCAATGGGCGGACCATGTAGAAATTGGATGTTCCAACCGACTCAGTGGACAGGTAATCCGAAACAATCCTGATTATTGGGTCCCTGTTTCCGACAAAGTCATGACTTCCGAGAAAATTGACTGTTCTTAGCGGATGGCCGAATTTATGATGTTCGTGATTGGAAAAGCCGTACAAGGCACCAAGAAGCCTTCCCATATCAAGATTCCTGCTGTGTGGGCGGTAATGGTCGAAATTCTTTTCAAAAAAGTTTTTAAAAAGGTCGCTCCACTGTGAGTCGTATGCAAGTCCGCTATTTGCAACGGGGAAAGTTGTCCATGCGTTGTCAGGCAGTTCTTCTGCCATAAGATGGATTTCAGGGTGAATCATTTTGAGGACGGTATTGAGTTCCTGTAAAAATTGGTAACCGGATTTGTTGTCCTGGTAGATGTACTTGATCATGTCGAAACGAAAACCGTCCACATGATATTCCCTGACGAGACCGATGAGGGAATCCATTATCCATTTTCTAACCATTACGCTTGAAAAGCGCGGTTTAGGCCCCCAACCGGTGTCACCGGAGTAGAATTTGCTGTTTTTCTCGTGTTCATTTATCGGATCACGGATGAGTGAGTTGTTAACGTGGTTTAATACGACGTCTAAAACCACCCGAATTTTCTTTCCGTGTAGATTATCGACAAGTTCCATCAGGTCGTGCGGGGTACCATAGGTTGTTTCAATCAGACGTATGGAATCAAGCATGTATCCCCAAGAGGCCTTAAGGCGGAATTCATGAACAGGAAGTAATTCGACGGCCGTAATTCCAAGAGATTCGAGGTAGTCACTTTTTTCCATGATGTCCTTGAATGTTCCTGGAACGGATTCACTGTTTTTCTGTTTTGGGTTGAAGGACATGGGCCAAAGTTGGTAGATTAGCCAGTTGTTTTTTTGTTCTGCCGGAAGATTTAAAACGGAGAGATCATTTTTCCATGAATAATGTGGAATTTCGTCAACGACTGCCTTGACATTCAGATAGCCATCGTACTTTCCACCTTTGGAATCATAGATTATTTTGCGTGCCATTGGATCAACTTTGAATTCACTCACTCTGTTGTTGCTTCCGACCCTGAGTGATTCATACCGTCCGTTTTTAAGAAATTTAAAGCGATATGTGGCCCCGTTTTTCACCCACGGAAGATGTATGATATGTGACCTTCTTTGATCATTTCTGCCTCTGTCCGTTTCGAGTTTAAATGGCCCTTTGTTTCCAACAAACAGATGAACTTCATCCGCATCTGGTTCCCATATCTTGAAAAAGACACCTCCTCCTTCTGTTGGAGTGGCACCTTCAGTTCCAGGACTGATGGCGTGATTACGGTCTTTTTTGTCGCTGATGCGGTTTTTTGGCAGAATTGATAGAACCGGTCCGTGAAAGTACCAGCGCTTGTTCCATGTATCCATAAGAACAACATGGTAATTATTCTGTTTAGGTGAATTGAAATCCAGATTTTTTACTTCAGCTTCGTACCAACAGTAGTTACCCTCGTTGATACCAAAAAGATTTTTCCATTTTCCTTTTTGTTTTTTAAATGGAACATTGTTTCCTTGGATTTCAATGTATGCGTTGGTTATGTCGTTGCAATCGTTTTGGTGAATGCGGAAGCGTTGGATAAAACCGGACGTTTTAAGCTTTAGATAGTAAGGGGAATCATCCGTGTAGAAGCTGTATTTCCAATCGGCAAAAACCTGGATTGGAAGCAGCAGAAATACTGTAAATAATAATAAAATGATTTTGTATCCTGATTTTTCTGTGGATTGCTTCTTCATGATTACCTTCGTAATAACAGGGAGTTACAATGACTATCTAATAGGAAACATCGGATATATCTATACCTATAATGGAGGGAAATGTAAAGGCGATCTACTCAATTTTCAGGGCGCTTAGAATTTGATAATGGGCCTGTTTTAACGCCGTTTCTGGTTTGACTTGTCCGGAGTTTGAAA
>JAGLPP010000087.1 GCA_023137315.1 Bacteriovoracaceae bacterium
AGTGATTTCACGGCAGCGGCAACAGAAATCAGCAACAGTGGCCGAGACTGCAGCAGATCGCGGAAAGCGGATAGCTGCTGCTACTAAAACGTATTACCACAGGAAAAACTGATCATTGAATCATTACCGGCCACACCCTTTGTCAAAAGATAATACTGGAACTTCGTCCTCAGGTAAAAATCCCCTGCGAAATACTGCTTGAATGAAAAAATATATTTATTACCTGCAACCGAGGCACTGGATGAACCATCATCCAATTCAACATTCCCGCTGATTGCCCTTCCGTACAAAAACTGCATAACACCTTCTTTTGGCAGTCCAAGAAAATCAAAATGATATTCCAATCCAAGCTTCACCCACAATATTTTCAATTTTGCAGTTTTAACAATCCCTAACAAGTCACTTTCAATAAACGTCTTGGTTGTATCCACGTTAAGACCACTTAAAATCCCCAGTTCCTCGCGCTCCAAAGATGCATATTGATACAGACCTGGCCAGGTAACCGGAATACGCTTTAATCCAAGTTCAAAGGTAAACATTTTTGCAGTTTCGTAGGATATCCCTAGCTCACCCTTTCCCTGGTGTTCAAAATACTGGTACTTCGCAAGACCGAATACAGGCCAGCGATACTTCCAATACCATGTTCCCATTAATTCAAAAAACGGCCCGTAGCTTGAGGAGGACACCACATTGTCCTTGTATGAAAATGATTGTAATCCGGCAATAGTATCAAACACAGGAGACTTTCGTTGTGCAAAGATACTCACCCCATCCTCAAGATCTTTCCAATCCTTAATGTGCTTGTTCCAACCCTTGATTTTTTTTTTCAATCCTTTTCTGAATTCAGGATCATCACTGCGATGAGAAGTGAAATAATTATCCATAAGGAAGTTGAGACTTTTTTTCTCGCTGTCCAGAACGGACTTGGGAACATGAATCACCTCGGCCATGGCAATTCCAGCGAAAGCAAACAACAAAACAGATAAAAAAAACTTTTTTATCTTCTCCTCCCTTTTCTTCCATTATCACTGGGAGGGATATTTTTGGCCATGTGGCGAAATTTTCCACTAATAGGGTGGTTCCTGAGCCTTTGAGCAATCAGGATTCTCAGGATCAAACTCTGGAACTGGTGGAGTGTCAGGAGTCACACATACACCGTTTTTACAGTCCCCAAAAGTTGGAACGTTATAGCATCTGAGAGCACAACTTTGCTTTCCAACGGAATCCACACCTGTTTTTACAACATAGCATTCAACAACATTAATCTGCTGACAGAATTCCTTTGTCACACAACTTGATCCAATTGGACTTGAACACAGAACCTGCTCCCCTTCACGATTAATATGAGGCGAGCATCTTCCAGTTAAACCATTACAGCAAAGACTTGAGCACTGATAATCGGAACTGCATACGGCCCCAACGCCAAGATTTCCCTCTCCAAACACATCACTCTTACAAATTCCGCCAACAAGATCTTTTCCCCAACAAAAACCATTGTAGCAACACTCATTACCTCCACATCCACTATCAGAACTGCATGTTTTAAGACCGGAAACTCCTGTCAGATTTTTTACCAATTGAAGTTTTATATCCCTGGAGCTTGCTATCTTTATCTCCGCGCCACTGCTTGTGTCGTATGTGAATATTTCAATTTCGGCAGTCACATTACATGCCGAAAGATCGGGTGTTTTTGCCCTTAAATTGCAGCCATCCATGTAATCGCTGTCTCCTGAACTCAAAAGGGACTTGACGCTCCCTTCTCCAAAAGGACTTGTTGAACTCAAATGCTCCACTCCGGCCTGAAAAGACAGCTTTCCTGAACGCGGAAAGAGTTTGGATCTGTAACCGGTATCAGGATCAAGGCTCCCATTGATTGAATCCTCAAAAAGTCCAAAATCTCCAAACAAGGCACCATCCCCAATCTCCCACAACGAAAAGGCCTGTGATCTAAACGGGCCTTTCCAATAATAGTTCGTACCATCCAGAGGAATCTGCACACCATAACCAAATGATGAGATGGTTCCACCAGCAAGCGAAAGCGATCTTTCAAGATTGTCCCTGGAATTATTATCTGGAAGACACTTTGTCAGCGCATTCGACAGTAAATCATTCATATATCCACCACCTGAAATATCCAATTGCGCCTCAGATGGAATCGTTGTCAGACCATTTTTATCATAAAGACCGGAATCCTTGATCTTGGCATACGAATACAAACATTTTGCACCGGAATAATTACATTTCTCGTGTTCCAGAGTCGGCGTAAACGTCGAATCATACGCTGTCTTGAGTCCACGACAATAGAGATTGCCATCACGAATGTCCGTTTTAGGAACATCACCGTGGGCGTATGAATTATAATCGAAAAGATCATATAACAATCGAATATTTTCAAACTCCCCGCCGGAAAGATCAACGATAATCACATCAATATCAGTTTGCGGAGTAATACCGCTGGCACGTGCCACAGCGGATTGAAGAACGACATCCTCCATTTCACGGCCAAATTTAAAGCGAACATAAACAAGACGATCTCGAAGTGAAGTGACATTAAGGCCGGATAATTTCAAAAGACCGTTAAAATCCGCCGGCATTGTGATTTTTGTCTTGTAGGTTCCATCAATCGGATCAACCAGATGACGAAGCTCTACTTTGGGAGGGGCATCCTCCACTGGATAAACTGTTTTCTCATCACTTTTTTCATCTACCAAGGAAGCTTCATCAGTCTGTTGCAATGAAGCATTTTTCCTCTTCTTACTCAATCCCTGGTTTTCAATACACGAAACCGCAAAAAACAGGACAGCAAATATTAATAAAAATTGAAATCTATAACGCATACAGACATTATATGCTAGCTACCATCTTTTCAATGGCCCATAAACATAAACCTCTATGATTTCCATCTGTTATAAAGATTTTTAATTAATTTTTATCAATTTCCACAATATAAAAGCGTCCAAAAAAGATGGCAATAAGCCATTTTACCCATATATATTTTTTATTTATTAAAAAAAAATTTCGATGGCATCCTTGACGGTGGTAGAAACCATACCATATTGGATGGGTAACCATAAACCCAGAGGAGAACTTCCATGAGCGAAAGAAAAGGTAACATCTCTGTCCAAACAAACGACATCTTCCCAATTATTAAAAAATGGCTGTATTCAGAACATGATATTTTCCTGAGAGAACTTGTGGCCAACTCAACTGATGCCATCACAAAAAGGTCAACATGGGCCAGAACAAAAAATGTCGAGGTTCCAGAGGGCCAGATACTCATTGATATGGACTCCAAAAACAAGACAATAAAAATTCACGATAACGGCATTGGAATGACAGAGGGAGAGGTTGAAAAATATATTGCCCAACTGGCATTCTCCGGGGCTGAGGATTTCGTCAAGGAAATGAAATCTGCAGACGATGCAAGCAAATTCGACATCATCGGAAAATTCGGTCTTGGATTTTTCTCGACATTCATGGTCTCCTCCAAGGTTGAGGTGGATACGCTGTCAACTGAAGATGGCTCAAAATCCGTTAAATGGATATGTGAAGGCGAAACGGAATATGTTTTCACTGAATCTGAAAGAAAAGAAATCGGAACAACAGTCACCATGCATATGAACGATGATGGAAAGGAATTCCTTGATTTCCACAAAGTCACCTCGTCTCTCAGAAGATTCTGTGACTTCATGCCATTTCCAATTACAGTTTATGACGTTGAGGCAATAAAAAAAGAAAAAAAGGAAAACGAAAAAAAGAAAAAGGAAGAAGAAAAGACAACTTACGCACAGGACGGATCAAAAATAAACGAAACAAAACCACTATGGAGAAAGGACCCTAAAACAATCTCCGATGATGAATACAAGGAGTTTTTCAGAAAACTCTATCCAATGGATCCAGAGCCACTTTTCTGGATACATCTGAAGGTGGATCATCCATTCACCCTTGATGGAATCCTGTACTTTCCAAAATTGAACATGAACAAGCCATTTAACGAATCGAATATCAAACTTTACTGCAAGCAGGTCTTCGTTTCCGATAATGTAAAAAACATCATCCCGGAATTTCTTTCCCTGCTGAAAGGTTCCATTGACTCTTCTGACATTCCTTTGAATGTTTCCCGCTCATCACTGCAAGGTGATCCCAATATCAGAAGAATCTCCAACTACATCATCAAAAAAGTGGGAGAATCCCTGAAGAAGCTGCACAAAAAAGACAGACAAAAATATGAGAGCATCTGGGAAGACATCGGAATCTTCATCAAATACGGATGCGTCAGCGATACCAAGTTTGATGAAATGATGAGGGATATGGTGGTCTACAAAAACTCCGAAAATAAATTTGTCACAATGGCCGAATATCAGGATTCAGTTCCTGAAAATTACAAAGAGAAAATGAAGGACAAGATTATCTATTTCATCAAGGAAAAGTCCGACATCTCACTAAAAAAACAGCTTCTAACCGAAGGAATCCATGTCATTGAAACTGATGAAATGATTGATCCGCACTTCATGCAACATGTGGAATTTTCAAAAACAGATGATAAAAATATTCAATTCAGTTCCGTTGATTCAGAGATTGAAAAAATCCTCAGTACTGAAAACACAAATGAAGAAGACATTAAAATAAAAGATCTTTTTAAAACCATCCTCGTCGGAGAAAGCGCAAGTGACGATTCCAAGGAAAAAAATGGCGATCCTGCCGCCCAAATCAGTGATTCCATGGATGTCGAAATCGCCAAACTGAAAAATGCCGAATCACCGGCCTTCTTTAGAGTTGACGAACAAATGAAAAGATACAGGAACATGGCACGTTCCATGGGACAGGCAAACATGGCCTTTCCTCTGAAGCGCACACTGGTAATCAACCCAAATAACACCCTGGTTAAAAATACACTTAAGATCTGGGAGAAGGGTGAACATAAGGATCTGGTTGAAAAAATCTGTCAACATGTTGAGGATCTGGCGTGTATTTCCTCGGATGGTCTGAAGGAAAACGAAAAAAACAATTTTGTAAAACGAAGCCAGAATCTTATTCAGGAATTAAGTCAATTCATAGCATAATCGAATCAAAGGTGGAGGTGTTATCCTCCACCTTTTTTTCAAGTTTGTATCAAACCTCAAAGGCATGTGCCGAAAGACGATTTCTGTTAAATCGTATAACCTTCTCATGAAGAACTTCGTCGGTTTTTACCGGAATTTTGTCCACATTATCGTTGGCAAAAGTGCGTCCGAGTGTATGGGATTTCTTCTGATACGGAACATGATCCTCCTCCCTTTCACGCTCTTCTTTGCATGTAATACAATAATTTGCCGTGGGTCGCGCCAAAAGTCTCCTATACTCAATTTCCTCCCCACAATCCAGACAAGTTCCAAAAGTGCCATTTTCAATTTTGAACAGTGCCAGTTCAATTTTCTTTGCATAAAACTTATCCCTTCCGCGCAATTTTATGCTTAAATTCCTCTCACGTTCCTCCTGTGAAAGATCAACCACGTCATCACCGGTTGTCTCCACCAATTTTTCAGTATCATAAGATTTGTTTTCCAACTCTTCCAACATACCCAAAAAAAGATTTTTTAAAAGGCCGAGTCTTTCAGTATCCATACCAACTCCTGTTTTTTTTTGTGCCTGAATATCCTTCATCGCGATGGCATCCATGCCATCAAAGGATTCAATGGAATGGTTAAATGCGAGAAAGATGCCAAGAATTTTACTGTAAAATCAATAATTTGGAGGTTTTGTTTTTATAGGCAAAATGGCCGGGGTCAGACTGCTACTCTTTATTGGTGCCGGACAGTAAAATGCCACGTGTCCAAAGTTTAGACGGCCATAAACTTTAACTCATTTAAATCACGTGGGCTCATTTTATTTCAGTTGGGCATCATCCTTGCACTAAATTTATTTGTGTTTGTGTATTTTATCTAGTTTTTTTTTCAACGGGAGTTGATATGAACGGTGTACATCTTTGGTTCAAGCAATTTGTGCTATTACCATTAATCATTTGGTCATTTATTGTAGTGCAGGCATTCCCATCCAGCGATTATCTAAACCGTGTGACGGAAGACAATATTGTCACCACGAGACATGAAACCTTAAATGTGATTAATGGACTTTCCCGCAGTATTGTTATGCTGAAGAAATGGCAGAACATTGTGGACGTACACAATATTCTTGGTAATTTACTGGAATTGAATTCCGGCAAGGGTTACAAGCTGCCGGAGATGGTCAGAAAACGTATTGAACTTGCCCGCGATATCCTGTGGAAGTTTCCCATCAAGAAAAAGGTCAACGAGATCAAAGGGTCACCAATAGAATACGTTCACGCCACAAAGGCCATTTTGGCACGGATATTTTTACATGATGCCCTTGCTTTTATGCGTCTTAGATTGAATGTTGCCTCCAATATGGAGGTCAAAAATGTTAAAAAACTTCTATCGACTTACTTTGCTCCAGGAGAGGATTTTTCAAGGGTCCAAATCGAATTGCCTTCTGAATCCTCAATTTTAAGTGCCCGTCCAAAGTTTGACGCCACCCAGGCGGATGGACAGCTATTGCATAACTCACGTCAGGAACATAATACGGAAATTCTGCCTGAAGCCTATAAGAAGATGCTGGCCGAGAAACTTAAAAAACACAAGCCTCTTCTCGCCAAGTGGTTTGCCTCATTTGCAACCGGCAAGCAAAATCCTGATAAAGAGGGCACAGAAGCCGAAGAGAGTGTCAGTGAAGATGAAGGCAATGCCGATGAAAATATTGATCGCGAAAGAATGACCGAGCTAGCTGAAGGGGTTGGCGAAGCCTTGGTTGCCACTCTTGAAAAATCTTTGGAAGATGATGATCTCAATTCATATAAAAACACATGGCTTCCGGAATCCATGCTCCTGCAAGCTCTGACCATGCCGGATTTATTAAAGATGGATCCACAGTTGGTTGAGTTTATAAAGGGTGTCAGGGTTTCCTATAAGTTGCATGAAGGATCGCTTACTGACAGAACCGAAGACGGTGAAGCTATTCAGGACGTTATGGATTCTTATGGTATGCAGTCAAAAACCAGCAAATATCTTACAGAAAAGGAGATTGCCGAACTCTCCAGCGGTTATAGATATATAAGCTTTGGAAGTCGTTACGGAATTGATCCTGTTACCGGAAATGAACTTACCGAGGGTTCCCAACGGGGAACCAACAGAGCGGAATTGATAAAGTCCATTGAACAATACCGTGTTGTCGAACGCGGAAAGGGACTTCAAATCTGGACCGAAAAAATCACCACCAGTGACAAATACACCATATGGATCAAGGCAAAACTTTCAGGCAATCCATCAATGTCCAATTTGATTACCTGGAATACCATTATTGCCGGGATTAGAATGCTAACCACTTATGACAAAATCACTTTAACTGGAAGGCAAGCCTCAAAGGTATTGCGTATGGATTCAATACTAAAAGCACGTCTGGGAATAAAAGCCTATGGCAAAATTTCACAGTGGACTGAAGCGATGGCCAAAGGGGCAACGGACGGCAAGACAATGGGAACTGCAAAGTTCTTTAGCCGTGGAGGCGGACATATCAGTAAATGGGCATTGCATTTGTTGTTTTTCCCGAATTCCACTCTAAAAAAGAATGTTGTAGCTGAAAATATTGGTAAAATGATGAAGCGGGCGCGACAGGAAAAACTTTTTAAGACGGGTTTTGTTCTCAAGGGTCTGGTCGCGGCCCATGTTATAACCGAAGCTTTTAATTTTATGACCTACACCAGGGCTTACTCTAAAAATTTGATTGATGGAAACGAGTGGTTGCAGCATTGGTATGTAACCGCCGGTGAATTGATTTCGGATGCTCTTATATACGGAACTGTTGCCAATCAGACTGCCGATTCAGTGGCAAACTCTCTTGCACGTCATGAAATGGCATATAAAAATTTTCTGGAAGCTGAAGGCAATCAGATTAAGCACAAGGCCCGCCAACAATTTTTAAAGGCACATAACCAGCTTGAAGCTATTAAGAATCCGGTTAAACCACCCAAAAAACTTCCAGTTGAACCAAAAATTTCGACAAAAGACCCGACATTAATTGAAGCACAGAAAAAATATGATGAAGCGTATAAAAAGGCACGTCGTCTTACAGGCGAAAATGCCGATGATATGCTGGAGAAACTCAAAAAAGCTGATAGTGATACCATAAAGGAAAACTATCGCAAGACCAGCAGGAAATTACATAACTTTGAAGGGCTGGTTGATGAGCGCAACAAGCTCAAGGTGGAAAAAAAATTAACCAAGATACAAAATCATCTGGCTTCCAAAGGTGATGATCTCGCAACAAGGGTTCCAACCAGATCCCATTTCAAAGTGGTGGATCACTTTCAATATGGAAAACAAGTGGAACTTTCGGAATCGGCCAAGACCTTTGAAGCAAAACTTAAAAGCAGAAATTTCAAAACCAAGAGTTTGTACTATAAGTATAAGTCTGCCGCCATTAACCGCAATCTTATGAAGGCAGCCAATGTTGTTCACGAAACCGCACTCAAGAATTATCAAAAGACTTTCCGTACTGATTTCAATGGTAAGATTTACAGGGATGGTTCCCATCAAATCATTAAAAACCAGCTTCAAATTGAAAGACAGGCAATGATAGATGAAGTCGGTTCAGGCATCAAAAACGAAAAAAATGCGATTAGATATCAATCCAAGCGTTCCTATCAAAAACTTGAAGGTTCCTGGAGAACATACAGAAAGAATCCATCCGCCACCAATCGCGCAACCTTGGAAGTGGCCTACAAAAGGGCCCGTATCACCAACGGTGCTTCCAAGGCAGTCATGAAATATTCACCATATTTGGATGATGCTTCCAAGACACTAAGGGCCGCTACGGTAAAGGCAAAATCTCTTGGTGTGCGTGGACTGTCACTTAGACGTATGGCATGGTTGAGTAAATATACAACTCGATTGCCATTTCCAAAGGCGCAAAAATCAACCTTTGATTTTTTAATGAGACAGACCGGGAAAAAAGCATATGCAGCAAAATTATTGGCACAATCTCCAAGAATACTTTTCAATGCTGCTTGCTGGGCATCACTGGTTCTGGATATCGGTTCCATGTTTGATGAAGATATACCAACAACTGCAGAATTGGTGCATAAATTGGGAACCGAAACCATACCTAATATTCTGCTTGGTATTTTCAATGACACCAGTATTGAAGAAATCAATCTGGATGAAATCGAGGGCCGACTTTCGCTTATTTCGGCAGATATGATAACGATCCGGACCAATAATAGCATTGCCAGGATGAAAAAGATTGCAGAGAACGAAGAACTGGATGTCGACGAAAGGTTAATGCAAATTAATATGATTCGTGACAATATGCTTTCAACATATCGTGAATTTGCATGGAAACGTTTGATTGCTATTTATATGTTTGGCATGAAATATCTGGAAAAGAAAAGTTTTAAACGAGAAATCGGTGAAAGAACCGGACTTGGCTACAAGCTGGATCTTGAGACTTACCAGTTGAGTGCTGAAGATCTGCGTAATAATTACCTTGAAATAACGGATGAATTGAAAAGATGAAACTTTTAATGATCATATCTTCCATGTTTTTTCTTCTTCACAGCACTTTTGCCGTGGAGATGGATACCAGGTTAAAGGTTGCTCAGAAAAAGATTGATCATTATGAAAAGATTATTAAAATGATTGACGGGTTTATTGAAAATGAGCAGGATTTCAAGTCGACTTACGCTACTGCAACAACACTTAAAAAAAGTGAACAGGTCATTGCAGATTTTTCATACAAAACCAAGAATATATACGTTTACAAGGTAAAGGATTCTGAAACAAGGTCATGGAGTGAGCTTACCTCCAAACTCATAATGCTCAAATATGAGGGTGTTGATCCTGAAAAA
This sequence comes from Bacteriovoracaceae bacterium, assembly GCA_023137315.1. Taxonomy (GTDB): domain Bacteria; phylum Bdellovibrionota; class Bacteriovoracia; order Bacteriovoracales; family Bacteriovoracaceae; genus JAGLPP01. The sequence continues at coordinate 9,899 of JAGLPP010000087.1, forward strand.
GAGCGTAACATCGTTAAAGGATTCAAGAAAGTTTTGAAATATATTCGAGTCCTTGTCTATTACAAGATGATGAGGGTCTCGGATGTCTATGAGGCTGATTTTGTCGATGGTCTTGAACCGGAATTAAATATTTCCGTAGAACCAAGAAATATGCCATCTGTTATATGGCATGAAGGCAGGATGAAAAATGATATAGGCCGTAATTTTGAAAAATTGATTCGCACGATTGATGGAGAGGAGTATTTTCAGGTTGATGCCAATGACCCAAATATAGTTGTCAAAGGTGTAGCCGATGAACTAATACGAAATGACGAGCTTGCAAATGAATTAAATCTTTATCTGAATAATGAAAAAGAACGCAGCCACGAAAAGGATATTGAATGGATTGGAAGGCTTGCAGAAGAGGATTACTTCAAAAACTGGTCTTTCAAATTGGAAATATCATACGGGGATAACCCGGATATTAGTTTTGAAGACATGTATCTGATTATTAAAAGCAAGTATGAGGATATCAGAGATAAAAAGAATTTGGATTTGCGGGAGAAACTTTTTTTAAAAGAGGTGAAAAAGTTCATCCGATGGTCCTACGCAACCTATGTTGTTAAAGTGGTATCTTCTCTTGAGCGTGAACATGTAAGCCAGACAACAGCTATCAAGGTTGACAAGCACAATGGCCGCAAAAGAATGGGATTTTGGACAGCCTATTATGCATGGAAGGCTTCCGATATTATTTGTAGTGGAGTAATCGATATTATGGGACTTATCGGCCGCGGCCCACTGGAAATAAATTCAATTCGTATTTTGGATTTGATTAATGACAACATGGGACACGCCAAAAAAATGCTGGCCGATCTTGAAAAAGACGGCAAAAAAGATTTTCGAAAAGAAAAAGATATTACTGTTTCCATTGCCTATCTTGAGCATTTGGTTGAGAGCTACCCAATGTTCATGAAAATGCAGTTTAAAAGCAAGATCACTTTTGAACAGGTTGTTCAAAAGATAATTGAATTTCAGCAAAAAAATATTTCCAATACACAAATTATTGATGATTTTTTACCGTTGGTTAATAAATTCGCCCACTCTGCACAATCACGTTTGGTTGGTTTTCTTATTCCGGCAATGAAATACCGCATTCGTGACATGGAGGCACATAACTGGCAATTACATCACAACAAGAATAAACATTTGGGACATGTTGTGCGTTTCGGTAACAACATTATAAGAAAAGGCGAAGTCATGTTTGAATCAATCGAAAAATATGTAATGAAATGGACTGATAATCTCCAGCTTCGCAAAAGCCACAAGAAAGTTCTCGAGTATATTAAAAAAAATGATTCCCGCCATATGTGAAAAAATCCGACAATATCACGTATGACGAGACAATCCCTTGCTATTTGTCAAAAAGCGGCAACTTCACTTCGTTCGGCAACCCCTCAAAATTTGCCACTGCTGTTTTGATTTTCTTTTCCAGCATTTCCTCTTCAGCGCGAATAAGCGGGTTGTAATTTTGAAGATTTCTTTCGCCGTTTGGTGCTCCTGCCTTGAACCATAATTTTTTTGAAACCGAACCGTACATAAGCGGCATATATGGCAAAAATTCCGATGAACCCTCAGTTGAACGATGTGAAAAGAAGGCCGTATAACCACCTACTTTTATGTTCTCAAGTGCCTTCTCGATGGATTTAATTCCAAGTTCCTTGAGTTCCCTATTTACATAGGCAAGATCCTTGCGTGTCTTTAAAAATTCCTCCACTTCAGCACAATCGGCAATCCCTAGAACAATGTCAGTGGCAAGCCTGGTTTCAGTGAAAGTTCCCGCCTGATTAAGCTTGATTAAAATGGAGTTACCACAACGACGTTCTCTGATTGGAGAAGCAAGAAATGGAATGATAAAACGCATCTGCGTCACTGCAGCATCGTCGCAGACGATTTGAACACGATTGCCATATTTTCCATTCATCATCTTATGTATCTGCTTGTCAACCTCACTACCAGGGTCTTCCATTGTTACAAAATTTGGAGCGGAAGAAACAACCGACCAATTAAACTCAACCATCTCATCACGATTTTTGATACCTCCACCTGAAAAATGAAGATCATATTTACCTTCACGCCTTAGCTCCTCTGTTTTTTGAATCTCGCTGAAGGCATTATCGGTTCCAACTGCATAGTCAGTATCAGCAAGTCCCAGCTGACTGGCACATTCCTTGATCCTGTTTATTCCCTCAAAGTTATCCTCTACAGGAAAAACAAATCCACGCTCTTTGGCGGTTCCTGTAGGTTTCCTGTCACGAACAAGATTTTTTTCAAACTGCTTGAAAAATTTGGTTCCTGTTAAAAACACACCCTTGACAGATTTTTCCTTCATTGGAAGAAAAAACATTTCCTGGATATCCTGCTTGGTTCCAGGAACATGCTCTCCACCGCAAACCATATTGAAAGCGATATTCGGGAAGTGAAATTTCTTCATTCCCTTCGGCGCCAGAATTTCCCATGCCTTGTATCCACTGGCATTGAGTAATGTCTGGAAAAAAACCGTTGAAGCGGCCAGGGTGGCATTTCCTCCCCATTTTTTCTTATTTGGGCCCGCATTTTTGACCATTTTCAAATCAAAGTCACTACACGCCTTTAGAATATCCCTTGGAGTTTTTATAACAACTTTTTTGGGAAGAAGTGGAGCTATGTTTTTTTCAATGGACTTTATCGCACGATTATTAGGGATGTAGATTGCCTCCTCTTCACCGTCGGAAGTTCCCTTGGCAATCCCGTTTCTTTCCTCGATGGTAAAGACTTCCTTTCCTCTCTTTACTTTTGCACTCATCACTCCTTCCAGAGTAAAAGACGCGTACGATGAAAGTATCTCTCTTCCTTTTAACTTAAAACCGGTAACAATAGTTTCACGGGGCATAGTAGAATCCTCCATTATCCTTCAGTATTTAAAATTACAATTCTATACACTTTTTTTAAAAACAAAAGAAAATATAAATGGCCGACACCTTTCATCAGAGATTCACGCATTCATTGACCTTTTACATTCCAACTTTTCTGCCACGCCCTTTCGACATAATCTGAAGATCAAGTTTGATAATCTGCTCCTCCGTCAGAATTTTGCGAAGCCCTTTTAAAAACTGATATTTCGATTTCATAAGTTTTTTATCATTCTCCCCTATTTTCTCTATAAGATTTATAATTTCCTTGTCATTAAGTTTTGTCTCCATCATTTCCATCTGTAAAAGATGCTTGTAGTTTCGAATTTTTGACTTGTATTTGAACTCCTCTTTCATATTCGCTTTTTTAAGCTCCAGAACCTGTTTTTGCTGTTTTGCATTCAGCTCAAGTTGTTTAAAAATAAGATCCTGGCTACGACCTCTACGATGTTCCCTTTTACCTATTTTTTCACGTTTACCAATTTTTCCGCCACCTCTGCGGCCACCATTCCGTTCAAACCTCTGACCATCCCCTCCTCCGTCATAATACGATAAGGCCGGAGTTATCATGGCAGTCTCAAAAACAAACACAATCAATATCAAATAAAAAATTTTCATCCGTTTCATACTTCCCTCCACATTTAAAGAATTTCATAATGTTCAAAATAACTGTCCAGACCGTCCTCGTCCTCTTCTGAAGGCCCAATGAAATTCAACGCATCAACGTAATCATTGGCAGTAAAAAAGATCTGGTCATTTGTCGGATACCAGCTCCAGATTGATATCCCCAGCAGAACAACCATCAACACTGAACCTGCGTAGACGAATTTTTTCCAAACATACCGTCCTTTGCCTTCTTTTTTCAGAATATTACTCCAAAGATCTTCCTCTCCTTTCCAATCCTCATAAAGCTCTTTTTTTGAAGAGGAAAACAATTCCCTTAATTCATGTTTATCCATTTTATTTCCTCATTCCTTTTAATACCCTTGAAACTCTTGCCTTCAAGGTTCCTTCTGGAATATTCATCAATTCGCTTATCTGTGAATATTCCATTTCCTCCATGAATTTCAAAATCAGCACCATCCTGGTTTTTGCCTCCACTTTCGTTAATATTTTTTCAAGCTCATTTCTCACTTCGACGTCCTTTAAATCATTCATTCCGGTTTTTTCCGCGGCCATCTGAAAGAGCATGCCAAAATGCTTCGCCCTGGTTGCAATCCTTCTTTTAATATCCAGACAGCGGTTGATGGCAACCCTGTACAACCATGCCTTTAAATTAACCTCTTCATCGAATGATGAAAAATTGGCAAGCAGCTTTACAAAGACTTCCTGTGTAATATCCTCAGCTTCTTCGAGATTCCAGGTATAATGATAACAAATCGCCAGAACGTCCTTATGGTACTTTGTAAATATTTGCCTTGGCCCGTCCATCATTTTTGTGCCCTCAATTATTAAAACGTTTAACAATCATGCAAGGTTGCATTTTTTTTTGTACAATGATAGCTCATGAAAATAAAACGTCCATTAAACATCTTTTATTGTACTGGTTTGTTTATGAAAAAAACCTTTATTACCGCCATCATCACACTTTTCTGCTTGAATCTTGAAACCATGGCAAGCGAGACATACATCCAAACGGCAATTTCAGGATTCTCATACAACGATGAAAATTATCTCACCGTAATTTTTAAAAACACACCATCATGGCACACCTACTGGAAAAACCCTGGTTCGGCCGGTATGGCGCCAGTATTTAATTTTAAAATCAATGGGGAAACCTTGAACCTTACAGAGCTTCCATGGCCTGCTCCACACAAATTTAAAGGAGCAAGTGGATTGCACTCATATGGTTATGAAGGGGAATATGCCTTCTTCTTTAAAATTCCGGCCAAAATCACACAAAAAATACTGCAAAAAAAAATTGATCTTCATCTAAAATGGCTGGCCTGTAAAAACACCTGCAAACAGGAGGAAAAAAAAACCATAATTACATGGGGGCCGGATAAAACTTTTGTTTCACCGGAAAACACTTTTCTCTGGGCAGAGGGCCGGTTAATAGAAAAACTAAAAGAGCTTCCACGTGAAAAATCCTTTCCGAAAAATCTTGACATTAAAATGGTCATCTCACAAAAAACAAAAAAGGAAATTTTCCTCAAATATACACTAATGGAAAAAGGCCCCTCCTTTCCACACGAAAAACACAATCTTCTAATTCCCTATCCTGCAAATATTGTCTCCTTTGAAGAGGAAGAACTTTTCAAAGACAAAAACGGAAATCTTCATGGAAAAATGAAATTCATCTGGGAGGGGGATTATCTGGAACCAAAGGTTCCACTACCGGAAAACGGCCGATTCAAGGGTCCTCTCAAACTGAGATTTCTCCACTACAATCCCCTATCCGGACAAACATCAATCATCCAAAAAGAGTTCCTGTTTTTCTCTATCATTCACGATACCCCGTCAAAAACACAAAATGGCATATTCGTCATCCTTCTTTTTGCATTTTTGGGCGGACTTATCCTGAACCTGATGCCTTGTGTTCTTCCCGTTATTTCGCTGAAACTTTTCAGTCTGATAAAGCACAGGGAATATTCGCAGAGACAAATTATCAAACATAATATTTTTTATACTTTGGGAATTTTGTTCAGCTTTTTTATTCTGGCCACAATTGTCTACCTGATTCGATTTACCGGACATGAAGTTGGTTGGGGCTTTCAATTCCAGTCCCCTACATTCATCTCACTTACATCCATCATACTTTTTGTCTTTGCTCTGAATCTCTTCGGACTCTTTGAACTGCAAACACCCGGAGGTCGTTTTCTTGGTGGCACAAAATTAAAAGATGGAGTATTGGGGGATTTTGCAAGTGGCATTATTGCCACCATACTCTCCACTCCGTGCAGTGCCCCTTTTCTGGCCACGGCCGTTGCCTTTGCTTTTACATCGCCATCAAACCATTACATCTTTTCCGTCTTCGGTGTAATCGGCCTTGGACTGGCCTTTCCGTTCCTGCTAACAGGACTTTTTCCATCTTTTTTGAAATTTCTTCCAAGACCCGGAATGTGGATGAATCATCTCAAGAAGGTGATGGGTGTAGCCCTTGTTTTAACGGTCGCATGGCTAATGGACATTTATCATCACCTTGAAATTGGAAAAAATTCCCTGATATGGATGTACCTGTCGTATGTCGCCATCTTTCTCGCCATCTTATTCCACAAGAAAATAAAGCTTCCTAAAATCATCACTGTAGTTTTTTATCTTTCAGCGGTACTGATCATATACCTTAACATCTCCGATCACATGACCCCGGTAAAAGTCGTCCATGGACAGAAACATACCGGCACAAACAATATTGAATTCACAGCATGGTCTCCGGAAAAAATGAAATCCTGCACTGATATCCTGTTTATTGACTTCACGGCCCACTGGTGCCTGACATGCAAGCTCAACAAGGTCACGGTACTCTCAAGTAATAAGTTTAAAAAACTCGTCTTAAAACACAATATAAAACTGCTACGTGCGGATTGGACAAATCCAGACCATGTTATCGAAAAATGGCTTAAGGAACACGGAAAGGCCGGCGTTCCGGCATATTTCGTTCGTGACAAACAAGGAACACTACATTCGTTGAGCGAGATTCTCACTATTTCGGAATTAAAGAAAACCCTATCATCTTCCCAGGATCGTTAATTCCCCTATATTGGACGGAAACTCCACCTCAAGACCGTCATCGAGAATACATTCCTCGACATCCGGACATTTTCCCTTTTTTGCCTTGCAAATAGCTACATCATTAACCTTGTCCCCGTTAAGATTACAGACGACCCTGGCCTGACAAAAACCTCCTCCCATCTTGATTAAAAGAGGTATTTCCTTGTAGTGACATTTTATATCAATCCGTGGTTTTGACATGGAACCGGAGGATGCATTCGACTGACCAACAATGCCTGACATTTTGTCGAGTTCCTTCTGATTCAGCCCCTTGCTCTTGGCATACTTTTTGTTTTTCATTCTTTCACGAAGAAACTCATTGCAGGCGACGGCATTATGCTGAACGCAGTACTTTGCCAAAACCAGATGAACAGACTTTTGAAAGCCTGTGGAAATTTCCATACGAAAGGAATCATATAACGGATCAGCTTCAAATTTTCTTTTCCCGGCCTCGAAACAGGACTTGTGATCCCCCTGAAAACAACTTTCCATCACCTGTTTTATATCCAATTTTTCCTCTACATCAGGAGAAGGAAATTCACGATCAAGTGTATCTTTAAACTGTTCGAGTTTTGAAGGATCAAGTGATCCCAGAATAAAACACCCATAGCGCGATTTTCCAAGACATGATTCCTTGAGAAATTTTGGATCATCCTGCTGCATCCTCGCAAGTTTGCCACAGGCCTCAGGATCGCCGGAAGAGCATTCCTGCATAAACATTTCCTTCAAACCAAGCGAACTCCCATTGGTGGTTGTCACCTTTTTCGATTTCCCGGTATTCATTGCCGCCCGTTCCATCATTTTCAGAAGTGCGGCCTCATGTTCAAGCTTTCCCTGCTCAGGGTCCAGATTCCAATTAACGGATTTCACCCAGTCGAAGCTACCGGGAGAGGTGAGGTTCTGTAATATATCAAGCACAACCGCCTTTTTTTTGCCAACAAGACGGAGCTGTGAACCATCACTTTTTTTGACTTCCACCTCACCATTATAAACGGTGACTCCTCCAAAGGTTTTATCCCCCTTGCTTAAATGAGTAAAAAACCTGGTTCCACGAACCCCCACGCTGATACTTTCGGAATCCACACGTAATTTTTGATCCTTTCCAGGATTTTTAAAATCAAATAAAAGATTTCCAAAATAAAGAAACAGGGATGTTCCCTTGACTCCACCTTTATTTTCAAGAACGCTATCCACCTTGAATTTTGAATTCTTCGTGATCTTGATTGTTGATTTTCCAAACTTGAGAATCACAATGGAATTATCAGCCGTTCTGATCACATGCCCCTTGGAAAGTTTTCCGCCGACCTTCAATGGACCGAAGTTCACCCCATCGCCGCTATACTCGACCTTGTTTTTTACGTAAGTTACAAGCAAGTCATCGGCGAAGGTGCATAATGGAGATGTCAAAAGAAATACACATGAAAAACAAATAAATAAATTTAGTCTCATTTTTCCCCCTATCTGAAAGATAACACAATTCTACTTAATTTGATTTCAGAATTAGTGAAAATCCAATGATTTTAATTGAAAAAACAAATAGTTAGATGGGCGACTTAATTCCACAAATAGCAAACACGGGCCAATCATACTGCAAATCTTTTGTGGCATAATCAAACTTTACTACAGAATTTATTGCACGATTTCCAATAGTTACAATTTAGGATAAGCTATACATCAAGATGCTGATAAATTTTAAATACATATGTCTTTTGACCATACTAATTTCTTGTTTTTCCAATACGCTGTGGGGACGTACAAGGATACGCACAGGCCATCAGGACCAGGATCTATATGCACGTGTAAAACACTATGTGTACCAGATAAAAACCGCTACCGATGCCAAGTCGTCAAAAGCATCCTACGGAACCGGATTTGTTGTTGATAAAAACGGACTTGTAATCACCAACTATCATGTTGTTGCCGACGCTCTTCAGGACGAAGACAAGAACTTCAAAATTTTTCTCGTTGATGGTGACAAATCCATTCCTGCCAGGATCGTAAACATCAGCGTAATTCACGATCTTGCGCTTTTAAAGGTAAAAAAGAAATTCAAAAATGCTCTTTCCATATCCAAAAAGCCCCCAACCCAGGGGGAAACAATCTATTCCATAGGTCTGCCAAAAGACCTCAAAATGTCGATCGTTAAAGGAATATATAATGGTGTTATAAAGAGCAGCCTGTATGAACAAATTCTCATGTCATCCCCTATCAACTCCGGAATGAGCGGCGGACCTACATTGAACAGCAACGTGCAGGTCGTTGGTATCAACGTATCAATACTTTTAAATTCCCAGAACATTTCATTTGCCATCCCGGCTGCACACGCCGGAAAACTCGTCAAGGAATATCTCAAAAAGGGTGATCCTGATCTGAAAAACAATGTCGATAAAATAATTGAGGCCCAGCTTCATAATGTCGAAAAAAACCTGATGGTGGACATGAAGAAAAATCCTGGTGACAACTTTACCATTGGAAACTGGACTTTTGCCCCTCCATCAAAATCACTAAAGTGCTGGTCACAAAATATTAAACATGACAAAAAAACCTATGAAGTCACAAACCAGACCTGTTTTTTACAAGACGGTTCCTACGTATCAGACAGCATATATAGCGGAAGTTATGAAGTACAATACCGGATAGTTAAAAATATAAGCAGAAACAGCATTCAATTCTTCAACCTCCTCAGAACCCTCTATAACAAGGGCCATGCCTTTTCAAACGCCTATCTTAAATACTACGATAACGAACTCATTTCCAAGTATGATTGCAACGAAAAAATCGTAGTCAACAAGCATGATATTCCAATCAAAATAAATTACTGCGTCAATGGATTCATCAAATACAGCAAACTTTACCGCTTGTATGTAAAAGGTGTGACGATATTAAATCGAAACGATGCATTGATTTTCAATGCAAAATTGGACGGTTTTAGCAAGAAGAGTATGATTGATTTTCTCAAATACCAACTTTCGAAAATCAAGTTGAAAAACAAGAAATGATTACATTAAAAATATTCAAACAGAACATAGTTACTCCAACGGTACAAAAGATCGAAACCTTCCCGTGTCGGATCGGTCGTTCCATAAAAAACAGGGTGGTTCTTGACGATCCAAGTATCTCAATTGATCACGCAATCATAAACTTTGATTCAGAAGGATATTATATACAGGATCTTGGGAGCACAAACGGAATCATCTTTGAAGGCGAACGCAAGGATATTGTAAGAATAAATCAAAATTGTACATTCTATGTAGGTTCGCTGCGTGTGGAAATCATTTTCGGAGAGGAAATACTGGATAAAACCCGCATCATCCATCTTCCTGCCAGCATCGTTTTCCACAACCAGAAAAAAATGATAATTCTGTCAGTATTGTATTTTTCAATTCTCACACTTCTCAGCTATCTTCATGAATATCTACTGAATCCAATCGACAAAAAAAACTTTCTGAATATCATCTGGATAATTGTAAGCGGATTTATAGTTCTCCTGATTACATCAGGGGCATTTTCGATATTTTCCAAGATACACGTAAAAAAATACCGTTTGTTCACGTTTTTTTCATTTTTTGCATTATGGTCCTGCATTTTTATACTTATTTTTGATTTTTTACCATACATTGCCTTTTACATTAATCATAAAACCTCCTACACCATCATTGAAACAGTGGCCAACTACTGTTTTCTTCTATATTCGACCTATCTCCTGGCAACAATGTCCTTTATTCACACATCCAGAAAAAAAATTGCCATTGTAGCCGGAAGCCTTTTTTGCATAATCCAGGGCCTGCTTTTTATTACAGATACACTCAGGGAAGATGACAACTTCTCCTATCAAGGCTCCCTGTCTTATCCAATCTCTTCATATAAACGCGTAAATTACCGGCCCCATGGACTCTACAACATCATCGACAAAAGCGTTACAAAAGTGGATAAGCTCAGAATTGATGAAATCAAAAAAAGGGAAAAGGAAAAAAAGAAAAATAATAAAATGTAGATTTCACTTTCCAGCAAACCTCCTTCAAACCATAAAAAACAGCGTATTTCCAATAGGTTGGGTAAAAACAGATTTTTCCATATTTTGTATTCAGGAATGGGGCAAAAAATGCCGATAAAGGAGTGAATGCATATTGGAAACATCAAGATGGGAAAACAGAAGAAAAATTTGCCACCAAAAAGACTCAGGGGACCTCTCACCCTCCTGAGAAATGATTCGCACCATAAGGGTGCCCCGGATGTTTACAATCCTGAACCAAACTACTTTGAGGAAATCATCCTGAATAAGAATGTCCGTATTTTTTTCCAGCCTATCGTAGACATGGAGGGCCGGAACATCCACGCTTTTGAGGCCCTGTCACGTGGGCCGAAAAACACACCTCTATCGGAAAAATCCCCCTTTGCGGTCATCGACGTCAAAAATCACTCAAAACTTGACCGGATTTGTCTTGAAAATATTATCAATTCCATCGGCCGGATCAACCAATCTGAAACCTTCTACTTCATTAACTGCCTGCTTACCAATATCGATTTCCTGAGATCACTTCCTGTCCCGGATGAAATAAAATCGCGTATCGTTGTCGAATTTGATTTAAACAATACATTTTTTGACCTGTCGCAATTTCTAAAAAATATTGAAAGACTCCAAAAGGATGGATTCAATATCGCCCTTGATGATATTGGCGAAACAAACATCGACTTCAATCTCGTCAAGCTAATCAATCCAAAATTCGTCAAGATTGACATCTCGATTATTCGTGGAATTGCCACAGACGAAAAAAAACAGATCAGGGCAAAACATATCATCAATCTGGCACATGAACTCGGAGCCGCCGTAATTGCGGAAGGAGTGGAAGTCAGAGAAGACCTTGAGGTCATCACAAACATGGGCGTCCGCTACATACAGGGTTTCCTTTTTTCAAAAGCTGTGGAACTTATTCCACAAAAAACCGACGAAATCGCAAAAATTGTCAAACGCGCTATCTAATGTTTTCCTCCACTATATTTAACAGAAAAAAAATAAACAAAAACAGCCCATATGGTTTATAATACCGTAAAAGAATAATGCGGAGAAACATCATGAAACAAAAGACAATTGGAATTTTAACCGGAGGAGCAGACGTTCCAGCTCTAAATGCGGCACTCCGGGCCGTAACCATCAGGGCCACCAAGGAAGGATATCATGTTCTCGGGATTGTAAATGGATGGAATGGCCTTATCAACATTGATCAATCAAGAAAAATAAATGAACAGGTATTTTGTCGAACAATGAATATTGATTCCACACACTCACTTCAAAGAAAAGGCGGAACCGTTCTTGGAACTTCAAGAATTATTCCCAACATGGTTAAAATCGAGGACGTTCCTGACCACCTGAAAGACAAATATAATAATCCGGAAAATGACCTTACTGAAGAGGTATTAAAAAACATCGAATATCTGGAAATTGATACACTCATCGTCATCGGAGGACTCAACACTCTTACATATGCCGCCTCTCTTCACAAGCTTGGCGTAAAAATCATTGCCATCCCAAAAACGATGGATAACAACATCAACGGAAGTGATTACTCTCTTGGTTTCAGTACTTGTGTAACAAGAACTGTTCAGTATACACATCAATTAAGAACCTGTGCCAGCTCACACCATAACTTCCTGATTGTGGAAGTTTTTGGCCGTTATGCTGGATTTTCCTCCATCATTCCATGCATTACAGGCGCAGCGGACAGATGTCTGATTCCAGAACATCCTTTCGACGTTGAGGAAATAACAGAACTTTTGGTTGAAGACAGAAAAAACGGACTGAACAATTATTCCATTCTAATAACGTCCGAGGGAGCAACCCCGACAACCGGATATCAAAACAGCAACGATCCTGACAAGAATTGGAGAGGTATCGGACGCTGGCTAAGAGGACAACTCGAAGAAATATCCCCGAAATTCAACAACGGAAGAAAAATCAGTGCAATTGACCAACATCTTGGCTATATGGTTCGATCCGGTGATCCAGATGCTGTCGATTCAATAGTTGCTGTCGCTTTTGGAAACCTTGCCATAAATCTTTTAACTTCAGGCAAAACAGGAACCATGGTATCACTAATGAAAAGCCGCTATGAGTACAGGCCCATCGGCATAATTACCAGCGGAAAAAAGACTGTTGATGTCTCAAAATTCTACGATTCCAAAAGGTACAGACCGCGATTCACAAACATTGAAGACAAACCAATGTGGATTCTGTAAAGGCAAAACCTCCAGCAGTCTAAACATATTCCTCGCTGGAACCGGGATTCAAAACAAGCTCCCCACGGTCGACCTTTACTCTTACTATTTTCATGATTCTATCATGGGCATCCTGCACTTTGGACATTGGAACAGGCTTGCCATTTAAAATTTCCTCGATCTCCTCTCTCATGGCCCTTGAGACATTATCCAGAAAATGCTTTTTAAGATCGTCACCACCTATCTTTAACGCCAAGGCCAGATCCTCAATTTTGATCTCCCTTAAAAGTTCCTGGATCATCTGCACCGTCGTATATTTTAGATCATCAAAAAGAACCATGTTCTGCTTTAAAAGCTCTGCCATTTCAGGATCACGCTCTGCAATCGATTCCAGAACCCTGGTACGATTTTGCACATCAAGTCCGGAAAGCATTTTGGCGGCATCCCTGACACCACCTTTTCGTGTTCCAAATTTCCCTGTCATAAACACACTCCAGTAGTTATATTTATATTATCATCCATACACCATGTTTCGGGCAATATTTTTCGCCAATTGATTACATGAAATGATCAGGTAAAATGTTAGTTATGACTCAAGGCTTGTTGATAATTTTTGTTGGTTTATTTTCCATCCAGGTAATGGCCGCAAGAATTAATAATCAGCTACTTGTTTGTCTTGGGCAGGAAGAACTTCGAATCCATAAAATAAAATTGACAGGACCCACTTACCGTTTAAACCGCACACTCATTGAAGAATTTGTCACCTTTAGCGATATTATAATCAAAGAAGACCACCTTAAAAAAATTTGCAACTCAGGATTGTCCTCCCCATCAGTTGAACTTCTTAAATATCTTCTAATAGAAAAGACAAATCTCTTTGATTTCAGCACGACAAAAAACAAGACTGAACGCTTACGACTTCAAACCAAGGCAAACGGACTTATAGTATGTGTTCCGCAGATCTTTTTGAGGTGGATTGCAAATATTCAGGCACTTTGCCCGACGGCCGATTGTCTGGACAAACATATTCCACATCTAAAATATTTAAAATTCAGAATTCAATATCTTGAAGACGAACTTCCTGTAGACAAACTAATTGACTCTCCCGAACGGGTAAGATCGGTTTTTAACTCATTAAAAAATCTGGATTCAATAATAAGAAATTGTAATAAAGACAAAAAAAGAAGGGAAAAACTACTCAAAAAAAAACAACGCCGTTAAATAACTTCTCCAGGTCTTAGCGTCAAAACCTCATAACCATCCCCTGTAACAAGTATGGTATGTTCAAATTGTGCCGACAGGGATCTATCACTCGTCAGAACCGTCCATTTGTCCTTCTGCAGTTCACAATGTTTCTCTCCCATATTAATCATGGGTTCGATGGTAAAAGTCATGCCTTCCTTCAAAACAACTCCGGTATTTCGTTTTCCGTAGTGTAAAACCTGCGGTTCTTCATGAAAAGCACGTCCTATTCCATGTCCACAATATTCCTCCACAACTGAATAATTATTTTCAGATGCCAGCTTTAAAATGACCGCTCCGATATTTCCAATTCTTGCCCCCGGTCTGACCTGGTGAATTCCCTCCTTTAGACATTCATAGGTAACTTCAACAAGCTTTCTTACCTCCGGGGCAACCTCCCCCACAATAAATGTCATATTAGTGTCACCGTGAAAACCGTCAAGGCAGGTAGTCACATCAATATTCAGTATATCTCCATCACGAACTATATGTTTTTCAGATGGAATACCATGGCAAATCACCTCATTAAGCGAAGTGCATATTGATTTGGGAAATCCATGATAATTCAAAGGAGAAGGGATCGCACCACGCTCAGTAATATAATCATGACATAATTGGTTGAGCTTTTCCGTCGTAACCCCGGGCGTTACATATTCCCCAACAAAAAGAAGGGCATCCCTGGCCAGCGCACAGGTTTTTCTCATAAGCTCAATTTCTCTTTTAGATTTTATAAATATCATGAATCGCTATTTTATCTCCTCAAAACCACGACGATTATAGACCTTTCATACGCATCACGTCAAAACATCTTTTTATAATGATGATTATAATCTTGTATAGTAATATTCATAAGAAATCATTAAAAAAAGGCCCCTCAATGGCACAAACAATTCAGATTTTCAGAACACAGGTTTCACCCTACCAAAAAAAAGATTTTCAAAAAAAAGAAAAAAAAACCATTGAAGGCATTAAACACAAAGGCCATAAACTTGAATATACTCTTTCCCCGCCAACAAAAAATTCAATTATCATCACCAATACGCTGACTAAAATCGAAAAAATCATGGACATTGACTGGAACCTTGTAAAACTGATCGTGCATCCAAATTCAGGATACGACAATTTCCCGTTTGAATTCGTTGAAAAAGCAAAGTTCCCAATCATCATAGGAAACCCGATCAGGGCACATGCCGTTTGCAATTACATCCTTTCCTGCCTTTTTGAACATTACAACCCAATCCCAAAACACAAATCATGGCATAAGGGAAGACATTGGAAACGAAAATTCATTCTGACAAACAAACGGGTCCTTTTGATCGGTTACGGACACATCGGAAAAATTTTACACCAGGTTCTGCTTCCACTGGTCAGAGAAGTCGCAATTTATGACCCATTCAAGGGAAAAGATGAACTGAACGTTGACGGTATTGATATTGTTATTCCATGCGCCAATTTGAACCCCACATGTCATTACATGATCAACACCAAATTTCTGGAAAAACTTTCAAAAAATGTTCTCATCATCAATGCCTCAAGAGGAGCAATTATTGATCCAGTTGATCTGACATGCTTTTTACAAACACATCCCACCGCATTTGCCTATCTGGATGTATACGAAAAAGAACCGGCCGACTTCAGTGGATTCAGGAAACTTGATAACGTAATAACCACATCACACATTGCCGGCGTTTATCACGGTCTCGACAGGGCCATTTTGAATTTTGAAAAAACAATCATCACGGATTTTTTAAGCATGCCGGACAAAAGGGCATTTAAAAGAAAACATGCAGCAATTCTTATGAAAAACCGTATTCATAATGGATTTCTCATCTGATTCTCCGGAGGCCGCCAAATGCCCATAGACAAATTTCCAAGTGTTGAAAATGCCACAGAGGACGGTATTGTGGCCATCGGTGGAGATCTTGCAATTGAATCCATTCTACTGGCATATTCGCAGGGAATTTTTCCATGGCCAATAAATGAACAGTATCCGATAGCATGGTTTTCCCCTGACCCGAGGGGAATTTTGGAATACGACAGACTCCACATTTCCAAAAGCATGCAAAAACTTATCAAAAAAAAACATTTTGAATTTGCCATCAACCGCAATTTCAAGGAAGTAATCTATCAATGTGCCCACGGTCGACCCGATCAAAGCGCAACCTGGATAACAGAAGCTCTCATGGATGCCTACATAAAACTTCACAACAGAGGATACGCCTACTCCGCCGAAACATACCACAACGGAAAACTTTGTGGTGGTCTATATGGATTCTGTAACGGACACATCATTTCCGGTGAATCCATGTTTTATCATGAATCAAACGCATCCAAATTTGCCCTTATAAACCTTATGAAATACCTTCATTCAAAAGGAATCAACTGGATAGACACCCAAATGATCACTTCTGTGGTGAAAAATCTTGGAGGAAGGGAGATTCCACGCACTGATTTTTTAAAAAAACTTAAAAATGCCATGTGACTCATGTAGTACCCATGAATTTTTTTTGATACAATTTTCATGTATGAAACTTAATTTGAAGATTGCTATCGCTATATTCATAATTGTTATCGCCATTGCCTTTGCGGCCACGAATGAAGTTTGTGCATTTTCCATGGTTCCTGCCCCATCCCACATCCATACGAGGGAACAAATATCCATGAGTTACGGTGTCTTTGAACCTGGAAATAACTGGGTTGCCTCAAGCGGTGTTGTCAACGAAACAGGTGAGGAGACAAAAGTCCTCGGAAGACAGGTAAAAATAAGATACGAGGATTATAACTGGGATTTTGTGGATTTCAGATTCGGTGTCGACATGCAATCAATTGATGATGACAATTTGACATTCCAAAGTACATTGCTCGTTATTGAATTTTGCGACAATTTCTGGCGTTCAAAAAAACATCGCCTAATCAGCGTTGGAACACTGGCTTATTCACCGTACACCATCATTACGGCCGGCCATGAAACTCTCAGGGGAACATCCTATAAATACGAACTTGGTTTTGAATATGCGTATGCCATGTACAAAAACTGGTCGTTCAAGGCGCAAACAAGCTATCAGTATCACAAATTAAACAACTTCCAGACGACGGATGTTTTCGATCCAAGCTATATGGTGATAAGAGGTTTGGGATTTTCCGCAGGAATCAATTACATTTTTTAAGAACCCATCAAAATTTTTCAAAAGAGTACGAACGAGGGTCATTGGAACAGTTTGATATAAAAATCCGTGATCTTTTCCCAATATGTTCATCTCCAAATCCGGGCATGTACGGTAGATATGTGCTCCGGTTCTTTTTTAAATCAATATTTTTAAATACTTCCTTTTCCCCTGAATAAATAGTTCCACCACTATCGTTAACAATCATTGCCTCAACAGTACATCCAAGCAGCGTTTTTTCCTTGCTCTTTAAAACAAGGTAATCAATTTCACTCATCTCGTTCTCATGATTTATAATACGCAACTCAAATCCTGGATCATTTGGTATATATAGACGATCCCTGAAATCCTCAGACATATCCAGATACGTGGACGGTGAAAGATTCATGACCGGATCTGAGACAAATCCCTTCCACTCTTTCTTTCGAACAATGTCGGCAAGGTCTTTACCAAAAGAGCCGCCTTTTTTGTTTGCCCACTGTTTTTGAGTTTGATTAATACCCCATCTACTTAAAACATTACTTCCAAGTGCCTCAATCCTACCGATCATACTTGAAGAGAATTCACCTGTTACATATCCATAAAGCATCATTCCAAACAAGTGGTACCAAGACCCAAACAGATCACAATTGTAGTTCCATCCACTGACATATGATCTTAGTCTCTGGGTGACGGGAAGTTTTTCACGGTTTGGTATTAGGAAATTTTTAGCAAGAACATTTTCAATTGTTAATAATGTTAAATAAACATCCCCTTTATTTAACTGATAAGATTTTCTGAAAATATCATGAAGCATTAAACTACCCTTTGGCTTGACTAACATCCACTCTATCAACGGTCTTTCCTGCCCCGTGGTCATATAGATCCACGTAAGACCACCGGCAAGAGCAACAAGTATTTTTTCGAATTTGAATACAACATCCAGACCAAATTTTTCATCTTCATAAACTGCATCACTCCATCGATGGGGTGTACCATATTTGGGAACAATTCCGTTTTGAAGCTCATCCACCAGAACCTGGGTCATCATTTTTTTAAATCCTTCACGATTGAAAGGATTATCCCTTCCCTGTATAGAAAGTTGCCTGTTTTTTAAAAATACTACCAATCTTCTTTTTTGATGGTCATCAATATCGGTTCTGGCATTAACTTCATTAATAGTGAATTCCAGATCATTATCGACGGGATGTGGATATTCCTGGTCAGCAAACGGGTCATCAAGTTCCCAATCTTCCAGTATGTCCGTATTAATGTCCATCTCGTTACCAATTAATACCCCGAAGAGATTCTTGAAAATATTATAAGTTCGATGATAAAGGGCATAATCGCCAGTGGGGTCTACATATTTTAGTTCTTTCTGTCTGTATTCATAACATTTCTTAACGTCGCGCTTGTAATTTTTTTTAGCTATTTGCAACTCTTTCATTTGTTTTTCAAGCGGCATCGAATATCCGCATTGAAAATTCAATGCAAAAAAGATAACTGTAACAATCATATAAATTGACTTCTGCAAACAAGACTCCTTAAAGGTTTAAAATTGCAATTTAACGGCCATGATTATGTCGAATATTCAAGTAATTACATGAACATGATGTAAATAATTGTCAAATATTTAGACGATTGCCAGGCCACATACCGTCAAGACCCGAAAATCGAAAGATAAAACGCTATATATGTTTTAATATTTATAGTAAGAATTAGATTATGATTTACACAATTAAAGACGACACTACCGCTCTAAATTTTATTTGCCGGATAAATAAAGGCATTTCGAAAAGTGGAGCTAAAAAGATTATTAAATACTCAACGATTACTTGCGATGGGGAGAAGATTAAAGTTATTCCTTCGACCATGTTCAAGCAAGGACAAAAAATTGAGATATCGAAGAATACTGCAAATCAAAAAGCCAAAGCTCATCCTGATAAAAAACATCCTATTGTGATTAAATATGAAGATGAATATATTCTGGTTGCGATAAAACCAGCGAGTCTTCTCTCCTGTAAAAATAAAACACAGACTGGTGTTTCATTCGATAAAATGCTGGAAGCTTTTGTGTCGAAGAGAGATCACAAAAAAACATTTCTGTGGATTGTACATCGAATTGATCGGGAAGTTGAAGGCCTTTTGATTTTTGCCAAATCGGAAAAACTGCAGCAGAAAATTAAAGATAATTGGAGCAGTGTTACCAAAAGATATCTGGCCCTGACTGAAAACAGACCACCTTTAAAAACTGGCAAAATCGAAAGCTGGTTAAAAGATGATTTTAAACACAAGATGATTGTGTCTAAAACAGAGATTAAGGATTATGTTTTTGCCATTACAGAATATAAATATTTAAAAAGTTTTGGCAAACATCATCTCCTTGAGATTGTTTTACATACAGGAAAGAAAAATCAAATCAGAGCTCAACTTGGTTCAATCAATTGTCCAATTGTTGGAGATCGTCAGTATGGCGCAGATAATTCTGTCGTCAGACAAATACGACTGGTTGCTTATCAACTTGAGTTTGCTCACCCCATTACAGGGAAAAATATTTCGCTGAAATATTTACCAAAACCAGGTTTTTATGCACCTTCTAAAAATAATGATGAGAATTATAAAATATGGACGTATAAGGGATGATTATAAAAAACGATCTTATCTTAATTGAATCCAATCTTTCTTATTTCATATTGGAACTTTTTTTTGTCAGGATAAATGTCACACAGTTCCTGTAAGGCGGAAACGCCATATAGTCTGAAATTGTAAAATGCTCAAAAAAATAATTCATCTCACTCCTATCAGGAATGCATCCACAAAAGGCATATCGCATTTTGCAAACTGTTCCGTCCTTGGTTGTTTCATCGACAAATTTCTGCAATTCATCCATATCGTGATATTTAGATGGATATATCCCGCCCATCCCAAATCTTTTCAAAAAGTACCTAAAATGCCAGTCTGGATTGCATGGATTATATATATAATCGTTTTTTTTATTTTTATTATACATTGTCTTGATGTAGCTAAAAAAATTCAAATATGGCGTTTTTACCGTTCTCCAGTAGGTATTAATATTAAAAACAAAATGACTCACAAAAAATACGACAAGAAATCCAAACATTGCATTTCTTATCCAGCTCTTTTTTATTTGCATCAGAATTATTGACATAAAAAGATAGTAGGAAGGAAGGGTGAACAGCAGATATCTTTCCCGGAATATATTTCTGGAAAACAACACATTTATAATAATAAACACCACTACTGGAACAACAATCATTAACAGTGGAACAAGCAATCTATACCGCATAAAATTTTTAAAAGATTCCCTGTCACGGCCAACAAGTAGAGTA
Source organism: Bacteriovoracaceae bacterium (assembly GCA_023137315.1). Classification (GTDB taxonomy): domain Bacteria; phylum Bdellovibrionota; class Bacteriovoracia; order Bacteriovoracales; family Bacteriovoracaceae; genus JAGLPP01. The sequence goes on from JAGLPP010000087.1 coordinate 30,485, forward strand.
ATAATCAAAATAGCAATATAGACCAGAAAGATCAAATAAACATACTTCGACTCAATGTACTGATTCCCGATATGCCAATAGGTATGAAAGGAGAACGAAAAAAATATCATCCTTTGTAAATAGTCATATGTTTGCGGCAATTGTCCCGAAACGTTGGAAAATTCATAACTGTATTTCACAATGGCCTCATAAATTCTTGGAATATTCACGGCCATCAGAAGAAATAAAAAAAACAGTACGTACCTGCTTCTTTTGAATTTCAGAGGGTTCCTAAGGATATAATAAAGAAAAAACACAAATAGAACCAGCAGATTAAGCCTGTCAACAAGAAGCAACAGGAAAACCACGGCCAGATTCAAAAGAAGCATCTTTTTGTTGATTTTCAAACTGGAAAAAATATTTTTTTCCATCCTCATCAGGATCAAAACGAGAATCAATGATGTAAACACAGAAAGCGAGTATCCCCTTGCTTCCTGTGCGTAATAGATTCCGGCACCTGAAAACGCCCAAAGCGTTGTTGTCATTAACGATGTTTTCCTGCAATAGCTGACAAGATATGAATAACAATACACAAGGTATAGCGAGATTATCCCGAATATTGCGGACGGAATCCTTGCATAAAATTCATCAATCTCCGTAAAGTAGGATATAAAATGAAGAATAAAATAGTATCCATGGGAATGCAGATTTTTTCGACGTAACATCTCATCCAAAAAAACACCAAAACTTTTATCAATGGCAAGTGTCACACATTCAAGTTCATCAAACCACAATGACTGAAAGCCAAGATTATACAGACGAAAAGCAGCTCCCAGGATCATTACTAAAACAAGATACCTGTTTTCCAAAATCAAATTTTTTATTTTCAAATACATATCATATGCATTGTCCACTATCACTCATCAACAGACAACGATGTTGACGCAATTTTCCTCATGCTGTTATCACGCAAAAAATTATCAACGACTCCAAACCCTCTGAACAATCCCTCGTTGTAATTAGTAACAAACGACAAGCCAGATGCTGTTGTTGCACGAAACTTTCCGTGGGTGAAGACGTTTTCCTTTCCGAAAAAATTCACCAGATGACTTCTGTTTTTTACGTATTTATTCATGGAACGCAAAAACCCCTTAAGCTCCCACATTGGAAGTTCCTGCCTTCTCTCTCTGACAGTTTTCACACTCCCCTTTAGAATACATTTCTTAAAACTCTTTTTTCTTTTCCACCACCCGGCCTTTTTTGATTTTTTTCTGCAAAATTCACTATACTGCGCACTTACATTTTTTCTCGTAAACGCAAATACATACTTTCCCCAACTGCGCAGCACTTTCCTTTGACACTTCTTCTCCTTGATTTCCCTGCTTACTCTTGTAAAAATATTTCTCTTCTTTCTTTTTGGAATTTCACAAAGATTGTCGATAAAATCCCTAACCTTGGACTGCGAGAGATCGTTCAAATACTGGATGGCCGCCAAATTCAGATTCGCCTTGATATTGATATTCATCGGTCCTCTGAGTTGATTCTCATTCACCCAGGAGGTAATCTGCGGATCAACTTCTGCATACATTCCGAGCAGATTCAAGGCCTTGGTCTTGAACGACCTGGAACCCCTTGTATGCGTACGCTTGACAAAATAATCCGTCTCCAGAGAGGCTGAAAACTTTTCTTTTCCATCACTTTTTAATTTGAGAATTTCACGGTTCTTCATCAGTTCGCGCTCATTACGATATTCAACTCTAACGACCCTTTTATGACTGACTATACTTTGAAAAATCGCCTCTGTGTTAAAGAGGTTCTTTAATACTTTTGGTAAAAGTGTCTGCCAAATGCTTTGAACATAAATCAGATCCTCATAGTAGTGCTTAAAAAAGGTGGTTATCAATCCATCCCTGGTGATTTTCACCTGCTCAGTCTGCTTGTCTTTTTTTCCACCAAGAAGAAACAAAAGGTAACGCGATTGAACAATCTGCTTGATTCTTTGCTCCTCGGAAACCACATAGGGTTCGAGAAGATCACCATCCGGACCTCGCCCCCTGATAGCGCGGGACACAGCCCTGGCCAGATTATCATCGGTTCGTATACTTTCAATGCCATCTTCGTCAAACTTCAAATAAACCTTGTAAGCATCGGCCAGTTCATAACTGTAATCAAACGAAAGAAGCGTCAGCTTCAAAACGTAGAAAAAATCCGCCTTTAACTGGGCCGTTGCACCGACCTCGAGAGATTTCATCTTTTCGGACGAAATTCTCAAGACGTCGTCACTGTCACTGCTTTTTCGATCGTCATCACTCACCTTGTGAATGGTGGATGTCGCCACTCTCTCGTATTCTGCAAGAACACCTGCCTGCGCCCAGACATTGACTGCTCCATTCAGGTAAACCGGAACGCTGACCAATCCACCGGCATTGCAACTGAAATGATCCACCCTTTCAAGAAATTCATCAGGTTCAATATTGAGATACCCCCTGCCAATGAATTTCAAAAAACCAAAAAACAGCTTGTCAAATCTTGTAGTCAGTCCATCCAGATAAGAATCTGCAAAATGGGTGTAACGATAAATCCTCTTGAATTTTATTCCAGCAAAGGCGGCCAACTGCTTCTTGGTGATATCAATTATCCCACTATCATCAAGATTGCTCAAAAACTTGCTCGCTTTTATCTCTATTAAAAGTTCATCTGTCACAATAAAGCGGGTATCATGAAACAGGTCGGGATCAATCTGCCTTCGAACTGCAATGGTGTAATCGCCATACGGTTTGTGCCAGTGAAAACCTGGCGTATTGAATCCTCCCACATTAAAGCCATTATCGAGAATATTGTTAGCCTGCTCATGCCCAATGGCTTCATAATTCTCAAGATGATTCAAAATTTCCCGATAGAGCGGACTATCATCTCCAGGATCATGTTCATTTTGATCGTTGGAACGTCTTTTGAAATGACGTCCGACATTTTTTGAGTCAGAGGAGTATTTCTCCCGAAGGTCATCGATATCTGTAATCTTAAATGAAGACAATTCGACTTCAGTGGCAAAAACATCGAAACTCAAAAAAATAAATGAAAAAAATAAAACAAAACCGGCAAAACCAATCAAGGTAAAACGCTTCATGGGGTACTCCCCTGCTCACCGTTACCACTCAATTCTCACAACGTGCATCAACAACATGTAAATCGCCAATGGCAATTATCGGGAATCTTACAAGACTCCACATTATACCTTTTCGGATGCTGCGCCGCAATACTTGATTAAAAAAGAAGGTTTTTTAAGAAAATATTTTTTCATCCATAATTTCCAACACCTCTAACACATGTGCCAATAATTAATTGCGATTTCCTTGAACAAATTTCAAAAAATATTAAATTTTTTACTGGTTCAGCAAGGCCACATTGCAGTACAATCCTAACCTGGGAGTAAAGATTGAACATTCTTACAAGACATAAAAAAAATGCCGAAAACGGTTTCAAAAAGTTTACATTAAATCTTGAAACAATGACCGAACAAAAGCAAAAGGACATCCTTGAAATAGCTTTTCTCGAGGATCCTATCTATACCAGATGGATTATTCAAAATATTATTGATATTGACTACCTCCTGAAATTGGATGATTCCGACATACTGAAAATATACAAGACAATTCCACAACCGCTGGAGATGTTCTTGTACTCCTTCATCAATACCAAATGGGAAAAAACATTTCTGGAACAAAAATTTCCACACAATTTAAAAAAACAATATCTTGAAGAAAAAAAACTTTCTGCTGAAAAAATCACAAAATCACAAAAAGACAGTGCAAGATTCGCTATAATCAAAAAGATAAGGGAATTTCAGGATAGCTGCGAAATCCCCAAATTCGACTGGAAGATACCAACACACAATATTGTTTCAGGTCTTCATATGAATCCTCCCAAAGAAGGGGAATTCATCATCAAATACGACGAAGGAACAGTGGCCCTTCAAGGACAGTACAAGGCAAAATTACGCGAAGGTAATTGGAAACATTATTTCCCAACTGGAAGCATAATGGCAGAAGGCAACTATGCGGATGGGGAAAAAACCGGAGAATGGACATTTTACTTTCCTTCCACTTCACTGAAGGCGGAAGGTTATTATGATGATAATCTTAAAAACGGTGAATGGTTTGTATATGACAAATCAGGAAAAATGAAAATTGTCTTTTTTGAACGCGGCAAAATAATCTAAAAATGTTTTTCCTTTCGGATCATGGACTGTGCTATCTTCACTCCATCCACGGCCGCCGAGGTTATACCTCCTGCAAGACCAGCACCTTCCCCACATGGATACAATCCGTTAATCGTTTTACTTTCAAGACTCTCCATGTCGCGCAAAATTCTTACAGGGGAGGACGTTCTTGTTTCTGGAGCAATAACAAGTGCATCCCTGGAAATATATCCATTCATGCTTTGATTGAATTTTAAAAAGGCATTTTTCAGATGCTCAGTCACGAAACCGGGAAGTATATCATCCATACAGCATGAAAAAATTCCAGAAGGAGATGATGTTTTTATCCCTCCAGCATCCTTTTTTCCATCCAAAAATGATTTTATTGTCTGGGCCGGAAGGGAACGACCTCCTGCAAATTCCTTCGAAAATTGAAATGCCTTCCTTTCAATTTCTCTTTGAAATTTTACTCCTGCAAAAATTTTCGATGCATCGAAATCCATTTTTGACTTTACGGAGACAACTATTGCCGAATTGCTCCAACGTGAATTACAACTGGAATTGCTCATACCGTTGGTGACAAGTCCGTCACTTTCCGAACCTGAAGACAAAACATATCCTCCAGGGCACATGCAAAAACTATAGGTTCCACTCCCCGTTTTTTTATCATGATACGAAAGTCTGTAACGGGCGGCCCCCAGTAGCGGATCACCTGCGTACTTTCCATATTGAATACGATCAATAATGGCCTTCGGATGTTCCACCCTGACTCCAACTGCAAAATCCTTTGCTTCCATCTCCACTTTATTTTCGTCAAGAAGGCCGTAAATATCCCTCGCGGAATGACCTGTGGCCAAAACCACATTCGGTGAAAAAAATTTCTTTCCAGACGAAAGCTCCACTCCTTTCATCTGTCCGTCTTCAATAATAAGTTTACATACTCTTGAATTATAGTGAAACTCCACCCCGGCCTTCTTCAAACCTTCCGTCATTGCACCAATAGTTTTTCTGATCCCATTTGAACCGAGATGTGGATTTGCCATCCATTGTGTTTCAGCAGGGGCACCGAACTCCACAAATTTTTTCATCACATAACCGACGTGTGGGGACTTGATCCTTGTTGTAAGCTTTCCATCACTGAAAAGGCCGGCCCCTCCCTCTCCAAAGCAGACATTAGTTTGTGCATCAAGATTTCCATAACGCCAAAAACGTGCAATCTTCCTCATTCGAAGATTTGCAGAATCTCCACGTTCAAGAAGAATGGATTTTATGCCATACTCAGCAAGTCGAAGCGCACAAAAAAATCCAGCCGGCCCCATACCGACAATAATTGGTTTTTGTTCAAGCTCGCCAAGATTTGGAAAGCTCTCCTCATTTTGACAAAAACGCTCCCCCTCACCTATCACTTCAATACGATAGACATACTTTGGCACTCTTCCAGTGCCAGCTCCACGTGCATCAAGATTTCGTGATAAAACACGCCAATCAGATATCCACGGAAATTCTTTTTGTAGATACTTTTCAGGTTTTGCATTAAAATCAATGGTAAATTCAATCTTACTGGCCATTGCCATTGTGTTACCCCATGGATGTATGAAATGCAAGATATGATCGAACTCATTATAATTGGAAGTGAAATACTATCAGGCGATACAAATGATACAAATGGCCCGTGGCTTGCGTGCTACCTAAAGAAAATGGGATTTTCCCTCTCAAAAGCAACCATCATCCCGGATAAACCAGACATCCTCAAAGAGGTTTTTCGCAGATCTTTCAAGGAAAATAACATAGTCATCACATGTGGCGGTCTTGGGCCGACAAAGGACGATCTTACCAAAGAGATTATCTCCGAAGTATTCGACGCCATCATTTCTGAAAGTGATGACGCAAAAAAAATCGTACAAACAAATTACGAAAGACTTGGAAAAGAATGGGTACCGGAACATAATTTTTATCATCGAATACCAAAAGGTTTTGAACCTGTTTCAAATCCCACCGGTCTGGCACCGGGTCTCTTTATTGAAAAAAATGGAAAAATGTTCATGTCCCTTCCAGGAGTTCCATCAGAATTTCGCAACATGTTCCAAAAAGAACTCTTTAAAAAAATTAAAAAGGAAAAAGCGGTCCCACAAACAATAATGATCAGAACAAGAAATATTTCAGAAGAAATCATGTTTAACAAAGTCTCACCAACACTTTGGAAAGACCTTTCCAAATTTGGAAATCCATCCTCACTACCACGCACGCTGGGAGGAATTGACATTGTTCTTACAATGAATGATCAAAATAGTTCAAATGATCTGAAAAGCTATATTCAATCGTCTCCAATAAAAAAACATGTATGGCAGATTGGCAACAAGTCACTACCTGAATACATACTCGACATCTCACGTAAAAAAGGACTCACTATTGCCTTTGCCGAATCATGCACTGGAGGACTGTTGTCTTCACGAATAACAGACATCCCGGGAAGCTCTGATTGCTTTAAGGGTACAATTGTAAGTTACTCCAATGAAGCAAAAATAAATGTTCTTGGCGTAAAAGAGGATACTCTGAAAAACTTCGGGGCAGTCAGTATCCAAACTGCGGAAGAAATGGCCAAAGGAGCAAAAAATATCCTTAACGCGGATATTTGCGTATCAATCACCGGAATAGCCGGGCCGGATGGAGGAACAGAGGAAAAACCTGTTGGAACGGTTGGTATTGGTTTTGCAACCTCCGCAAAATCCGGAGGAGAAATAAAATTATTCCGAGGCAACAGGAAAGAACTAAAAGGGCGCTTTTCACAAGCAGGACTTTTTTTAATGCTGGATCTACTCATGAATGATTAAAGTCCACATATACACCCGGAAATTATTACAAGGTACAACATTTAGTAGTTGAAAAAATCTTCTTTTTTGCTAAGTTAGCGAAGAATCATTGCCGTAGTGCTTATTAAGTGTTCAATAAATTTGAGCCGTAAAATAAGTGGGGCCTTAGTTGCCGGCGATATAATAATAGTATCTGTCTCTCAGATTGTAATTATTAAGAGGTATGTCATGTTTATTAAATCAACGAAATTTTTATTTCTATTAACGTTTTTATTATTGTTTATTCAAAATTTTGCTTTTGCCAAAAAAGATAATGTTGATCTTTGTGCAAAAATCGAAAAAAAATGTGATAAAATAAAAATTGACCGACTTTATGATTTTATTTTTTCAGATGAACAACTCAACATAGTTCGGGCCCAAAGAGAGCTTAAGCAAGCAAGATGTTATCACCGAGTTGCTGAATGCAGGTTAAATGAAGCTTACTGACATGTATGAATTTACAGGTACGTTCACAAGAGGATGTCCCCTGTAGATTGAGAATTTATTTGTGTTGTTATTAAAAACCAGACGGAGGAAATAATGAAAAAAATAATTATGATATTTGCAATTTTAAGTATTCAATGTTCGTGGGCACAATCTTTAGAAAGGAAAATAGAATTTGCTATCATTCAAATGGAAAGACATTTCTATCGACACGAAACAATGAGTAGAGAAGAGGTTATCAATGATTACAAAGATTTTATTACCAGTAAAGGCCATCAGATTCCAGAAAAAAAACTGGATAAATTTAATGCGGATGCTTCAGTTTTTATGACAAAAATAGAAGAGTTGGAATCTATTAATGATATTTTGTTGTTAGAGTATAATATCATTAACGAGTTATCGACATATGAAACATGGGATTACTTTTCTTGTAGTGAAGAAGTTACAACAGGATCCTGGGGAGGCTTACCTGGACTTATTGTTGGGATACCTGTTTTAGCTATTGGTCTATCTATCGATTTAATATCTTCTCCTGTGATATTAATTAATAATGAAATAGTTCAAAGGAACAAAACGAAATGGTCTCGAAGACTAGCGGCTTTTCTAATCAAATACTAAGAGTCGTCAACAACGCGACGTTATTTGAATTCAGATTTTATAATAATGCTTGCTATTAGGAATCTCCTAATAGCAAGCATTATTTACACGGTGCGACATTTAATGGTTGAAAAAATCTTCTCTTTTGCTATGTTGGAAAAGAACCATTGCCGTAGTGCTTATTTAATTCTTAACAAGTTTGAGATGTAAAATAAGTGGGGCCTTCGTTGCCGGCAATATAATAATAGTATCTGTCTTTCAGATTGTAATTATTAAGGGGTATGTCATGTTTATTAAATCAACGAAATTTTTATTTCTACCAACACTTTTGTTAATGTTTTTTCAGAACTTTATCTTTGCCCGGCCAGGAATAGTTGTTGGCGATGGTGGAACAATTGCCGAGCTTCGAGCTGGAACTGCTGACCTTGTAACAATTCTAACCATTGAAACTTTGAAAGAGCTTGAAGAAGAAAATTTTTATTCAATTAAAGAGCATTATCTGATTTCTATTGCAAAATATGCAAGTCCTTCAGATATTTCAAAGACTTTTAAAAATGCAAAAGAGACTTTTACCACAATGACTAAAAATAGGAAATTGCTTGTAAAAGATATGTGGACAACTGTTATGGAGAATGGAAAATGCTCGGATAGAGCTACTGCCTGTACTACGAGTTATAAAAAATTCAGTAAAATTACAATTGATTTTGAACAAGTTGTTGACGAATATATGGACGTGGCAGAACTGATAGGTCTTTTGATGCATGAGTTTTCTCATCATTTTGCCGGAGAGGCCGATCATGAAGAAGGCAATATGCCTCTCGGAAAATATTTTCAAAGATACGTTTTAAAAAATGATGATATCAAGGGAGTTGTTTTTAAAGGTTATGACTTGATACACGACGGAGACTATGCATACGCGTCAATAAGCGGAGCTGGATTGAAATTTTGTCAAAGACAAGGATATAATGCAGTTGATTTAGATAAGAGTGTTGTCGATAAGCGATATTGCATTAAGTTGTGGAAGTATGCTGATAAAGCGGGACATGTTAGAACATGGTATGCATGGGACATTGACGGCTCAGCGCGTGCACAGTGGATTTATACAAAAATAGTTTGTAGATAATTGAGGTGAACAATGGAAATGCCATCTTCAAAATCTTGTACATCAATTATTGAAGACACTGTATATGGATATAGTGATCACTTGGAGTTTTTTCAAGATAGAAAAGATCAATTAAATGCAATGAGAGAAAAGGTGACTTTTCTCTCAATTGCAGAAACTATTGGAATATCTTCAAGAACAAAAATGAAAAGGATTTTCAAGGGCGATATGAAAATGTCAAAAAATGTATTATCGTCACTTGGAATTTTCTTTGGATTGAAACAAAAAGAGATCGATTATCTTGAATTGCTTAGAGTCTTTGCAGAAAACGATAACATCGATAAAGCAATGGTCGTTTATGATAAAATAATAAAAATAAAAAAGAAGAACAGCGAGAATGATGTTTCATTAAATGAAACCCAGCTTAAAATGTTAGACCAGTGGTATTATGCTCCAATATATACCTATCTTGGAATGAGTAATATTTCTTGTGATTTGATAGACATTGCTTCAGCCTTTCATCGAAAACTATCAGTTGAACAAGTTCGAGAAGCAATTGAAGTTTTAATTACAATTAAAGTTTTGAAATATACAGAAAACGGAAAAATTGTTCCGGTTAACAGTTCTATCAATATTCTTGATGGATTGCCACGACCTCTTGTAAAAAAATTCCATATCATGATGATTGAACAGGCAAAAAAATCTGTAATGGGCATGCCCAAGGAAAAACGATTTTTGATGAGCGCAACTCTTTCCATGAAACAAATAATGGTACCTGTTTTAAAAAAGAAAATTCAAGAATTTATCGTTAAGATTTATAATGATTTTTCAGTGGAAGATGGTAATACTATTTATCAAATCAACAGTCAGCTTTTTAATTTAGCCGATTGTAAGAAAGAAATCACATCAAAAGATGACCTGTGAAATATTTCTGAAAAAATCATGTTTGATAAAGTCCTGATTATCGTCTTACATTAAAGTACGAAAGTTTCTTTTTAAGTGTATCCAATTGTCTTGTATCCGAAAGCGACTTATCTATTTCTTCAATATCGCCTGTTTGTTTTTTTGAAGCATTGTTGATTTCAGTAACCATTGAACTAACCTTGCTGATCATGTCAAAAATCCCGGCAAAAGCTTCAGCGGTACTTTCGGTTAAAGAAGTTCCATGCCCTATCTTTTTAACAGAATCCTCAATCAGTGAAGTCGTTTCTTTTGCTGCCTTGGCACTTCTAGTCGCAAGATTTCTCACCTCATCGGCAACAACCGCAAATCCTTTTCCATGTTTGCCGGCCCTGGCTGCTTCGACGGCAGCATTAAGCGCCAGCAGATTTGTTTGAAAGGCAATTTCATCAATAACCTTGATAATTTTCGAAATATCAGCGCTGGAAGAACCTATATCACCCATTGATGAAGTAAGGGAGTTCATATGCTCGCTACCAACGTTGGCACTTTCCATCGTCTTTGAACTTATCTCAAGTGCTGCGTTTGCACTTTTAAAGTTCTCGGTGATTCCCCCATGAAAATCATTAATTGTATCGCGAATGCCTTTAAAATGATTAAAAACATAGTCCACCGATGAAACAGATTGCACAATAACGTCGTTGATCGATTTTACGGCATTATTGAAATTTTTTTCTATTTCACAGAAGTAACTGTAAATCTTCTGCGTATGCTTTTCACTCTTCGGAACACTCAGTTTTATATTCAAATCCCCTTTGGACAACTTCTCAAGACAATCGGTAAGCTTGTGAACTGCCTCATCCTGATAAATCGCATTTTTTCTTCTTTCCGTAATATCCTGGGTTATCTGTACGTAGCCACGCTGAACATCTTTTATCATCAACGGTTCCGTACTCATGGCAAAAATAAAGTTTGTAGTGGTTAGTTCATACTCCTTGTTGCCGTTTTTTTCAAAATTATCGATTGCCTGATTATCATACTCGGAAGATGGTGTGCCAACCATATCCTCCTCTTTGATGTTCATGCCATTTTGTAAATTTTTGTTTATAAAGCCGACTTTCATATCATCATCAATGACCTTAACAGGAAACGGAATGGAGTTTACTATACCGCTGTAATAATTAATACGTGACCGCAAATACGTTAGCTGTTTGTGAGAAAAATGGATAAAAACGGCAAAAACCCCGAATGTCACAGGAATATTAATATAGGCAATTAATGAAATTTTCCCGCCTAATACTGCCATGACAATTGTAGATACTATCAGCCATGCTGCAAAAACAAGAAATGCAATTTTAAAATATCCCTTAATATGGCGACTTTTAAGCATTTTTCCCTCTTCAATAAAAAAAACAATAATAACACTATAGTAATGGATGATCTGAATTCTGCAAACGAATGACACTGGGTAAAAAATACAGTGCTATACCTAAATAATAACGCTATCGTGCATTTACTGTTATCCTGCCTGCCAGGTTGATAACTAACCAGTAACTGGAGCATCCTTTGAAAAAATCAATAATTCTGTTGATTATTGTTACCATCGCAAACATTTCTTTTGCCGGAGAAAAAGATATCCCCACAGACGTGATACTTCTCAGGGGCAACATTGAGGGGATTTCAAAGCTTGTAATCAAGGCCCACTACGAAGCGCAAAACAGTTTTTTCATCTGCAAAAAAACAAGGAACATTACAATTGATGCCTCCATCATCAACGGACAATATGAAATCAGTTTTCCAATCGCCAGAAAAGCGATTTTGGTCGCAGATTACTGTCAACACCGACTCATTTACACCAGTATTATGGGCAACAAGAACTTTACGGAAGAAGATTTTGAAAACATGCCCGAATGGAATAAAACGCCGGAGCTTATTCAAAAATACAAGGAAAATGGATATAACATCGCAATCATGGATGTTTATCAAAAAGGCATGAAAAGTATTTTCGAAATTGATGAATGGTTTGAGGCCAGACAACAAAACGATCTTGGCGAAATAACCTCCATTGACATTGATTACACTTTTTTTGCAGCAAAACGAATTGTTTCCATAAACGGTTCCGAAAAACTTGTTAATCCGGATATCCTTGCCACAAAATTTGTCACCGACATCGAAGATGGAACAAACGAATTTGACATCGATCTTTCCGTGGATGCCCGCTATTCTATGTAATAAGAAAGTTTTTTACGGGCAGCATCCGACAAGGATTCCCTGTCAATCAGCTTATAAATATCCCCGGAAACATCCGTAATCATAACTGTTCCATCACCGCGAACATGAGGCCAGTCATCCACCTTGGTGTAAAACGTCCGCCCCCCTTTACTTGTAAGCACATCAAATCTTCGAAGCTCATACTCTTCCACAATTGAATATACGTCAGTGATATCAAGAACAAACCGAAGCCTTTCCAGATGCTTGCAAATATATTCTTTCTCACAAAAACAAAGTTGTTCCAGATCGCGAACAAATAACACCTCGTTGTCATCTTTATCCCGAAAAGATAAAAATTTTCCAGGCGCACTCCATGGAAAGCTTTCTTTCAAAAACACCTCCGTATTCACTCCCTGTTTTTTTACATAAAGCTGTCCGTTGTTTCCAATAAATATTTTTCCATCATTTATCATCTTACCTTCTCCTAGAGCGCAAAAAATTCACTCATTTCCTGCTGCATTTTATGGAGCTTACGATAGACACCCTTCTCTTTTTCGAGAAGTTCCCTATGAGTTCCCATCTCCTTGATCTGACCATTTTCAATCACAAAAATCCTGTCAGCTTTTCTAAGTGTGGACAACCTGTGTGCCACGGCAAACACGGTTCTTCCACCAACAAGCCGATCAAGTGCCTCCTGTATTTTTCTTTCCGTCTCCGTATCCACCGCAGAAGTTGCCTCATCCAGTATCAAAATCCTGGGATTGATCAACACGGCACGGGCAATGGAAATTCTCTGGCGCTCCCCGCCTGAAAGAGTATGCCCTCTCTCTCCTACGATAGTGTCATAACCGTAGGAAAGCCGGCCGATAAAATCATGAGCGTTGGCAATCTTGGCCGCCTCCACAACTTCCTCATAAGTTGCGCCAGGCAATCCATAAGCTATATTATCAAACACCGTTCCATGAAAAAGATAAGGGTCCTGCATAACCATTGCCACCTTATTGCGATATGTGGCCAAATCAAGTTTTTTCAGATCAATTCCATCTATGAAAATTTCTCCTCCACTCACATCATAAAATCTTCCAATCAGTTTTGTGATGGTTGTTTTTCCTCCACCTGATTCGCCAACAAGACCGATCATCTCACCTGGAGTCACATTAAAACTTATGCCCTTGAGAACACTTCTGACATCATCGTAGCTAAAACGCACATTTTTAAACTCCACTTTTCCCTTAAGCTCGTCCACTTTTTTGGCATTCTCCTCCACCTTGATCGAGGATTTTGTATCAAGAACTTCAAAAATCCTGTACGCCGAGGCAAGTGCACGGTTAAGCATCCTTGCCACCTGGCCTATCACCTCAATAGGAGTGGCAAACATTGTCATATAAAGCAAAAATGAAACAAAAGTACCAGCACTCAAATAATTTGCACTCCCTTCAACGGAAATCAAACGTGGCATTGCAAATATCCAAACAGTAAACATGACAGCGTGGATACCAAGCATCAGAAGAGGCCAGAATCTGGTCCAGGAAAGATGGATGTTTCGGAACTCATCCGTAACCACATCGTTCGTACGATTAAACCTTTTTCTCTCCCTGTCCTCCTGGGAAAAGGCCTTTACAATCTGCATCCCGGGAATTGTATTGGAAAGAACATTCGTCAAGTCAGACCATTTTCTCCAGGCCTTCAAAAACAGCTTCTTCATTCTCTCACCATGAACAAAAATAGTGAAAAGAAGAATTGGCACTGGAATAGTCATAATCAATCCAAGCTTTACATCAAGCAGAATCAGAACCACTCCAAGACTTAAAAGCGTAATCACTGAAATACCTACCTCGACCACGCCAAAGGCGATAAAATCCCAGAGACGATCCGTATCGGAACTTACACGGCTGATGATACTTCCGGTCTGTTTTGAGGAGAAAAAATCCATCCCCAAAGACTGCAAATGTGAGTAGAGCTCACTCCTTATATCACGTGCAACGTATTCACCCAAAATAGACATTTTTTTCAACCTTACCCAGAGAAACAATTCCCTGAAAACATAAACCGATCCATAAAAGAAAAGAAGTATCCATCCAATCTTGAGTGCTTCATCAAGCACGAGTGTTCCGTCCTGAAAAGGTTTCACCACATGATCAACCAGATAACCGGAAATATAGGCAGGTACAAGCGACACGAGGGTCGTCAAAACGGCCCCCGCCGTACCAATAGCGAGTTCCTTCCGATATGGTTTCAGGTATCCCAAAAGCCTCCAGAGAACAGATGCTTTCCTTTTATGAATATTATTCTGAATATCCAAAACAGGTTTTAAAATTGCCCTTTGATATTCCTCATCAGGATCACGCCTGTTATTCAATGAAAAATTCCCATCCTTGATTTTTTCCTCGATAACATGCTTCAAGGCACCCATGATTATGTTCTGCCTTCTTGTGTAGTGAATTGTTGCCATGGAAGGCATATCATCCGCCGTAAGAAATATCATGGTATGACAGCTTGGAGAACTTATCTCCTTGACCCGGGATATTTTCGTAATGGGAAAGCTTGTCGTGATTCCAAGGCAATCATCATCCCGTTTGGCGAGGATATAAACTGCCTTGTTTGTAAGCACAATCCAATCTTCTACGATCTTGAGTTCTTGATTCAAATCAACAAACGCGTAGAGTTCAATCTTCTCATCCTGTGAAAACTTTCTTTCAATTTCCAATTTCGCGGCGAGTGGCAGTTTGTTTTCCTGTTTAAAATATTTTGTTAGCTCAAGTTGTGTACTCATAATTCCCTCTTTATTCGTCATGTGTCCTGTTATCAGTATGGAGAATAATCCCCAAACAACATTCGACACTGCCGAAATCCTCTTTAAATACAAAAATTAAAATGTTTAAAAAATGAAGCAGTCTTTAAGTTTGCAGCAAAATTTGATTCTGCACCCCAGGCGACACATTTTTACAGACGGAGGCAACCATATTTCCAGCAATAATAATTTTAAAGATAATGCCGTTCATAGTTCCTCCACAATAGAATTTTCCTTCACGACCACCCTGTATGGTTAATATATTACTTTAAAAAGTCAACATAAATTTTTAAAAAAATCTTTTCTCATGCTCAACACCAATCATTATGATAGGATTTTCAAAACTTATTGTATGTTTCTGGTCGGAGTAACAATATGAAAACATTCGAAATCATCTACACGCTTTTCGGCGGTCTCGGTCTGTTTTTCTTTGGCATGAAATCCATGAGTGACGGCCTCCAAGCCATCGCCGGAGATGTCATTAAAAATGCAATCAATCTCATAACCAGAAATAGATTTCTTGCCGTGCTGGTCGGGGTTTTTGTAACCATGCTTATCCAGAGTTCCTCGGTCACTACCGTCATGGTTGTAGGTTTTGTCAATGCCGGTCTCATGAGCCTCGTACAAGCCGTCGGCGTCATTTTTGGTGCCAATATAGGTACAACAATCACTGGTTGGATCATCTCCATCAAGGTTGGAAAATATGGTCTGCTCCTGATAGCAATAGGAATTTTTCCTCTTCTTTTTTCAAAAACACAAAAATGGAGACAGATTGGAAGAATCTGTTTTTCCATCGGTCTGATATTTGCTGGACTCGAAACAATGAGTGGTGCCTTGAGGCCACTTCGTGGAAGCCCCGAAGTCATTGAAGCATTATCATATTTTTCAGGAAACAATCACATGGGTTACCTGGCCGCAATTGGCATGGGCTGCATTATAACGATGATTTTTCAATCATCTTCGGCCATGCTTGGACTCACAATTGCGATGGCAACCACTGGAATTATTTCATTTCCAACAGCAGTGGCCCTGGTTTTCGGAGAAAATATCGGAACAACAATCACCGCCCAGCTCGCTGCAGTTGGCGGCAACGTTAACGCCAAGAGGGCCGCACGAGCACATGCCATCTTCAATGTACTAGGTGTGATTGTTATCTTCATCATACTTCCACTATACATCTCCTTCGTTGAATGGATTGTTCCAGGAAATGCCGAACTTGTTTCCGCAAACGGCGACAGGCCAAATATCGCATTTCATATTGCCATGTCACACTCCATTTTTAACATTTCATCCACATTAATCTTTATTCCTTTTATCGGGCCCTTAACGAGATTTGTAACAAAAATAGTACCAGACAGTGGGGAAAAGGAAATAACCCATCTTGTTGTGCTTGGAAATGCCAGTGAGCTTCTGCCTGCCACGGCTATCGTTCAAGCCTTCGAAGAAGTCAAAAAACTCAAGGAAATAATCCTGAGACAGTACTCCCTGACCACTGACTATTTTAAATCGGCAACAAACGACCCAAAAATGTTTTCCGGAATAAAAAAATATGAAGCAATATCGGACAATATCCAAAAAGAGGTAACACTGTTCGTTTGCAAGCTTATGGAAAAAAGCCTTACGCCAACACAATCCAGACAATGCCAGGCACTTGTAAAACTTGCAGACGAATTTGAAAGTATCGCAGACTACCTCGAACGTATGGCGACATACAAGGATAGATATACCGAAGACGTTCCGATAGATGGTGAAACCGGTGCGGAATTTTTCAGCTTTGTCACCAGGGTTTGGGATTATTTTCTGTTAACAACTTCTGGTATCGACGGAATACAAAAACACAACCAACAGTATCTTGAAAGAAAGTCAGATGAAATAAAATTGTTTGCAAATAGTATCAAGGACAATCATCTACAGCGAATAAAAGAGAAAAAATACAACGCCAAAACAGTTCTGGCATATTCAGACCTCGTTGTTGCGCTCAGAAAAATACGAAGTCACTCAGTCAACATCGCCCAGGCGGCAGAGGCTTTTCACACCAATTAACAAGTGGAGGAATAATGCGTCTTTTAATCATAACAATACTACTTTTTACGAGTTTCACACTACAGGCAAAAATCAATTTTGATAAACTGTTCAAGGTAAAAAAACCAGTCATTGCCGCAATTATGCTTGACGGAAATTACGAAACAGCACGTGGAAAACAGAAGATTTTGGATTTCGCCTTAAAGCAGCTTCAAATCTGTGAAGAGGAAAACGTGAATGCCGCGCTCTATGAATTTCGAGGAGGTGGAATCGGCACACCCCAAATATCCAAAAAGAAATTTGACGGCATGATTGATATCATGAAAAAAATTATAGGAAGGTCAAAAAACGTGGTGATCGGAGTTGAAATTCTCTGGCATTATCCCAAAAAAACAATTCTTCTTGCAAAAAAATCCGGATCAAAATTTGTACGACTGGACTTCTTCTCGGACAAAATGATTGCCGGCGGCAAGAAGGTTCCGATTAATCCAGAGGCAATTCAACAGTTCAGAAAAAGTCATAATGCCATGGACATCGCCCTTTTCACCGATATCCAGGTGAAATATGCAAAGATGATCAATAAAAAAACAACCATGTCACAATCTGCGGCAAAGGCTGAAAGAAATGGAAGCGATGGACTCATCGTATCCGGCAAAAAATCCGGTTCCCAGCCTTCAGCCAATCGGGTCAAACTTGCCAAAGATGGATCAAAAAAATTGAAAGTGATTATCGGCTCCGGATTTTCCTACACGAATGCCGAAGAGCTGATGACTTATGCTGATGCGGCCATTGTTGGCACATCAATATCAACCAAAACCGGTGGCACTCTTGTTCCGAAAAAAGTAAAAAGATTGATGAATATTGTCCGTAAGATACGTTCAAATATGCGTTGATTTTTTTTATTCAATTGTCTGGATTTTTATGTCGAACACAAGAACGTGTCCGGCCAGTATATGATTACCATCCATAATCACAATACCCTTTTCATTGTCAATATGACGGACCACCCAGACCTGATCGGTATTATCATCAGACAGCTCCAACCCGATCTCCGGTTCGAACTGAAGATCATCCCTGGGAACCGATACTAAAAGACTCTCATCCCTTTCACCAAAAGCATTCTGCGGTTCAATCGTGACAGTCTTTTCTTCATCCTTTTTCATTTTCAAAACTGCATCATTTAATCCCTTGATCAGTTCAAATTCTCCAACCTTGAATTGTAAAAAACCATCCTCTTTCGAAGATGAGAAGAATGTTCCGTCATCAAGTTTTCCTGTATATGAAATGGTGACTGTATCGCCGTTACTGACAAAATCTTTTTTTTCCATACAAAATCATATCATAAACAAAAGGTACGTGGCTACCTTTTGTGTGAGAAGAAATAGATCCTTATTTTTGTTGTTGTCAGGGACGTTTGAATTTTTTTTGAACCAAATGAAAATAATTACCGGCATAAACCGTAAAAACAAGCATTTTCAGAAGAAGCATTCCCCAATAAAAAGTCCTGACATCATATCCCTTGTAGCTGTTCATCCAGATTAAAAACGGCACCTCAATTCCAAAACTGATAATCAGATTCAAAATAAAGATTCTCACAGGGAACCCCATATACATGAGCACAATCTGAAAATAAAACACCATGGCGATAAAAAATAAAAACACGGCCACAATACGATTCAGATCCGTGGCAAGACTCATATAACCGGCCCTGCCGAAAAGAATCATGCTGAACGTATCAGAACAAATGTAAAACGCTGTTGCCAAAACCCCGTAAAAGACAATCAACATCACTCCACTTTTATTCAAAAATGCCCTGATATCCTTTTTCTCCCCGATCATATTGCCGGCCATGGAGGAAACGGCAAGCGCATGTCCACCACTAACAACGGCCAGCATGGTGACAATTCTGAGCTGAAAACCAAAAATTGATGTCACTTCCACGCCATATTTTCCAACAATTGAAATCAGAACAAAAACCGACAGATTGAAAACAAAATAAAAAACGGAGACAGGAGCACCAAGCTTGATGATTTTTCCCAGCATTTTTTTGGAAATCCCTCTAAAATCCACATATGAAAAATCCATATTCGTCTGTTTTATCTTCAAAAGAACAATCCCATAGATAACACCAATGACATGTGCAAATACAGTCGCCCATGCGGCCCCTTCAAGTCCCCATTCAAACCAAAAAATTAAAACGGGGTCTAATATCATATTTGTAATGGACACAACCAACAAAACGCTCATAGACCAAAAAGGATTTTTTGTCGTCCTGTACAGGGAAACAAAAAAAACCACAAACGGAACCAGAAGAAAGTTATACACCCCAATCCCGCCATAGGTTATGGCATATTCTGTAACCTCGGACGACGAGGAAAAAGACATAATAATGGTTCGGAAAAAAACAAACGCCACAGCAAAAAGAACACAGGCCAGTGGAACATTAAAAATCAATGAAGTGGATATGGTTTGCACAAGCTTTTTTCGGTTTTTTTCTCCATAAAAACGTGGCAAAAGGTTGATACTGCCCCCGTTGATAACCAATGTCCAACACTCAACCACTGCAAAAAATGTAACAAACACCGCCACGCCGGAAAGATAATCGGAATTTATTCTCGACAACCAGAAATAATCAATAAGGAAATTAAGCTGAAGACATATCATCCCAAGAGTTGCGGCCAGTGAATTATAAATAATAACTCTCATTCTTCATTCACTTTTGAAGTTCCACCGATGTAAACACATGATTCTTCCAGACATGGAACCGTCCATAATATTCAAATCCATGATCATATCCACAACCAAGTCGTTTCAGTAAACGAAATTTAAAACTCCGCCCGGCAAAATCAACTGATATTATACTTGCATCTGAAAAACCGAAAAAAGTGCCGGTAAGAGGATGAAGACACTTGAAGACACTCTCTTTTGCTGAAAAAATCAGTGTCACATACTCCCGATACTCCAAATCATTTTTAAAAAAACTTTCATACATCCTCATCTCGGATGGAAGAACTATCTCTTCTTCCACCTGGCGTACAATCTCTTCTTCAAATTTTTGCTCTACATCTATTCCCAACCCGGCAAGTTTATAGTCGTTGGAAACAGCAGCGCAAGCAAATGTCCCTGTATGACTGATGGAACCGACAATTCCCGAAGGCCATTGCGGTGACCGGTCATGATTGATCCCAATACCGGAAACCTTCATTCCTGTCAGTTTTTCCGCTGCCATTTGTGCACAATATCTTCCACGAAGAAATTCAATCCGCCTTTTTCTTGTGGCGGATTTCAAAAGATCCGGGATACATTCCTCCACCTTCGGAACAAACGTTGTATCCAGAATATGAAAACATGAAAATCTTAAAAAATCCGGTGTTTCGATTTGGATCAGCCCCTGAATTTTCCTTCTATACCGTCATCAACATCGAATGAAAGTCCAAAATTAACATTCATTTCCCCTTCTACGGTATCCGTATCACCCTGTATGAAAAATTCCCTGTAAACATTGGTATTATAGTTACAACCAAGCAATGTCAGTCTTATAAAATCATCCTCAATATACATGAATTTCTGGCTGACACATGAATCAATTTCCTTTTCAAAATATTCGCATGGATCATGGCCATATCTTTGCTTGAAGTCACTGATTGAAATTTTTGTCTTTTTAAGGCCACGAATCATGAACCTTCTCATTCTTTCATCCATCGAAAGATGCTTTCCAAGACCCAATGGCAACTCATCCCTGTTAACCATATTCATATAATCCTTTGCGTTGCCGGTATTTACAAAAAAATCACCATGAATATAGCTCATTGCCCCAACCCCAAGTCCGACCATTGGTTTATTGTTCCAATAATATTCTTCCATGAAACGACAATGATATTTCGCCTTGTATTCCTTTTTCATGTAACCATAAACAGTCAGCTGATCGTATCCACTGGAAGTGATCTTTTGGTTGGCAACATCATACATTCTTGCCTCATCGTCCCCACTGCAAACAGAAAAATCACCTTTTTGTGCCTGTTTGTAAAATGGAGTACCGGGCCACAGTTCAAGACCGTATGTTGAAACAGCAGCAGGATCAAGGGAAACAAGTGTGTCGATGGTTTCACTCCACTTGTCAACCGTCAGATCAGGAAATGGATAGACCAGATCAAGATTTACGTTCTTGAATCCAGCCTTTTTCATAAGTTCGTGGGAATCAATTGCATCCTGGGCGCTGTGAATTCGCCCCACACTCTTCAAGATTTCATCATCGAAGCTTTGCACTCCCATGGATAGTCTGTTAAATCCAGCCTCCTTGTATGAAACGAGCTTCTCCTCATTGACATTAATAGGATCAAACTCCATGGATATTTCCGGATTGTCTGTAATTTCAAAATTTTCCCTAACGGTATCCAAAATACCAAGCACCTGATCCTGACGCAAAAGTCCGGGATTCCCCCCTCCAAAATACACACAATCAAATACAAATTCCGGATAATATCGTTTTTGGGAATACAGGTTGATATGTTTTTTCAAGGTCGTAAGATAATTATCAATGGAGCTTTCATCCAATATTTTGTATGCCTTAAAATTGCAAAAACTGCATTTTTGATTACAAAACGGTATGTGAAGGTACAACGCCGCTTTTTCCTTTTGCAAAAAACTTTCCTCACTTACCTGTTTATAATGAAAGGGGTAGGTCACCATGTTTCTTCGAGATCTTTTAATTTTGCTCATACAACCTGCCTCCCGCAATTTGTAAACAAGTAGGAAAGCTCTTCCAAAGAATTATCATAATCCTTATGGTCGAACATATGGTAATTTTTTAAAATCCCGTCCAGAAGACTCGTCTGATAAAGACAAACATCAGGATTTGGTTTATTCAAACTTCCTGTTGCAATAAAATGTTCATGTCGGCACCCTCCTCCGCAAATACTTACAGCACGACAATCCCTGCAGGTTTCATTGTCATAGGCGGACTCATTCCACTCATCGAGAAAGGTTATCTCATCCAATGAAAAACGCTTATCACCTGCCAGTCGATGACATGGGACAATCTTTTCGTCCGGAGAAAAAGTAAAATAAGCTGTTCCTGCACGACAATGATGAATGGATGACTTTCGATGAACTAGCTGGGAAATGATTTGATCGAACTCAAGAATCCCCTTCAGATTTGGAAAATCCTCAAGCAAATTACCATATTCATCAATAAGATTCGTAATATTATCAATCATCCTCAACTTGAATGAATGTTCCTTGTCCATCCATGCGCTTATGGATGGATAAATGCTTATATAATCAAAAACCCCCGTATCGGAAAGTAGCCGGACATTTTCAACCAGATCATCCCCAGGATCATGATAAGTCATCCTCGCCACGGTTTTTGTATCGGGACACGCCTCTTTTATTTTTCTCATATTTTCCAGAATAATATCAAAGGAACCTTCCCCATTTTTGAATGCACGCTGCTTGTTTTGAACCTCTCTTCCGCCATCAATTGAAACGGAGATAATAAAATCATTATTTTTGAAAAACTCCAGTATTTCCTCCGTCATACAAGTCATATTGGTGGAAATTCTTTTTATAAGTTTTATTCCCATTTCATCAAGCCGTGGATCAAGCCAGTCATTAATATGACTTAGAACCTTGAAATTCATAAGTGGCTCACCACCAAAATATTCCAATCTAAGGCCTGTATTTTTATTGTAATTTTTTTTGATCAGTGAAAATATCTTCTCGGCATAACTTTCATCCATCGCACGGGTAATGGTTCCATAATCCCCACCATTGGCAAAACAGTAGCTGCAGGACAGATTGCAATATGGGCCAAGATTCACATTAATGGCCAATGGAAGATCCTCGTTCAAAACTCTTTCGGGCCGTTTCATGCCATCAAGGTTTTCCTCGAAATTTCTGTTTTTACTGCATTTAATTTTCATTCATCTGAAGCCGAATAGTTATAGATGGAATCACTTGGAAAATGGGCCCTATCCAATATCTCATAAACACTCAATTCAACACCCTTGACATGATTGATAACGATAGCGGTTTCCATTGGTGATTCCCTGGTAATAATAAAACGCTTCAAAGTCTCCATTCCTGGAACCTCGAACTCCTCAATCACCCTCTCATCATGCATTCTCCGAATAACAACCGGAATCTGCTCCGGTGTCGTAGCTCCCATAGCCACATGCAACAACCACTTATCCTCACCCCATCTATAATGATATTCCATATACTCATCACGTTCATTCATAGTCTGACCCTTTATAGTAACAGCAGATAGTGTATTATACTTGCAAAACCGGAATTAATCGAGGCATGATATGTATATCAAAATAATTATTTCGCACTCATAACCACAGAAAAAGGTATGACTGACTATACTAAATGTCCAACACACAATCTGCACAAAACCTGGATCAACAATACAAAAAAGGCGTATCTATATGAGAGACTGAGCGGTGATAAAGTCAGATGTCATCTTTGTCCACGTCAGTGCATCATACCTGTAAATTCGGTGGGTTTTTGCAAGGTAAGAAAAAATCTTTCAGGAGAACTCTACGCCCTCTCCTATGAAAAGGCAGTTCAGATCACCACGGAATTCATTGAAACCGAGGCAATATTCCACTACAGACCTGGTGCCAATATCCTGAGTCTCGGCAATTTTGGCTGCAACTTAAACTGCATGTACTGTCAAAACTGGAACGTTTCGCAATTCCAGTTCACCTCTCCAGACTGGATTCATACCTATAGCTCTAATGAGGTCATTCAAAGGGCAAAAAAGGACAATATCGAAATCCTTTCCTGGACCTATAATGATCCCGTTGTCTGGTATGAATATGTGGTTGATACAGCAAAAAAGGCTCGCGAGGCCGGATTGAAAAATCTATTCAAATCGGCAATGTATATCGGACAGGATGCCCTGACTGAACTCACAAAGCACATCGACATTTTTGCCGTTTCCATCAAAGCCATCGACGAGGATTACTACACTTCATTTACAAAAGGAGACCTCCTGCCCGTACTGTCAGCGTGTGAATATCTGGTGAAAAACCACCCCGAAATCCACGTTGAAATTTCAAATCTAGTGGTAACAGATCTTACAAATAATCTTGAATCATATGACAAAATGATAGACTTCGTTTTGGAAAAATTGGGCCCCGAAATTCCAATTCACTTCACACGTTTCCATCCGGCCTATAAATACAATCACGTTCCAAGAACTCCGGTGGAGGATGTGGCCCTTGCGCGTGAGCGTGCACTTGAACGTGGAATCAAATACGCCTACGTCGGCAACGTCTTTGATCATGAGGGCCTCAATACATATTGCCCCAACTGCAAAAACATGCTGATCAAGCGATACGGACTTAAGTCAACCATTGTTGATATGACTGGAAACATATGTAACAAGTGCGGCAGCAATATTCTACTTAAACACTAGTACTGGAAATGGAAAGATCCAACGTTAGCTTATTTTGTCTGCCTGCCGATTTTGACTTAAAGTCGGCAAAAAACCTTATTGAACTTACAAAAGAATATCCTTCAAAAAAAATCAATGAATTTTATGGCTCAATCCCTCTTTACGGCCTTGGATCAGGAAGAAAGAACTCCTCATTAAGAAATATTTCCAGAAAAAACTTTTTTACATATATCAGTTTTCTCAAAAATCATGATATTTCCTTCAACTACACCCTGAATGCGATAACTCTTTCCAACATGGAATACACCACGGCAGGTTACAAAAAGCTGTTGTACGTAATAGATGAACTCGTAAATGCCGGAGTGGATACTTTCACAGTTTCCATACCCCCTCTGATTGAACTTATAAAAAACCATTTTCCGCAAATTTCAATCTGTGCCTCCGCAATTTTAAAAATAGACAGTCTCTACAAAATACACGAAGTTTACGACATGGGAGCTGACCGTTTTGTACTGTTTGAAGACGCCACCAGGGACTTTGGTCTTTTAAGGGAAATAGGGGGGAAATCCCCAATCCCATGTGAAATAATAATCAATCAAGATTGCCTCTTTGGATGCATATCAAGAGATTATCACCGCACAGTAAGTGCAATCGACAACAAAACAAATTCATCCGTTGATGTCGAACCATGGCTTAAACGCTGTAAACTAAAAAAATACGAACATCCCGAAGAACTTATAAAAACCCCCACCCTGATCCGTCCCGAAGATGTTGTAAAGTACCTTGATACAGGAATCAACTTTTTTAAACTGACAGGTCGCGAAAGCTATTGGAAAAATTTCCACGATATTCTGAAGTTGTATCTTGAAGGCGAAAATTCCGGTAATTTTCTCGATATTATTCCAAAGACAAAATCCGGGACACCACCATTTTACATTGCCAATAAAGGCCTGGACAATTTTTTGGATTTTTTCGTTGAAGGTAAAAATCCATGCAAAAGATCATGTCATTCCGATTGCAACTATTGCAATAAACATATTCCAAAGACAGTGGCGGATTTTAAACATCATACAGAATTCATCAACAAACAAAAAAAGGATTACCTCGATCACGGCCCGTATTCAAGTATCACTTCCTGCCCATCTGAAAAGATAATTCATATAGGCGCAGACAACAATGATGAACTCATGAAAAAACTCAACAAACTGGATAGTGCCATGGAAGCCGAAAAGATAGTTGTCACCATCCAGGATTTCATTCCCGATCTTGATGATTCGTGGATTCTTTTTTTAAGAAAGATAAATGCCAGTTTTATTTTCAAGAAAAAATCATATAACAGCGAAAACACAAAACTCATAAGAAGACTTCAAGAATCCTTTATTGAGGTCATACACGTCATTATCGTGCCGGAGGAACCGGATCTCGAACTGTTTCTTTCCAGTCTGCCGCATCTGCCGGGAAGGATCCACATTGAATGGAAAAAATGCCAACTGACACCAGACAATTTGGAACAACATCCATACCAGATGGAGGTCTTTCACCGCTCATCCAACTCCAGAGGTTTTCTGTTTATGGAAACACCTTACAATGTTCCATTTGTGCAGGCGATTTTGGGCACCGAAAAAACACCATTTTACCGTAATCACGAATTTTATCACAACAAATTCTGCCGCGACTGTGAAATTCTTGCGTTTTGCCGCGGAGAATATATTGACTCGAATCACAGTGACCAAAAAACAGTCTGTGATATGATTAAAACAAATTTTTCATGGGAGATGTCCCATTACCAGAGAATCAGTAATGAAGGACAATAACTTCAGCATACCGCCTTTTCCGCTCAGTCAGGCACAGATAAGCATCTGGATGGATGAAAAAATCCGTCCGGGAACCAGTATCTATAACAACTGCGCACTGCTTGAACTTGATTCCATAAAAAGTATTGAAGATCTTATTGATGCCTGGAAATATCCTCTTTTGATATTCAAGTCATTCTGGTTGAGGATCATGGACACACCAGATGGCCCAAGACAATACTATGATTTTGATCCTGACTTCAAAATCAAGGTTATTGATTACTCGACATTAAACGATGGAGAAAAAAAGGCACATGATTTTATAAATTCGAAGGCAAAAAAAAACATCAACGTAAACGGCGAACGTCTTTTTGACTCATTTATAATCCTTTGCCCGAAAGGAAAGGCACTTGCTTTTTGTAAAACCCACCATATTATTTCGGACGGCCACAGTGGTGCACTTTTTTACAAACACGTCTTGAAAAAATACTCCCTTGGTTCACGCTTTAAGCTATTTTGTCACACACATGACTACAGTAAATTTGTTTCCCATGAACTTGATTTTTTAAAAAGCACGCGGGCAGAAAAATCAAAAGGGTTCTGGATTCAAAATCTGAAGGACCCGCCAGAGGCACTTTTCCATGATACATGGAAAAATGAGAAATTATTCACAGGAAAATCAACCTCCATTCCGCTTGGAACTGAAAAAACACGCAATATCCTCGACTTCTGTCACAAAAGAAACATTTCCCCGACAGTCTTCTTTCAAACCATTGTCTATCTTCTTTTTTCAAGAAGCATGGACAGACGGGACATTATCCTTGGCACAAACTTCATGAACAGAATCGGAATGGATTTCAAAAACATGATTGGAATGTTCGCCTCAACAGTCCCTCTCAGAATCATTGAGGAAAATAATGCAGCGGATTTTTCCGAAATATTGGAAATTGTGAGCCGGACCTTCTTGCAATGCCGCAGACATCAGAGCTATCCATATAACAAAATAATCACCGACAGGAACAAACTTTTTAATGTCCTCGTAAACTTTGAACCCATGTGGACAAAAGAATCCGACAAAACCGAAGGACTGCATTTTTCCATACCTTTTTCCGGAGGGACTCCACATGATCTATCCATTCTATTTCATGACCGCCTGCTCGCAGGATATTTAAGCGTTGAAGCACACTACCTTGAGAGTCTGTTCGACAAATCCGAAATAAAAAAGCTACTCGAAAATATAGCAAAATTGATCTCGGTTGTTCTGCTTGATCCACTAATGCCACTGACAACATTAGACGCACCATTAATTCAAACAAGAAAAAATATAAAAACAATTCACTCCAGCAGCTCCTCCTCTAATAAAAAAGAAATTGCGTCGGTTTGGAAAAAAATTCTGAACGTTGAAGATAGCATTTCAAACGACGATAACTTCTTCTCTCTTGGAGGGGATTCCATCAAGGCAATTCGTCTTGTCTCCAGACTCAAGCAGGCAGATTATGAGGTGGATGTCATGGACATTTTTACAACGCCTTTATTCATTGATTTTTCAAAGAAGATCACAAAAAAAACACCTGCCTGCAGACATGATGAACCATCATCATGCGTTCTTCCACCTACTCAAAATCAACAATATCTGTTCAAGACAGTTAAAAACAATATTCATCTTTACAACCACGAAATCACATTCAAAATCGACGAGAACATGGATACGGATGAAATAAGAAAAAGATGGAACCGAATAATAAAAAAACATGATTCCCTTCGCATCCATTTTAAAAAAGATGCCGATTCATATCAGCAAATAATAAATTCGCCGAAAGAAATCCCAATTACTGTTTACGCTGTAGATGACACTCACCCACCACTGAACATTCATAAGGCTCCACTTTTTCGCCTTGTTTTTGATAAAAAGGAGCATTCACTCACAATTACCGCCCACCATTTGATCATCGACGTACTTTCCTGGTCTGTCATTCTGGATGATTTTTTTGACGACAGGTCTTCAACTTCACCCGATACAAGTTATCGGCATTGTACCCGACAAGATTCCACCATGTGCCATCTTGTTTCCAACAATCACAAGCGCAAAAAGCTTTACTGTGCTTTTGAGACTTCAAACAACAAACCTTCGGAAAAATCACTAATAGAGCTGCTCAACAGATCGCTCGATGATTTATCAGACCTTCAACCGATATCCACAATACTCGAAAGACATGGACGTTCCAATTACAATATGGCCACCACAGGCTGGTTTACGTCCTTTGAAATAAAACCGAACAGTAATGAATCACGTTATGTTCTATTTAACTATCTCGGGGAACTCGATAATAGAATTAAAAACATCAGATTGGTAAAACAGGATAATGAAACCTCCCCATATTTGCTTGAAATAAATTGCTACCATCAAAAAGGTCGTTTTTTTATTTCCCTGGAATATGACTCGGACATGGTCAGCAAAAAAGATGCACATCAACTTCTCGATGAATTTCAAGAGGGTATCATTCATACCACCTTTGTCGATGTTTACCAGCTTACCCCCCTGCAACAGGGAATGTATTTTCATCTTGCCGCACACCCAGATTCCAATGCATATTTTGAACAACTTTGTATCGAGCTTGGTGGAAACTTCAATCAAAAAGCTTTTTTGAATGCAGTCGAACTTGTTATAAATAAACACCAGGCCCTTCGGTCCGTCATCACGGAGATTGATCATTCACCATATCTTGGAATACTGAAAAAATTCGATCTCAAACCGGAAATTAAAAACAATGTCACAGAAAAAGAACTTGAATCAATCAAGGCCGGGGATTTAAACACACCATTCAATCCTGAAGAGAAACCTCCTTTACGAATAACAATTATAAAAACAAATGATGGCCGCAATATCATGTTATGGTCACATCACCACATAATTCTTGATGGATGGAGTCTGGGAATTATTCTTTCCGATCTTCTCGAAACCTACAACAACAAAGCTGGTTGCGCGGAGAAGAACTCCCCTGCACCACTTTACGAGTGGATAAATTCACGCAGATATGAAGATGATTTAAAATTCTGGAAAGACAAACTTTCAACTTTTGAATCCTCCAGTGATCTTCCCAAATGCATGCCCCTTCATGGCGAAAAAGAACTTAAACGCCTGAACTTTGATTTTGACACCTGCCTTACACTTAAAACCTCTGAATTTTGTAAAAGAAACTCAATAACCATCAATACCTTTATCAGAGGGTTGTGGACGATTCTACTTTCAAAATATTCAGGCCGCGATGACATGACATATGGAATTACAATCTCCGGCCGCTCCCCTGAAATACCTGAAGCGGAAAAATTCACAGGCATGTTCATAAACACAATTCCCGAAAGAGTGACACTGGAAAAAGATAACAAATTTTGTGAATTTTTATCATCACTCCAAACAAGCTTCATACATGCTGAAAAACATGGACACTGCCCTCTCTCCCATATCCAAAAAGACCATCACCTTGGAGCAAATCTCTTTGATCATCTTCTTGTTTTTGAAAATTATCCACTAGACAAAACACATCTATCGAGTGATGGTTCAAAACTTTATATTAAAAATATCTCTCTTTTTGAAATGAACGAATTTCCATTCACTATTGTCATAAGACCAGAAGAGCAAATTCATTTTGAGATACAATATCTATCCCGGTTTTATCCTGACCATTTTATAACCTCCATCAGAGATCATCTTCTAAAACTGGCTTCTCAAATGATATCCTTTCCAAAAACAAGACTTCGTAATATTGACATCCTGACTGAAAATGAAAAATCACTCATCCTCGAAAAATTCAACAATCACACCACAGAAAACTATAAAAACGACATTCCTGCTCATATTCTTTTTGAACGACAAACCTCACTGACACCTGACGCGAATGCCCTGGTTTTTCACGAAAGGGTTTTGACCTACAGGGAACTCAATACAAGAAGCAACCAGCTTGCACATTATTTAAGGGAAAAATTCAAAAGCTCCGCAAACAGAAGAATTGGAATCTATCTGGATCGAAATTTCAATATGATTATTGCCCTGCTCGCAATCTTAAAATCCGGCGCAGGTTATGTCCCCATCTCCCCTCAATATCCTGACGAGCGTAAAAAATACATGATCACCGACAGCGATATTGAAGTTATTTTAAGCGAGACTGGATTTCAGAATGAACTTTCAATATTCGAAAGGCCTGTCATTTTTCTTGATAATCCTGAACCTGTTATTTCCCGGATGCCTGAAACAAATCCAAAACACATAAACAACATGGAGGATCTGGTATACCTGATCTACACCTCCGGCTCCACCGGAAAACCAAAAGGTGTCATGCAAAATCACCGCAGCGTATGCAATATGCTTCTGTGGAAAAAACATCATTCAAAAATTGACCATCGTCTAAAAACACTTTTTTTCACTTCAATCAGCTTTGATGTCTCTTTCGAGGAAATATTCACCACACTCACCAACGGAGGAGAGCTTTATATAGTCGATGAGGAGACAAGAAACCATCCCGATCTTCTCGCAGAATTCGTTCATAAAAACAATATAAATATTGTTTCCATGCCGTTTTCCTATTTAAACCTTCTTTTCGACAAAAACTCACCGACCTATGACAAAATTTTAAAAAGCGACATCCGATACATCATTCATGGTGGTGAACCTTTCAACGTAACGGATGGGATTTCAGATTTTCTAAAGGCACATCCTCAAACAGTCCTTCATAACAACTACGGCCCCTCCGAAACCCACATGGTGACCTCGCATACACTCAGTCGAGAAAATTATTCAAGCATTCCTGTCGGACGGCCGCTTACCAAATGCCGTATCTATATTCTATCTGATGATCTGCGCACGGTTCCAATTCACGTTCCGGGAGAAATTTACATAGGAGGTGAACAGGTCGGAATCGGTTATTTTGGAAACCAAACACTGACCAACGATCGTTTCGTGAGTGATCCTTTTGTGAATGACAAAAATGCGAAAATGTATAAAACCGGTGATCTCGGACGCTTCCTTGAAAACGGGGAGATTGAATATATTGCAAGAAGCGATCATCAAGTGAAAATTCGTGGAAACCGTGTTGAGCTTACGGAGGTTGAATCACACCTTCTGGGCATTACAGGAATAAAGGAAGCTGCTGTAACCGCCCAAACAGATTCAATAAATGGAACAGCACTTGTTGCCTGGTATGTTGGATCAAATGACTTGTCAGTAAATGATCTTCGCCAGAAACTTTCATCGACCCTCCCCGATTACATGATCCCCTCTTACTTTGTCCAACTTAAAAAACTTCCAAGAACTCCAAACGGAAAGCTCGACCGCAACGGTCTTTCAAATATTTCACCACAAAAAAGTGAAAGCACATTTGAAGAACCAAAGGGTGACACTGAACAAAAACTTGCAACAATATGGCGTGAAATACTGAAACTTAAAAAGATAGACCGACATACAAGTTTTTTCGATCTTGGAGGCCATTCACTCAAAGCACTAAGGATCATTTCCATGATCTATGGCGTCTTAAAGAAAAAAATCACACTTAAGGAATTTCTCGATCACCCAACTATTTCACACTCGGCCGCTATAATTGATAAAAAAGAGGACAATGTACATGTTCCCATAAGACAAACTCATAATACAAAGAATTTTGCAGACCTGTCTCCGGCACAAAGAAGAATATGGGCCGTGAACAATCTGGACTCCTCTGGCAAGGCGTATATTCTTTCCGGCGTTTTTCAGATTTGTGGAAAATTTCCAAAAGAGATTTTTGAAAAACGTATGAACAAAATCATTGCAAATCACGAAATCATGCGTACCCGTTTCACAAAGACAGAAGCCGGAACACCAAGACAGGAAATCCTTCACTCTTTTGAACTCAAGGTAAAGGTTATCGATTTATCAGACCTTGATACAACCAACGACCAACTTGACAATATCGTGGACAATGAGGCGAATCAGGCATTTGACCTTGAAGCGGCCCCGCCAATAAGAGCGGTTTTTATAAAAACCGGGCCTGAAAATGGCCGTTTTGTTCTTTGCATTCACCATATTATCAGTGACGAATGGTCAATTCGCCTGATTCTGGAATCCCTGACAGAAGATACTCCTCCATCTTGCGACATTCAATATCGTGATCTTGTCTCTGAAAAAACGGACTTCGACTACTGGGAAAAAATATTTCAAAAGCCAGTCCATGAGATAAATCTTTTTCAAGGAATCAGACGCAGAAATATTCAAAAATTCACCGGAAGATCAAAGAAATATATTTTTTCAAAAAATCTGTCACACAAACTTGAACGTGTCTGCTCACAATTCAAACTAACCCCGTTTGTGGCCTTGATATCATCCGTTGTGGTTTTAATCAGCAGACTAGGCAACACAAATGACATAACTTTTGGAACTCCATCCCTTGGGCGGGACGATCATGCGACTCATTCAATGCTTGGTGTGTTCATCAACATGCTTGCCTTGAGATTTGATATTGATCAAAAAATGTCATTTGCAGATGTTCTGAAAGAATCCAAAAATATCGTGTCAGATGCCTTTGAACATCAAAATGCCCCATTTGACAGAATCATTGAAAGACTTGGAATAAAAAGATCTCCCGGACGATCACCTCTTTTTGACATAATGGTTGTCCTTGCTGACTCAAACCCGCAAGAAGAGATGTTTACAATTGAAAACACCGATTTCAAACGAATTCCATCACATAACAAAAGCAGTAAGTACGATCTCTCATTCTATTTTTCCACAGATAAGGATCAGCTCAAACTCGATCTTGAATACAACAGCACTCTTTTACCTGAAAATTATATCGACTCGCTAATACAATCCCTGGACAGTCTTCTGGATGATGCCCTGACATCACCGGAACTCAACATATACGAATTATCCATTCTCTCAAAGAAACATCATGAGTTTTGGAATAAGACCAACCTGACGGAAAATCATGGACACAATTATCGACAAACAGTCATTGAGGTCATTGAAAAAACCGTAAAGGCGCATCCTGAAAATATTGCCCTGGAATACCCGGAAGGACAACTTTCCTACAAGGAACTATGGGAAAAATCGACCTCTCTGAGTAATTTACTAATACATGAATATGGATTAAAACCACAAACAAATGTGGCACTTTGTTTGCCACGCTCCCCTGAAATGGTCGTCTCAATTCTCGCGGTACTCATGGCCGGATGTGCCTATGTTCCCATTGATCCAAACTTTCCAATAGAGAGAATCGACAAGATCACAGATGACTCCAACACACCTTTTATTCTCGTATCAACAAATAAAATTCAAACAGACTTACCTTATATCAAGGTTGAGCTTGAAAAACTCACTGCCAATACGGACAATGTTAAAATCAAAAATGATCCCGATTCCCTGGCCTATATAATTTATACGTCAGGCTCAACAGGTAATCCCAAAGGTGTTATGATCAAAAATTCCTCAGTCCTGAACAGGATTTTCTGGATGAAGGATTATCTGACAGTCTCTCCCTCCGATACAATTCTGCAAAAAACCAACTACACCTTTGACGTTTCAGTATGGGAATTCTTTTTACCACTAATAAGCGGAGCAAAGCTCGTCATTCCGCCTCCGGGCGATGAAAAGGACCCATGGAAAATCGCCAGATGCATCCGTGAACATGACATATCCATCATTCATTTTGTCCCTTCAATGCTCAGAGAATTTCTTGATGCCGTAAACAACGAGGATATTCCACGATTCGAACCGCTTCGATATGTAATTGCAAGTGGGGAAAACCTCACCTCCAATCTGGTAAAAAAATATTATTCAAAACTTGCGTCGCCTCTTTACAATCTCTACGGACCGACTGAGGCAACCGTGGACGTAACCGCAATAAAAACGACCACCGACATGGAAGTTGTTCCAATTGGAAATCCAGTAGACAACACCAAAATATATGTTTTGGATGATAGAAAAAATCTCCTGCCAACAGGAATCAAGGGGCAAATATATCTCTCCGGCATGGGGCTTGCCGTCGGCTACAACAACCTTCCCGAACTCACACAAAAAAGCTTCTCTCCGAACCCGTTTTCAAATGATCCGGAGTATAAGGCAATCTATGCTACAGGCGATCTTGGATATTTGGATGAATCCGGTTCAGTGGTTTTTATTGGAAGAATCGACAACCAAATAAAGATCCGTGGCTTCAGGCTGGAGCTGGGCGATATCGAATCCGCCCTTCTTGAACATGAGACGGTAAAAAAAGCAATAGTAAAATCATTTGCCACGGAGGATGAAGACAATCTTGTTGGATATATCGAATTGGAAAACGAAACATCTTCAATTGATCTCAGAACATATCTAAAAGGAAAACTTCCTGAATATATGATCCCACATCATTTTGTATTCATGGATGCATGGCCGCTTTCAACAAGCGGAAAGATCGACCGTAAAAAACTTGTCCTTGATAAATCCCCGAAAACGGCACCTACCGTAAACATTCAATACCTTCCGAAAAACCAAAAAGAAAAAATAATTCTGGACGCATGGAAGGACATTCTTGAAACCAGCAGTGTCAACGCCAATGACAACTTTTTTGATCTGGGAGGAGACTCGGTTAAGGCCATTAGAATCATAGCAAAACTCAAGGACATGAAGCTCAACGCCTCATTGGAGGATATTCTCTACTCGCAAAACCTTGCCCATTTCAACAACCTCACAACTGCACAAATCGGTGTCACAGATTTCAAAGACAATGAGACCTCTGAATTTATTCCACTTCCAACCCAAAAAACAATTCTGGAAACATCATTACGTTACGAAAATTCACCGTTTTATAATATTTTCATCGTAACATCCTTGAATGGATTTATTGATCCTGACAGACTAAACAACGCCTGGAAAATGCTTCACAGACGTCACCCGGCCATGAGATGTGTTTTTAAAAACAAAAAAGGAACATTTCTGACCAACATCCAAAACGATCTGTACTTCAAGGATATCTCATCACTATCCGACTCTGATACACGTGACTATCTTGAAGATTTTATAACCTCCACAAGACAGGAACCATTTGACATTGAAAACGGCCCGCTATGCAAGCTCTGTCTTGTGAAATTGTCCGCTGACAACTATAAAATCATTTTAAAATTTCATCATCTAATTATTGATGGCTGGGGTCTGGCGCTACTGTATCGTGATCTTTCAAATTATCTGCAAGATCCTGAACAGAAAATCACGGAGGACATTACCTACAAAAACATTCTCTCGAAAAAAACAGACCAGGTTCATACAATCAAGGACCGCTTTGGCACTTACCTTACAACAAGCAATTTTCAAGATCTTTTGCAAACGGTAAGACACGGCGATGAAAGGGTTCATTCTTTCAAACTCGGAATCGACGTATCAAACAAGCTTCGCCAACTTGCCAGGAACAAAAGAACAACCGTAAATCTTCTCCTTCAACTTGCGTGGGCATTAATGCTCAAAAAAAGACTTGAGACCCAAAAAGTCCGTTTCGGAATAACATCGTCAGGCAGAAACCTAGAAATTCCAGGCATCTCAAACTGCATAGGACTAATGATGGATGTCGTTGGTTTTGAGATGGATTTTTCAAAAAGTGCAGACAGTACGGATTCATATCTGGATGAACAAAAAAACAAACTCACACAAATTTTAAAATCACCGCATCGTCATGATTACAGGGATGACGTACTATTTGATCACGTCCTGATATTTGAAAATTATCCCGAATTTATCCGAACAGATGATATTTTTCCGGAAGTAAAACTGCATCACGATTACTCCCTTGATTTCTGGCACTGGCCTTTGACTGTCGTGATTTTTCCCGATGAAGACATTCGTGTCGATATGAATTATTTCAATAC
>JAGLPP010000088.1 GCA_023137315.1 Bacteriovoracaceae bacterium
GGACATTAAAAAACTTGAAAGGATTGTAACCAACGAACAAAGACCTGTTCAGTTTATCTTCGCCGGCAAGGCCCATCCCGCAGACGAAAACGGAAAGAAAATCATTCAAAACATCGTCAATGCGGCAATCGACAACCCACTACTGACCAAACACATAGTCTTTCTGGAGGACTACGATATCGATATGGCGAGATACCTTGTCCAAGGTGTGGATGTCTGGCTAAATACCCCGAGAAGACCGCTTGAGGCATCGGGAACATCCGGAATGAAAGCCGCCATGAATGGTGCACCAAATCTCTCCATCCTTGATGGTTGGTGGGATGAGGCCTTCGATCAAACACACGGTTGGGCCATTGGTCACGGTGAAACCTACACGGATCAGGAGAAACAGGATGAAATTGAATCCAATCTTCTCTATCGTCTGATCGAAAAGGAGATTGCACCACTTTATTATAAAACTGATGATGAAACCGGCCAGCCAATACCATGGATCCAAATGATGAAAAAAACCATCAAGTCCTGTGGGGCCAATTTCAATGCCCATCGTATGGTCTGTAATTATATAAATACCTACTACAATGATGCTGAAAAATCTCACAAAACACTTACTAAAAATGAATGCATTGAGGCCAAAAACATGGCCGGACTTCATAGCAAACTCAAAAAATTGTGGAAAGGTATCAAAATCATTGAAGTAAGCTCCCCGGAAAAAAAGTTTGTCTATGCGGGATCTGAAGTGGAGATTACCTCCAAAATTGATCTCGGCGAAATCAACCCGGACGAAGTAATTGTCGAAGTCTTCCACGGTACGATAAACGCGCACAATTATATTGAAACACCCTACAGGGTTAAAATGAATGTTGTAAGCACTACCAACGGAATCACAACCTTCAAAATAATGATTCCATGTAATCTCGGTGGACACTATGCATATACAGTCAGGGTATTGCCTGGAGGTAAAAACCTGGCCGGCAAACAAATTCCCGGACTTGTTTTGTGGAACAAATAAAGCTGAACATCACCCCCCTGCAAAAATGGGTTCCCAATATGAAGGAACACCTTTATATTGCAGGGCCATGCGCAGCAGAAAGCAGAACACAACTTTTAAACATTGCTGAAGAACTGGCAGGATACGGTGGATTCAAAATATTCCGTGCCGGCATCTGGAAACCAAGAACAAGGCCAGGCAACTTTGAAGGAATTGGGGAAGAAGGTCTCACATGGCTGCAGGAAATCAAGGATAAATACGGTTTTTTAACAACGGTGGAAGTGGCCGGGGCAGCTCATGTTGAATTGGCATTAAAATATAATGTTGATGTTTTATGGATTGGTGCCAGAACAACGGTTAATCCCTTTTCCGTTCAGGAAATTGCTGATGCGTTAAAGGGCCGGGATATCCCCGTCATCGTTAAAAATCCCCTCAATGCAGATTTATCACTCTGGCTCGGGGCCCTTGAGAGAATTAATAATGCCGGAATCACACGACTTGCAGCGGTTCACAGAGGGTTTTCCTCCATCGATCCCGGCAAATACCGCTTTGACCCCGTCTGGAAGATCCCTGTTGAACTAAAAAAAAGACATCCTTCACTTCCGATCATCTGCGATCCGAGCCATATTGCCGGCGACACAAAACTGATTGCAAATATCGCTCAAAAGGCCCTTGATCTTGATATGTCGGGACTTATGATCGAGGTTCACAACGATCCACAAAATGCATTAAGTGATCGCAATCAACAGCTCAAACCAAAAGAGGCACATGACCTGATCGGGAATCTTTCCAAAAGAAAAATAACCTCCAATGACCAGAACTTTGAACAGATCATGGAAAAACTCCGCAACAAGATAGACAGATTCGACCATGAACTTCTGGAACTTGTTCATTCAAGAATGAATATTGTTGATGAAATTGCAAATATTAAATTTCAAAACAATATCACACCACTGCAGATGAAGCGTTTTTGCAACCTCTCACAAAATCGCATCGACTTCGGAAAAAAACTAAATTTACCGAAAAATCTCACAGAGGAACTTTTTATGATAATTCATGAAGAGTCCCTAAGAAGACAAAGTGAACTTATGTGTAATTTGAAGTTGAATAAGGAATCATCAAAATCGTGATCTAATTTCCTGTCTTCTTCCTGTTATTCCATTGTGCCCTTTACTCGCGCATGTCCTATACAACAGGCAGATACCCATTCGTTACAACTGGAAGTCCACGTTTGAGTCACTTCGCATTTTGTAAATCCGGAGCTATAACAATCATTTTTGGCAATTGCTTTCGCATCGGATTTTGCAGCAGTACAACTAAAAAACTGATTAGCAATTCGCTGTTCAGCATCGAAAGTTTCACCAAGCTGCACTAATACTTGTTTAATATTTTCTCGAGCTTCGATCAAAGAATCGTCATTTCCGTTATTGGCCATGTGTGTTTCAATATTATCGTTGGCCTGCAACAAAAGGTTTCGTATAGTTTTAGTTTTAGTTTCAGCACAAACAGTGCATATAAACAAAAATGAAATAATAAAAATAATTGATAATTTTTTCATAAAGTATCCTTTTTAGAAGCTTTTATACGTTATTGGACACTTCTAACACACCGCATACCCAAATGCCAGCCTATTAAGCATTCATGAATTTTTTATCAACTGCGTAACCCATCAAAATCTTGAAATGATTTCCTGCCTTCTTCTTTCATCCCAGCTCCTGATTTTAAATCGAAGCAAGACAATTTCTATAACAAGGAAAATTCCTGCGACAAGATAGAATCCCAAGGTCTTGAAAAACACCCAATGACCTGTAGACCACGAAACTGCCAAAAATCCCATAAAGATGCCATAAAGAATAAAGAAAATTGCAACATGTCTTTCAAAAACCCGCATAATATCCTCTGGAGGCAATGTGCGGTTATTCCCAATTGATTCCATCATCTCATAAAGAAGACCCTTCCCCTTAAAAACCTTGTAAAAAAGAAAACCGCCTATACCCAGTCCAGTAAAAAAAGGTTGCAGCTTGAACCATATTCCCTCATTATCCAGAAAAGACAGGCCTCCCAGGATGGCAATCAACAAAAAATTAAACTTTGAGATGGTATGAAGATGGCCGATAAACACCTTTTCCAAACCAAGCTCAACACAGGCAAGTAATAATCCGCCGGTAACGGCGATATAAGGCGCATGATTGGATTCAAGATACCAGTAAGCAATGGCCGGCAGAAACGAAATCAGAAAAAAATTTTTGGAAATCTTCTTACTCTTCACAAAACCAGATTATACTATTTTGTATGGTCAGGAAACCTTTGGAAAATTCTTGCTTCCCAGCAATTTTCGACTATGAATATAGACCATAAAACCACACTTGAACGATTCGGGGGCCATGATTTCGACCTTGTCACAAATAGTCTGGAACCATTCAAAAAGCCCCTCATGAATCTCAACCGTCGCCGCCCAAATTACGTCACCAGTCGGATTGGTAACAACACATGGATTAATCAGTAGTTGGTGAGGTGGATCAACATTAACCTGATGACCTGACTTGATCTTTAAAATCAATCTGTCGGCCCTTTCATTCATGGTACGTAATTCTTTTACATATTCCTCCACCTGCGGTCTGGTGAAATTCGATTTATAATCACATGACAACTTCTCCATACCGGCGATCTCATCCATTGAAATTGTCACCAACGAACGTCCATTGACCTCCTCTCCAAGCACAGTCAAAATCCCGTCCAGATACAGAAGAAAATGCGGAAAAACAGTCTGCTCCCGGCCCTCATCCCTGTTAAACATGAACTTGAGAACACACCTGTCTTTAAGACATTCTTCAATTAAATTAATTCTTTTAATATCTTTCAATCAAAACACCTTTTTTAAGTACTATAGTAATCTTGTCGGCTATTATGGCCTTTCACTTTAGAACTTTTTGCAAAAGTCCACTCTCTCATGGAATAATAATCACGGGGTTTTAAAGGGTTATAAAAAAAATGTTATTTAAAAAAGCGCTTCAACATCCAATTCTTTCTATTGGTATCCTGTTCATGATCATCTTTATCTTTTTTTTAAGGGATAATGGATTTTTCAAATCACACTATGACAGCCTCACCCCAACCTCCTGTAAATCCGCCATTGTCATGTTAAAAAAAAGAATGCCAAAAAACTGGAAGGTAAAATGTGAGAAGAATTACCTCTCAGTATTAATCCATTCCCCGCTTGTGCAAAAAAACTACATTGAGCAAAAACTCTTCAGGGCCGCAGTTTACAGGGAACTTGCCAACGGACTCATGTTTATCTCCAGAAACTCTCTTCATGAAAGTCTTGAACGTGTTTTCTGGATAAGCATCCATTTCAAGACAAAAAACATGGAGATTGCCGCGCGAACAAAGGGTGAACACCTCGCACAATTTCGAAATATGAAAGATCAAAAAATTATTGCCGAGCATTTACAGGCAACTGTCGAGGTCAAAGAAAAGATCAAATAATTCAGGTCTGTTTGACTTTACCACCCATGACAGGTTCTCAAATTGTACAGAGTACGACAGCGCATGAAGAAAGAGCCTTCTGTATGTTTTTCCTCCATAAAGTGTATCACCAAGAATGGGATGACCGAGATAACCCAATTGCGCTCTTATCTGATGTCTGACTCCGGTAACCAAATCCACCTCCAAAAGAGAAAGATCATGCTCAGAATTGTAGTCCAGTTTTTTTACGGATAGTTTT
Source organism: Bacteriovoracaceae bacterium (assembly GCA_023137315.1). GTDB lineage: Bacteria > Bdellovibrionota > Bacteriovoracia > Bacteriovoracales > Bacteriovoracaceae > JAGLPP01. The sequence continues at coordinate 4,713 of JAGLPP010000088.1, forward strand.
GCCTGAATGGAATCATCCACTGACTCGGAAAAAACAGTCATCTCCGATCTTTTGGGACCACTTCCTTTCAAGTAATTAATGATCTGGCCGTCATTTTGTAAATTTCCTTCCACCACGGCCAGATAGCGTTTGAGTTTCACAACATCATTAAAGGAAGCTCGAAGTTTAAAATATAACTTTTCACTTTTAATATAAAAAAGCACACCGCTGGTGGCATAATCCAGACGAAAAAGCAGCCCGCGATCATATTTTTCACTATTAACCAGAAGCTCGTTGAAATAACCGGCCTGGCGAAGAAAGCTCAGACAATTATCGCTCTCACAGTAGGACAAGGGGTGGCAATGGACATCACAGGGCTTGTCTAAAACTAAAACATGCTCATCACTGTAAAGGACATCAATCGGTGCTCCATTATATTCTGGATAAATTACTCCCTTATTTACAACATCAAGCGGAAATTCAAAAATCTCCCCCTTCTTCACTTTTTTTAACAGAAGTTTTTTATTCAAGAGCTTCTTTTTTATCCATGAGCCACTGATTCCGAAAGATTCCTTCAGTGCCACTTCAAGGGAATTATAATCCGAAAGGAAACACAAGTATGTATTCTTATATAAAAAATTCACTGATTATTCCGAACGAACCTTGTGCCCAGGATGCATAAGATCTATTTTTCTTATCAAAAATTCAACACGACGGTCCAGGTGCCTGGTTTGCTCCTGTGTCCTTCCTGGAATCACAAATGGCCTGGTATCACCATAAAACACGGCCGAAATTTTGTTTGCAGGAACTCCTCTCTCCACGAGTTTTCTTGTTACCACTGCCGCTCTCATGGAAGAAAGTGTAAATGCATCAGCATTACGATCCGTTGAAACCTCCCCTCCAGCGGAATGTGCCTCTACAAAGACAACCCACTCCCCCTTGGAAAGAAGCTTCACCATTTTGTCGAAAACCTCTATAGTAATGCCCCCATCAACAAGTTCCAGTGAACCTTCCTTGAAAAAAAGCTTATCTTTTATTCTTACCTTGATCCCCTCAGTCATCTCGAAAATATTTGCCGCAGCAGTCAGGGAATAGGCACGAAGATCATCTTTCATCTTGTTCAACTGCTCGGTTGATGCCCTGTTGATTTCCCGCTTGTCCAGAATTCCCTCCATTGTCAAAAAATCAATTGGAAATGGCTTGATGGGTTGCTGACTTTCAATCATCGTTGGATAATCATCCGGGGATTTTCCCTTCATGACAACATCACCCTGCATGAGAACATTTCCACCAAATGCCTCACGAAGCGATCCAAGGGCCGCCTCATACTTTGATGTTTCCGTCTTTGCAAAAGACAAAAGAAGAACGAAAAAAGTCAAAAGAAGTGTAACCATGTCTGCATAGGTATTAAACCATGCCGGCAGACAAGTAGGACACTCCGCCTCCTTAGCCTTCGGTTCTTCGGTGACATTTTCCTCATCGGCCATAACTATTCCTTGTTACTCACTAAACTCTTCCTCTTCCCTTAAAAATGGCGGCAAGAATGAATTGAGCTTTTCCTTTATAAGCCTCGGGTTCTCTCCTGCAACAATACCAAGAGTCCCCGCAACAATAATATTCATCTTTAAAATCTCATCTGTTGAACGCTGTTTTATTTTATTTCTCACCGGGTAGGCAAAAATATTGGCAAAGACCGAACCATAAAAAGTCGTTAAAAGTGCAATCGCCATCGCCGGGCCGATTGATGACGGATCCGAAAGGTTTTTAAGCATGATAATAAGACCGATCAGGGTTCCAATCATACCAAAAGCGGGCCCGTCAGCACCAAACCCGTCCAAAACATCAACGCCCTTTTTATGTCTCATCTCCATTGAATCAATCTCCAATTGCAAAATGGACTGGAGAACTTCCGGTGGCCTGTTATCAGCGGCCAGGTTCATCGCCTTTTTCAAAAAAATATCATCTATTGGAACCTTTTCAAGAGCAAAAACAGATTCTCTTCTGGCAGTTTCAGCAAGCTTGACTATTTCCTCAATGGTCATCTTTGGATCAACAGGAGTGAAGAAAACTGATTTCATAATTACAGCAACAAGGCCCTTTAAAATCTCCACCGGCCACTTAATACAAGTAGCACCAATAACCCCGCCACCAACAACAATCATTGAAGGAACATCAAAGAACAAAAGGAGATCCCCTCCGGCAAGTATAGAACCAACTATTGCTATCGTACAAAAAACAAAACCGATAATGGTGGATATATCCATAAGATACCTTCCCTGATAAAAGACCACGCTTGAAATTCCATGCGCTTAAACATGTCCACTTGATACAACTATCGGAAATCAAAAGACATGGCCTTAAAATTTTTTTGTTTTATATGGAAAATATTACCGGGCAGTAATCAGTCGTTTATTTTTTGAATGTATTGTCAAGATAACCAAGCATTGCCTTCCTGAGTCCCTTTAACGAAACTCTGTCTCCGGTAATGAGAAGTTCTTGCTTGATAAACTCAACTGGGAAACCAGTCATTTCAGAAAGAGAAGACAGCTCTATCTTGTCTTCCTCCATGAGTGTTGCATTATTATCATTCCGTTCCATGGATTCCGATAAAATCTCTGTCGTCATTTGCACACTCCCTTGCTTTGTTTACAAGCAACGATCCTGTTGTTGCCTGAGGTCATGATGACCTCCTAAGATCATATCTGTAGAAAAATTCTTAACGCAAGTTTTATTAACAAAATGTAAGATTTTTTAAGATAAAAGTCACTATTCTTCTATAATATTTGGTAATCATTGAACTTTACCAAACAGATAACATCCACTTTGTATACATTAGAAAAGTTAGAAATAAATTAGTTTTGTAATATAATACAATGCGGAAGAAATGTGCATCACACATTTCTTTTTAAGGTTCGTTCTTAAAATTACAATAAACTACCGCAAATTTCTTGCAAGGCGTTTGGAAATACTGTGCGTAATAAGAGCTATTAGTTATGTCAAAACTACTTTTATCAATAATTTTTGGTAATCCAAGTTCAAACAGCATATTGGGGGAAATTTCGTTAATAAGCTTTCCGGCAAAAACATTTGCAAATTCACCTACTGCATCAACCATTTTACTTTTTTGTTCCGAAACATTACCTCCAAGCGTATTTTCGATCAATTCTCTTGCGATATCCTCGGAAAAGACAAGAATAAGTTCTCCCCAGTGAGGCAAAAGAATACTCAATCGGCAGATAATCGGACAGTCAATACTCAATTCTTCATCTTCTGCAACTATTACATCTACAAAAAACATTTCTGCAATCGCATCAATAAACACCGTCTCAATTATCTTCTTCATTTTTTTTGTTTTGGTCATTATTTCCCCCAAGCACCCGAGCTTTCGTCGACACTTTTTAACTTCAATCTCTCCAAAAGCGAAGACAGTTGCTTCACTTTCAGTGGTTTGGGAAGAACCCCAACCGCTCCAAGCTCCATTAAATTGTCAACTCTTGCATCATTGGAAAAACTGGTAACAAAAATGATTGGAATTTTCGATAATTTCTTGTTTATTTTTATATTTTTCAACAGCGTAAAACCAGTCATCTCGGGCATATTGATATCGGATATTATTATATCAACTATTTCCAATTCCAGCTTTTCCAATGCATCAGTTCCATTAACGGCCTCAGAAAACTCAATCTCCTCTGAACCAAAAACCATTTTTATAACTTTTTTTGAAACCAATCTTGCTGTTTGTGAATCATCAACAATCATTATTTTCATACTGTGTCCCTCCGCCCAGAGGACGTAACCATTACCTTTCCTGTAGCCAATTCAACACTTACCGTTCTGCTAATACGCTCTCCCACATCTTCACTGGCAATAGTCAAATCATTGGCCCATAAAATTTTTCTGATGGCAGTAACATTTCTTTTGCCAATCTGAAAGTGATCACTTGAATCCATCAGGGTTGCTCCACCTATAAGCCTTATTTTTAAACCCGGATGTGGAACTGAACCCTTCTCTCTCATTAAATCCAATAAATATGGAATACACGTATCAACAAAATATGCCGGAAGTGCTTTGCCTTTTTCGACATCTGTTTTTGATTCAGGAAGAGCGATATGGGCCATTCCAACAACTCTTTGTTTTGGATCAAGAATCACAATCGCCACACAAGATCCAAGAGCATAAGTTATAATAATATCATCTGAACTGTTTGAAGCAGCAGCCTCTCCAATTCCAACTATTATTTTAGCGATCTTTCACCTCTCAAAATAATTCATTATTTTTTTTGATATATTACTCAACGACAAAACCTCATGTACTGCACCTTTTTCAATTGCGACTTTTGGCATACCAAAGATAACAGATGATTCCTCGTCCTGTGCAATATTATATGCACCATTTTCCCTCATTTCAAGCATTCCATCAGCACCATCTCTCCCCATTCCGGTTAACATGATACCCAATGCATTTTTTCCAACATTTTTTGCGACAGAATGAAAGAGTGTTGAAACAGATGGACAATGTCCGTTAATTTTTTCACCTTCTGCGCAAACAACACGATACTCATCCCCGACTCTATTCACTGTCATATGATAACCTCCAGGGGCCACTAATACACTACCAGGAATAATTTTATCCCCTGATTGTGCCTCAAAAACCTTGACCTTGGCGGATTGGTCAAGTCTTTCTGCAAATATTTTTGTAAACCCTGCAGGCATGTGTTGAACAATCACAATTCCCGGGGAAAGAACCGGAAGACTGTCTACAACTTCCCTAATGGCCGCTGTCCCACCTGTGGAAGCACCTATGGCAATCACCTTATGTTCCGTTTCCGTTAGTGAACCGGTAATTTTCGATGTTATATGTTTGAATGACTCTTTGCGTCTGTCTTTAAAATGACTTACATTGGCCGTTGATGCAAGCTTGATCTTCGTTGTAAGTTCCGTAATCATGGAATTCAACCCATCTACGATATTTGAAGTTGGCTTGGAAACAAAATCAACTGCCCCAGCCTCAAGAGCATCAAGTGTAACCTCCTTGCCTCTTTGGGTGAGTGAGCTGACCATTACAACAGGCAGGGGATATTGTGGCATCAGTCTTCTAAGAAAATCCACTCCATCCATTCTCGGCATCTCAACATCCAATGTTAAGACATGCGGCCTGTGTTTTATTATCATATCCCTGGCAATATATGGATCTGAAGCATCACCAACAACCTCAATATAGGGGTCTTTTGATAATCCTTCAGTCAAAATTTTTCTGATCAATGCCGAGTCGTCAACAACCAGCACCTTTATCTTCTGTTTCATCACTTCTTCCTGTACACCGCGTGCCTGACATATTCAAAATTATAATTTGTTTCCACACTCTCCGAATGTCCAACAAAAAGATAACCTCCTGGCAATAACACATCCGCCAATCTGTTAATCAATTCACTTCTTGTTTTCGCATCAAAATATATCATAACATTCCTGCAAAATATCACATGAAATTTCGTTTTAAATGGAAAATCCGTATTCATAAGATTGAATCTTCTAAAAGTAACTTCCTTGATGACCCTGTCAATCAACTTGTAATCCTCATCTTTCACAATTGTAAAATATTTTTTTACAATATCCTGTGAAAGCTGCCCCATTCTATCTTTCGGATAAACGGCTTCCTTTGCATAATCCAGTGCTTCATTTGAAATATCTGTTGCAAGAATTCCAGAGTTCCATGAATTATAGCGCTCCTTTAAATAATTCATCATGAGCATTATTATTGTATAAGGTTCCTCACCTGTGGCACATCCAGCACACCACAACCTGATATCATTACTGTTTTCCTGTCTTAGTTTATCTGTAATTTCAGACAGGACGGTATTTATAAAAAAGTCAAAATGTTCTTTTTCACGATAAAAAAAAGTATAGCTTGTGGAAATTTGATCTATGAGTTCGCTTAATGCATTCCCGTCTCTGTTATGCACCACGTATTGATAGTAACTTTCAAAATTTTTGAATCCGTATTTCCTTAAAACGCCCTGAAGACGGCTAACCAGAAGCTGTTTCTTTGCCTCCGTCAGATTAATTCCGAAATTTTCATAAACTATATCTCGAAGCTTATGATATTCTTGGTTGGTTATCTTTAGTTCTTTCACTATAATTACAATTTTTAAAAGTCTTCTCGTTAGCAAGCTCTATAAGCGATTCAACGTCCAGAATCAGGTTGGCATTTCCATCTCCAAGTATTGAACACCCGGAAACACCTCTGACATTCTTGAGATAACTTGGTAACGGCTTGATAACTGTTTCATACTGCCCAATCAGACGATCAATAAGAAGGGCCACTTTTTTGTCCTTACTTTCAACAATAATCAATATTCCGTCCTCAATATTTTTAATATTCGTTTCTATATTATGGATTCTGGCCAACCTGAGAACCGGCAACATCTCACCACGAACATTAACAAGTTCCTGGTCTTCCATCGGACTGGTGACTTTCGAACAATCAACCTTCACTGACTCCTGTATTACTTCAATAGGAAGCGTATATTTTGTTTTGCCAACTTCCAGCATCATTCCCTGTATTACCGCCAGAGTCAAAGGTATCTTGATGATAAAGCTGGTTCCTTTTCCTTCCTTCGTACTGATGTCAATCACCCCTTTTATTTTCTCAATATTTGTTTTTACAACATCCATACCAACGCCACGTCCTGATACATCAGTAACCTCTTTTGCGGTGGAGAATCCTGAATTGAAAATAAGATTAAAAATTTCATCATCAGTCAAATCACTTCCATCCCCCTCAATGAGTCCGTTGGAAACTGCCTTGTCTATTAACGCTTCCTTGTTTAATCCACGGCCATCATCTGTCAAGGTGATCCAAATTTGCGATGCTTCATTTCTTGCACTCAGGGTTATATTCCCAGCTACGCTTTTACCAATCTCCTTTCTCATTTCCGGAGATTCCACGCCGTGATCAACAGCATTTCTTATCATGTGAACCAGGGGATTACTTATGCTTTCAACAATTGTTTTATCTATTTCAGTATCCTCTCCAAAGAAACGAAAATTAATTTTCTTGCCTGACTTTAAGGAAATATCGTGAATAATACGAATCATTCTCCTGAAAAGTCCCGCTATCGGCACCATTCTGATTGTCATGGAAATATCCTGAAGATCAAGAACAATACGATCAAAAAGCCGATATGTCTTTTCTGCGTTGTGCTGATTCTTTAATTCCTTAAAATGCTCATTTATCATTGTCTTGACCGTAACCAGCTCCCCAACAAGATTATTCAGAATATCAAGTCTGACGACATCCACCCTGATATCCTGTCTCTTTGAGTAGCTGTCAACATTACCATTTGTTTTTGGTAACTCCAGTTCCCTGCTTATTTCATTTATTTTTCCTTCCTGTCCTTTCCCATTCTCATCCAGCAGTTCATCCAAAATTTGTAAATACAGTTCAATACCCTGAATGTCATGCCCACCTTTTCCGCCGGCGAATGCCAACGTATGCTTCTTCAAAACATCTATCATTGGAATAATGGTATTGTAGATAATCACTGTCGATTTTATCTTTCCTTGAAGTATGGCCTCTAAAATATTTTCCATACGATGACTTAACGATTCCAAATCATTTAATGAAAATATCCCACAATTACCCTTGAAACTGTGAATATGTCTGAATGACTCCTTTAGCGGAACATCCGTGTTCAAAGGGTCCCTTGAAAGGGCAAGCAAATTCCCTTCAATAATTGAAAATATCTCCTGTGATTCTGCTAAAAAGGCATCAATCATTTCCTGATCAATCTCAATACCGACATCTTCCTCTTCAACATTCTTCTGTATTTCAACGTGCTCCTCTATTTCAACGTCACCGTCAATAACATCAACATCTGTTTGAATTTCCTCTCTAAGTAGTATTTTTGCTTCATTAATAATTAATTCGGATTCGTCAACACAACATTTATCGGAGTGTTCTTTTTGAATACCGATAAAGCAATTTCTCAAAAAATCAAAGGCTCTTAGAAAGAGTAAACGATATTTTTTATCATCATCCTTGAATTCGCCTTTTTGAAGTAAGGAGATAATACTTTCCACTTCATGTGCCGTCTGTGCGATATTTTGAAATCCAAGACTGGCAGAGGTCCCTTTTACTGAGTGAAAAAGCCTGAATAAATCATCAATTACTTCCTTATTCAACGATTCCGCTACAAGAAACTTTGGTTCAATCTCTTCAACCAATTCCAGGCATTCAGCCACATAGTCATCAATTAATTCAAGTGTAAAATCATTCACAATTTTAAAAACCCCTCGTTATTGAACCGATGCCGAATCAATCAGCGAGTTATTAATTAATTCATAGAACATCAATCCAAAGCCCCTGTCATCTCTTGAAGCATTTTCATCCACACGACAGACCTTCGCATTTCCCATGTGAAAAGGTTTGAATGTTTCATCAAAAAGCTCAAACGAGATGGTTTCACCACATTTCGGCAGATGTTTGCTTTTTACAAATGCGCCACCATGACTGATATTTTCAACTTTAACTGAATACGACCCTTTTTTAACGCTGGTATAAACTCTCATCTCAAAATGGACATTACTTCGACTGTGTTGCCTCATTTCCTTATTCATAAAGACTCCTTATGTCATATTTTTTATTTTTTCCAATTCCTCATCAAAAAGAAGTTTATTAAGATCAAGCAGAATTTTTACCTCTCCGCCAACCTTGCCAACGGCCCTTATAAATCTTTGTCTCTCCCCTCCACCTCTTGAAGGCATCTGTTCAATCTGGTCTTCTTCAATCTCGACAACTTCAGAGACAAAATCAACAATCAAACCTATTTCAAGGCCATCGATATTAACGACAATAATGCATGTTCGATCATCGTATTCCCTCTCCGGCAGCCCAAAACGCAGCCTGATATCCATTACAAGAATAATCTTTCCCCTTAAATTAATAATACCCTTCACAAACTCCATGGTTTCTGGAATCGGGGTAATCCCTATTAATCTTATTATTTCAGAAATACTCAATATCTCTATACCGTAGATTTCAGACGCAACCTTAAAAGTCAAAAACTGATTCTCTTGATTATAATCATCGTCGTCGTCATCCAATTCATCGTCTTGAATAGCACCTCTGGTATTCTCTCTTTCTTGATTCATCACATTATCTCCTCAAGGACAAGTACCCACACCCTTTCTCCAAAAGTCGAGAACTTAAAAAAAACAGTCACTAGGATTATATGTCCTACGAATTTCCATTGCAACCAGTGAATTAGTACGTTGCAGTAAAATAACACGAATGCCGTGCGCAATTCCAGACGGCATATGGCGGTAATTAGAGAACATTTCCTCCCACTTTACAAATCAAAATACAATCCCGTATCATTTCAAGTCTATGATTCTTGAAAGACCTTTTAATATTTTGATTCTTGACGACGAGGTTGAAATTTCCAATCTCGTAAAAAATATCTTTATCATGATGTATGGTGAAGACGGTTTTAATCTAACAGTTGAAAATGACCCATTAAATGCAATGAAGTTAATAGAAAAGAATCATTTTCATATTGTAATCACAGATATCTACATGCCTGGAATGACTGGCGATGAAGTAATAAGAAGGACGTTGAAGAAAGGAAAAGGAACGCAAGTTGTGGTTCTCACAGGTGACAATCGCTACACGACAATAATAAATTCCTTCCTTGATGGAGCAATGAGCTTTGTCAGCAAACCAATTGATAACAAGCTTTTAAAAATGGCGATTGATCTTTGTCTTATGAGACTTGATTTCTGGGCCCAAAATGTCCAAAACAGAACTTCCAAAGGATCATCAGTCAACGCCTGAAAAAAACATATTACAAGAAATTCCGTTAATATTTTCCGAATTCCTTATCATCCAAAATTATCTCAGGTTCCTTGCCTTCCTCTCCCCACAAGGCCTCTTTTTCAGTTTTAATTTTGAAACTTTTTCTTCCATCATCTTTCGTTTCAACAAAAGAATCGTCATCTTTTATCTCATCGGAAAAGTCATCACTCTCCGCTACAAGATGAAGCCCCTTTTCACTCTCGTTTGTGGACTCCTCCCCCAACGACAAAATAAACTGACTTACCATACCATCCAAGTGTATCGCCTGACTCGACAGTTCCTCCGCTACAGAGGCTGATTCTTCAGCGTTTGTCATATTTCGTTGTGTTACCTTGTCAATCTGTCCAAGGGCGATTGTGATCTGGGACACCCCCTGGGCCTGGTCATTTGAGGCCGAAGCTATTTCATCCACAAGCTCACTTACTTTTGTCGAGACCTGCACAATTTCCTCGAGAGCATTTGAAGTATTTTTGACTATTTTCGAACCATTTTCAACCTTCTTGACTGAGTCCTCTATAAGTTCCGTCGTCTCCTTTGCAGCCTTCGCACTTCTTGCCGCAAGATTTCTCACCTCTTCTGCAACCACCGCAAACCCCTTACCATGTTTGCCGGCCCTTGCAGCTTCAACAGCAGCATTTAATGCAAGAAGATTAGTTTGAAACGCTATCTCGTCAATTACTTTTATTATCTTTGATATATTTTGACTGGATTGACCTATATCAGTCATGGCATCCACCATCATCTTCATTTGTTCATCACCCTTGTTCGCACTTTTCTTTGACTCATCACTTAAGCTCTTGGCCTGGCTGGCATTTTCAGCATTATGTTTGGTCTGATTTCCGATTTCATTCATTGAACTCGTCATTTCCTCAAGGGAGCTTGCCTGCTCAGATGCCCCTTGTGATAATTCCTGACTTGCCTTTGATGACTCACTTGAACTATTTTCAATTTTCAAAACGGCAGCTTTTACATTTGACATGGAATCTTCCAGATTCTCCACGGCCTTGTTTATATTGTCCTTGAAGTCCTTCATTTCACCATGATATTCACCTGTAACTCTTACTGTTAAATCATTTTGGGCCATTTTTTCCAATACCTTTGACGTCTCCTTGATAGGCCCTAATAAATTATCAATAATCCTGTTTATTTCAACAACCATCGGTCTGAGCCCATGATGAATATTTTCAACAACAATCCTGATATTCAACCTTCCCTCTTCTGCCGCCACGGCAAGACTTCCCACCTCATCAAACAGCTTTCTAATAACGCCATCTATCTTTTTGCCAAACAATATTACAACAACGATCGCAATGAAAAAAAGAAATATACCGGCAACAATGGTAAATTTAATACTGTTAAAAACAACACCATCAACCTCATTGACATAAATACCGGAACCTATGATCCATCCCCATGAAGCAAAGTTTTTCACAAAGGATATTTTGGGATAAATCTTTGTCACATCATTTTTCCACTGCCACCTGTATTTAACGAATCCCTCCCTTTGATGGCCGGTCGCCACTTTAACCATCTCAACAAAAAGATTTTTACCATCGGGATCTTTCATCCCTCTCAAATCTTTTCCATCCAATTCCGGCTTATAGGGATGCATGACCATTCTTGTGTCAACATCATTAATCCAAAAGTAATCGGCCCTTTCCGGCCCATATCGCAATGCCCTTATCTCAAGCATCGCCCCCTTTTTAGCATCATCTTCGGACATCTCCCCTGCCGAATACCTTTTATGCCAGTTCTCCAGAACAGAGTATGCTACACCGACAGTTGCCTTTAACATCTGTCTTTTTTCAGAATGGACAAGATCACGTGTGGTGAAATATTGGATAAAAACATTCGAAATACCAAGCACAAATACCAACACCGTTACGAAAATCAAAATCCTCTTTCCAATATTCAATCCATTGAAACCTTTCATGTACTCACCTTCACTTTTTTAGTTTCCATACAAGAACCCAACTCATGTTTTTTCGGAAGAATTTCAACTTTTCTTTATGACGCTACTTGCCACAAGTAGCTTTTATTAAAGAAATTATTACATAACGCATCACCCTATTCCTGACTATATTGTATAAGTACACATTAAAGTCGACCAATTTAATGGATCAAACGAGGATGTTTATGCGAAGACTTGCTCTAATCACAATAATACTGGGTCTTTTTATTTCCTCTGCCGGAAAATGTACGGAAACAGATCAATACACGACCATGTTTTATAAAATTGAGGATTCAACCGAAATTTTTGACAATCTTGTTAATAAGGTCATAAAAATCATCGCTGACAACTGGGAGGGCCCACGGAATGATCACCGCTTCGTTGAATTGGTAACAAACTCCTTCGACGACACTCAAATGGAAGTATGGGTAAAAAACAACCCACAGGTGGATTCCATGACAATCCTGAGGGGAAACATCTATGATAACACCAACTTACTGGATTCTCCTATTATCAGTTGGGTTAAAAAAAGCACTTCCTTTTCACTTTCCAATGTACAAATGGGGCCGGACAAAATCACACATTTCATGGGCGTTGGATCAGTCTATTATCGAGTGGCCGAAATACGTTATTCCCACCTATCTCCAGAGGACAGACAAAAAAAGGCCATAAAATACGGAATCTCAACTGAAAAAAGAAAATGGGGAGGATGGACTACCAGAATATTTTCCAATGCGGACCTTGTATCCAATTATGAAGGATTACTGTTTCTTTTGGGACTATTTCAAGACAATATCGTAAATGGCAAAAAGGCAATCATTCGCTGGGAAAACAACCGCCCACATATACAGAGAAAATTCACATTCTCGGATCATATAAATGAATACTGGAATGAGGCCAAAAATCCAAATTCCTTTGGCTTTCCCATGAAATATGACATTAAAAGAGTTCTAAGAAGCTATTGTGATACAGAATTTTACAAAAAAAATCCGCAACATTTCATGGCCATTCAAGACGAAACACTTAAAGAAAAATATTCCCATCTTGGTTTTAAAGACACAAAACAGTTTCACATGAATTATGTCTGCGCAAAGAAAAGTGAAGATGACAAAAAAGATGAATCTGAAAATTCACAGGACTCCATACCAATCGTCACCCCATTCCCTGTTGTTGAATTATTGGCACAGCCACTTATTGACACCGACAACCATTCATTTTTCAAATTCAAAGACAGTAGACTACCCTTGTGCAAGAGAAAAATAAAAAAGGCCAGAGTGGAATTTTCCATCATTCAGGACTGGTACCGAAAATATCTCAAAAATATGGAAAATCATGATATGTCCAATGGCGAAGCAAGTGTTGACGACTATATAGCAAGAAATGGACTTCGCAATCTTGAGACAAAAACATGGTCACGACAACTCGACAAGGATCATTTGCAAACCTGCATAACCATAGTGCTCCCAATGAATGAATATACAAAAACAAAGAAAACCAGAAAGGGCCTTAAGGCACAAATCCGCTCCTGTTCCACTAAAAACCTGTTAAATCAAAATGTGGAATTGACCAAACGCTACATCATCAGCATATACGATCAACCAATGTTTTCAATTGAGGGCTATATGGAATTTGATGATCTTGATGCCTATATCTTCAGAACAACACCAAAAAAGTGTAAATGGCTCTAACATCGACGTTATAGTTCGCTGGCGACCACGGCCGTTTTACCAAGCGTATCCATTACTTTTTTATTAAAAAATTCAGGTTGCCATTTTCCTCCGGCCAGTGAATCGCTTACAGTAACAACTGCGGCAATCTCCACTTTTTTATACTTTGCAACAGCAAAAAGTGCGGCCAGCTCCATTTCAACAACCAACGCCCCCCTGCTCGAAAAATACTTAACATCCTCCATGGTTTCCCTGTATGGCGCATCGGTTGTCCATGCCGCTCCCCTTTTAAACCTGTATCCTTTTTCACCAAGCTTGTTCTCCAAAAGATTACACAGGCCTTCGCTTGCATGAATATCCTCTGAAGAATCCAGGTAATGATGAGAGGTTCCCTCATCACGAAAAGCACGATCACAAAGAATAATCTCACCCGGATTAATTTCCTGTACGATTGAACCTGCAATCCCCACAACAATGAATTTTTTCACACCCCACGCTGCAAACTCATCCATGGCACAAGCTGCGGCCGGAGCACCCATACGAAAGGTACACACCCCAAGCTTTTCTTCCTCCAGAATGGTGGAAAAACGCATTCCTTTTATTTTAGGGGAATCATATTTTTTCGTCAGGGCCTTTTGGGCCTCTGGCTGGAAACAAATTATCAGGGTTTCGGGAGCAGCAACATCGTTCCATTTTCCATTCCTTTTAAGAAATTCAATGAAACCTTCCGACGTCACAATCGACTTTGAATGTTCACACTTACCGGTTTTTATAATACCCATGAAAACTCACAAAAATAAGGGACGGACCCCCTTAAAAGATCTTTTCAATGGTTATAAGCCGATTGTCCAAAAACATTCCATTTTTGTAGGTACTCTTGCTCATGACGATTTTGTCATCACCAAGATTATGAACAGCTCCGGCATGTGTATGAACCGAACGAAGTCCTCCGAGCCACCATCTGGAATCTTCTACGTAAACAATATCACCAACATTCGCTTTCATCCTGCTCATCACGCTCTCTGAAAGTGAAACAATATTTTCGGCAAAATTTTCATCTAATTCAACAACAAGACGTCGGACTTTTTTCCCAACCGCCTCATTAACATTTTTATCGCCCTTGTATTTTTGCTTGGCAATCCCGAGGGTGCAAATGGTAAGACCTTCCGACTTTTCCATTGGATCGGCTGCTGTAAGCCAGGTTACGGTAATACCAACAAAAGCGGTAATACTCATACCGAAAAGCGCCCTCATATAAATATACTTTTGCGAGAGCATGTCCTTTCCCAGTACCAGCCACGCAAGAGGATCAATAAATGTCGGCCAGAAAATTGTAAGCACTGTAAAAACCGAACCGACAACCATTGAAACACAGGCAGCTTTGGCGTTGAATCTTCTCCAAAACGCCCCTAGAAAAATGGTTGTAACGATGGAAGGAATAATAACCATGATTCCCTTGTAATGAATGGACATCAAGGATCCTTTCAGATTGACGAAAAAGAAAACCAGACACAAACCAATAAGCGCAGTCAGTGCGGAAACCCAGCGGGCAGCAATCAGATAATGTCTGTCACTTGCCTTTGGTTTCAACAACGGTTTGTAGATATCATAGATTCCAATCGCAGCACAGGCGTTAATCAGTGTGTCGACGGTTGACATAAGTGCAGCAGTCAAAGCGGCAATAACAAAACCAAAAACAATCGCATTATGATGAAGGCACTCCCAGGCAACAACAATAAATGTATGAAAGTGATTGGCGATATGAATAGGATTGATTCCTTCCAAGACTCCACCCATGGCCGCTTGTTTTACGACAAGGGATTTTGCAATCCATCCAACAGCACCAACAATAATAGCTGAAAATGGAAGAGTAAAAAGAACATTAAAGACGGCCGCTTTTCTTCCCTCATTCACGGACTTAAGGGCGAGATACCTCATAATGAAGCCCTGATTCATGAACGTAAAGGCAATGGAGCCGGCAAGCGCTTCACCCCAATAGAGTCCTGCTGTATTAAACTTGTAGTCATTAAAAAGATGTACAAAGGGCAGTCTGTGGGAAACCGGAAGCCACGACCACCATTCACCAAATCCACCGAGTGCCACTATACCGGCACCAATAGCGATACCACCGGCAATATACAGCATAATTCCCTGGGCAAGATCGGTGAAGATAACTGCCGTCTGACCTCCGAAGGTGACGTAGCCACCAAGAATCAGCGTTGCAACCGGAACAGTGTACAACATTGGTATGCCTAGGAGTCCCTCCAACGCAATACCTATCGTGAAAAGATTGTAGCCGATATAGAAAAACATATAGGCCATGATAATCAAAAGAGCGATATATCTCGCGGTATTATTGAAACGTCTGGCGAAATATTCGGGAATGGATCGGATCCTGGCGAAATAAATAATAGGCAACCAACCGAACATAAAAAACGGAACGATAAACCAGTCATTGGTGTAGGTCATCGCCGAAGACAGACCTGTTTCGAGTCCCTGTTGGGAGTATTTTAAATAGCTATAGGAACCGATACCAGTGGCAATCATGGAGGCAGCACCAAGCCACCACGCAAATCTTTGTCCTGAAAAAAAGAAGTCATTGACGTCCTTGGAGAATCTCGAAAAAATTCCTCCAAAACAAGCAATCAAGACAAAGTAGATAACCATTACGGTTCCAATGGTCATAAGAACCGAAGAAGATAAATTCAATCCACTCATTTCCATTTTCGTCCCCCTAACCCTTCACCGGCATGTGCAGCGCAAGTAAAATCCAAACAATATGTCCTACGGCAAATATAAGGAATCCAGCAATAAGCCATCCAAACCAGAAGGTATCACGACCACGACCAAGCTTCACTGCACCCGTCTTAAAAATCAAAAGCAAACCAATCATGAAGGTCACAAAACCAAAACCATACTGGTATAGGTAACAGGCCCATGGATTTCCGGCATCAAAATTATTCAAAATAATTCTTGGAAAAATGTAAATAAAGGCCAAGATTAATATGGCCATTATGGGAATTAACACTTTGTTGTTACTGGTTTTTTCCATTAAAGCGCTCCTTTTTCAGAATCCGGACAAGTCTCATAAAAATGAGTGATTCTGTCAAGAATTAAAAGTCACAAACTATGCCAACTATTTATTCAAACAACACTTTTTATTTTTTTTTCCACTACCGCATGGACATGGATCATTGCGACCCACTTTTGGAGCACTTCTAACGATCTGATTTGTTATCACCTGGCCATCAATAAAATACCACTGGCCGTCTTTTCTTTGAAATTCACTCACCTCATGATGTGTGTTTTTAATTCCCTTTGATTCATAATGGGCCTTAAACTCAACGATCCCCTCATCATCACCTTCCAATCCTTTCTCAGTCTGTACTATTTCAAGACCGTGCCACTTGGAACCAAGTGCCCATTCCCTGATGTTATCCACATCGAAATTTTCACTATCATCTGGATCATGGGTTTTTTCGATATAATCCAGCTCACCTTTGGCAAATGCGCTGTACCTTGCACGCATGGTCTCTTCGGCCGTCAGAGGATTTTTATCCCCCTGATGATAAGGTAAACAACATTCCTCATATTTTTTTCCTGTATTGCAGGGACACTTTGTCATTAATCCTCCTCAAAATCTAAAAAGAAGTTCAGTAAAAGCAGTTGAACTCCCATCAAAATGTACCTTACTTTCAAGAAGGCGACTAGAAACAAATGCAAAATAAGGACTGATCATTTTTAGATATTTGCTTCTACTTCTTCTGATGGCATAGACATCCTTAAATTCAAGTTCATGGATTTGTCTGTCGAGTTCCTTGTTGGTTGGAACTGTAAAATATAAATATTTTACCTTGCGTGCCATAACAGGCAACACCTTTTCAATTTCAGCATCGGATAGATATTGAAAAACAGAAGTACAGATTCCTAAATCAAAAATATCGTGATTTTTTGAATGACTCTTGCACCAGGTAAGAATATCCATTTTCTCAATTTTCACATTCATACTTCTTACGGCCTTGAGATTCACCTTGTTTTTAACGATGTTAAACATCCATGATGAAGGCTCTATTCCGTAAGCAGTATGTGGAAGAAAGACCTTTAGCATTTCACGAAAAAGCCATCCCATGCCAAATCCAAAGTCCACCACACGACTTACATCCACATATTCAAGTTCGAGCAAATACTTTAGATAGTTGGCATGCTCTGTGGCATTTCCAACACAATCCATGGACACCGGATCAGAATAATTTTCCGTCCAGTAAGTCTCATCAAACCCGGATACTCCATTACTTTTCATCATTTCCCCCCGAATGAGGCATCATAACCGACCGGTCCTAAAGATGAAACTTTTAAACGAGAAGATATGCGTCACAGCTACAATTAAAACAAATCCCCAATTAACCGAAAAGAATATCAACAGTGAGCGTTTATAGCTCTCAAAGAGGACACATGAATATCAATGATAAAATGCAGTGTAAAAAGATCTATCGCGGCCAGATGAACTTTTTTCACAAAAACCGAATTTATGCTGAAGAAAATTTCGATGTTTATAAGGATACCAAGGTCATGGATATGGCCTTCATTTCAACATTACACAGCAGGACCACAACCGGCGAACTGATGCAAATCAAGACCTACTATGAAATCAATAAAAACTGGACTCCCAACAAGGTGATTGTGGAAAAAAAAATGGGCGAAAAATTTTCGATTGAATCCTACGCCTTCAATAGTCAAACAAGTTCCATTCATTATTCCTTTTCAAACAGTTCAATCTCAACCGAACATGTGATGAATACCAATCCGAAATTTCACATAACCACACCTACTGCGGCATCAAGCATGCTCTTCATCCAAACAAAAAAATTCGATGCCACCTCCAGTAATGAATGTGTCGTCGTTGTAAGCGAAAATCAATGGTTCTATGAAAAACCTCCGAAAACCAGCAACCTATATCTTGAAAAACTCAGTCTCACCAGCGAACCGCTGACTTTAAACAAAAGCGTTGTCCAGAATGTCAGATACAGGATTTACAATACTCACCTTCTTGGCTCCGCAGATCCACGAAAAAAGGATGAAATTGGCGAGGATGTTCTGGAACCGGTATTTGTCTATCTAAGCCAGCATGTATCCATTCCATATATTTTGGAGAATGAAGACAACAAAATCATGATTAAATTCCTTCGTGATCTGGACAACGATTAGACCCTAACGCGTTGGATGCTTTTCAAGAATAAATTCCTTGATTCCCTGACAAGCTTCCTCCAAAGGTGCACGGATAATCTGGTATGGTTTCATCAGCCTCATTACCTTTTGCATTGTTGCCCCTTTCCATTTCTTAAGACGCGAATCCACCACTATTACTCCGCCAAAATCATTCTCAGTACGAAGGAGTCTTCCAAGTTTCTGATGCAGTGATCTTGTTCGATGGGCAAGATAATAATCCGTAAATTCATTTCCAATTTCCCTCTCAAAAAAATCCCTTCTCTCATTAATCACCAAATCCTGCCTCATATCCGGAATCTTATCGATAAAGATGAACTGAAGGGTATCTCCTGGAACATCAATACCTTCCCCGAAGGATTCCATTCCGAGAAGAATTCCTCCGGAACTTTTTTTAAATTCCTCGACAACCTGTGTTCCCATACCCTGGATAAATAATGGAATTTCACCCTCAAATTCATCAAGAAGCACTTCTCTGGCGATTTCAAAACGGGCCCTCGCAGAAAAAAGAAATAACGAACGCCCCTCAATTTCCCTTACCAGCTTGATAACCGGTTTCAGCGTCGTTTTCACGAAGGACGGATTATAAAGAGGAAGCGTATCATCCGAAAAATACACCTTGGTTTTTTGCTCATAATCATAAACGGCCGGTAAAAAATATCCCTTGTTAAATCTTTTTTCCGGCGGCAGATACAAATATCCAGTGGCCCATTCAATTCCCTTTGTTCCACGGTCTCCGCTTGCATTTCCCAAAGTCGCTGAAGTAAAAACGACAGATGATGAAACTTCCAGAAGTCCGTCGTGAAGAACACGCCCAACATTAATCGGTGCCGAAAGAAATTCATATCCATATGTTTCATGAAAGCGAATTGATCCAACAAAATCCTTCGGACAATCCAAAACATGATCCAGGGCAAGTTTTGTATCCTCCAATATTCCCATGAATTTTTCAAACCTGCTCAACGCCACTATCTCATTTTCATCATCAAGATCCTTCATCTCCCATCTGGAAAGATATGGAATAAGAACTTCCAGACAATCCCCCACCACGTTCCTGATACTTTCAAGATGGTTTCGAATTGATTTTGCCAACCCGGACGTATCTGACATGAACATTCGGGCCTCATTCCAATAAATATCCGTATAGCGTGGAAGTTTTTTGAAAAAACATTCCACCAAATCCGGAAGTTCTTTCAAGTGATCCCCTAATATTTGGGCCGAAGACAGCACCTGCTCACGAATATCATTAATAATTCTTGTTGCCTCCCCCTCATTCTCCTCATAAGCGGCCAGAAGATAAAACATTGAACCGATTCCATGAAGATGAACAAGGTTTGAATGCAATCCCTGAAGCCCCTCCTTGGTGGTTTCATGTGTAAATGACCTCGTAACCTCACCTTCTATTTTATGGGCCTCATCAACTATCACATGCATTGGACGGGGAAACCCTCGGGGCCAGGAAAACATCAGGGCATGATTACCCACAATAATGGATGCGTCCTTCGCTTCACGAAGTCCCCTTTGATAGGAACAATCAGAAGAAAATGGACAACTGCGTCCGGCACATGAACGAAAATCCACGGCCCAGGCGGATTCCCGGGATCTTGCGTAGGAAAATTTTCTTTTGAAAATATGGGGAAAATCATCCCTGTGTATGGTTTTATCCGAAGATTCCCTGGCATTATGAAAAAAGATGAGTTCAAAATAAAGATCAATAAACTGTTCTTCAAAATTCATTTCCAGTGGGGGTACTACCTTTTCCTCCTGTTCATTACGAAAAAGAAGTTCACAAAAATGATTGCCTGATCCAATAAGTCTTCTTATTTTTATTTTAGAATCAGGAAGACCAAGCATGGCGCGAATTTGTCCAACATCCTTGGCCATGATTTGATTTTGAAGTGTTTTGGTTCCAGTTGATATCAAAACCTGCTTTCCTTCATTCATGGCAAACAAGATGGATGGCAGAAGATATCCAAGAGTCTTTCCAGTCCCCGTCGGTGCCTGAATCATGGAATGAATATTGTTTTTAAAGGACTGTCCGGTTTTGAAGGCCAGAATTTCCTGTGACTCCCTGAACATATACCCGGGAAATATCTCCCTTAGTCTTGGTTCATCCCTTAAAATATTTCTTATATTCTCACCTGAAAAATCCGTTTTAAAATGTTCTGTAATGTTTTCCAATCCTGTCACAACTTCATGCCTGGATTCCAAAATCGCTTCAACCCTTCCTTTTAGATCAAAATCAATTTGTGAGGCAATAAGCTCAAGTTCATCATCAGACAGATTGAAAAATGCAGCAAACCAGTAATTATCCGCAAATATTCTGTATTTTACCAAAAGAGAACTCAACGTATTTGCGAATACTGAATCACTTTTTACAAGTCCGACTGCTGTCAGCATTACTTTTAAAAGATCAAGGGAGTCTTCAAATCCACGGTGTTTTTCAGAGTCTCTAATTCCCCACTGTGTGATAAAGCTTTCAAGATTAAGCGTTGATTTACCAGGACACATCAGACTCAGAAAAAAAAGACTATCATCATAGATTTCTCTCTCATCTGACCCGTCATCAATATAATCAAAATGTTCCTTCAAAAAGGATTCTTCAAATGCGGCATTATGGGCAATAAGATGATAGCCCATAAGATCAAGTACATCATTTTTTACCTGCGACCATGGTGGGGCATTATGAACCATTTTATTGGTAATTCCAGTAAGCCTTTGAATAAAATGGGAAAGTTCCCCGTCAAATTGAACCAGCGAGGAAAATTTTCCTACAAGCTTCGTTCCTTCAAACTGAAGAAAGCCTACATCAATAATCTTGTCACAAGCCGGATCAACTCCGGTTGTTTCAATATCAATCAATGCCCATTTTCCAAGCGGATGTTTACTCATGCAAGTTTTTCCAACAATTCCTCGTCAAATTCAACATTATGATAAACCTTTTGAACATCATCATCATCCTCGATGATCTCAAGAAGTTTTATGAATTTTTTGAAACTTTCTTCATCGATTTTTTTATTGTCATTTGAAATTCGTTGAAGAGAAGCTTCCAGCGGTTCAAGTTCAAGCTCCTGAAGCTTTCGCTGAATATTACCGAAATCCTCCATGGCACAGATAACGCTCACCTCATCATCAAACTCCACATCAAAGGCACCGGCATCAATCATTTCCATGGTGAATTCCTCTTCGTCAAGGCCGTTTACTGACATCGAAAAGATTCCCTTGCGTTCAAACATAAATTGCAGACATCCGTCCTTTCCAAGATTTCCACCATGTTTTGCAAGATAGGAACGAATATTACCGACAGTCCGTATTTTGTTATCCGTCGCACATTCAATGAAAAGTGCTATTCCTCCTGGGCCAAAGGCCTCAAACGTACACTCAATATAATCCTCTCCGCCAGCCCCTGAGGCCTTTTTTATTGCCCGTTCAATATTATCCTTGGGCATGTTTAGTCCCTTGGCGTTGGCAACAGCAAGCCTGAGTCTGGGATTGGATTCAATATCGGGGCCACCACCAGTCTTTACGGCAACAGAGATTTCCTTGATGAGCTTGGTAAAAACTTTGCCTCTTTTGGCATCCGCAGCACCCTTTTTGTGCATGATGTTTTTCCATTTACTATGACCCGCCATGGACTCTCTCCTTCTGTAAAAAATAACTACAAACAAGCACAACCTTATATCTCAAAAAACACATGTTGACCAATATTCAAAAAGATGGAAAAGCAACGAAATACAACCTATCGAAATTTCAGAACGAATTTATATGCGAGTAAAAAAACTGCAAGGAAGAAAAAATAAAAATAATTCATCAGATAAAACAGGGCATAACCAACTGTACGCACAATAAAGCTCAGTCCTTCGCTTCTATAGATATATGGAGCATAACCTGGAGCTGTATTGTAATACCACGCAATAAAAGCTTTACCGAATTGATAACGTAAAAGAACAGTATCCCGAAATCTCCTGAAATAATCCAGGACAAAGTGCTCCCTTTGAAATCCGGCCGAGAACAAATAGCATGACTGTTTTTTTAAAAATACCTCAATCGATTCGGGGGATTCCACCATGGAATTGGAAAGTGCAGTAGTGAATTGATATTTGTTCATAAGAGCGACAGAAAAATTATACTCCCTGTAATTAACAAGAGGATAAATATCCAGATAACCATCCTTTATAAAACCGTATTCTTCAAAAAGACTTCCGCCGGCATTTATAACGGAATAATAAGAGTCACCGCCGTTTGATAATACGGTGCCGGCCCTCTGAATAATAAGTGTCCTGTACGCCTCGGTTGAACCCATCTCCGTGACGGTCACTCCCTCGATAAATTCAATTTTCAACCGTCCGTCACCTTTTTCAAGAGAGATAACATCCAGTCGACCTGAGGGAATTTTGTCCGAAAAATGAAGCTTGTAATACATTCCATCGGTTCCTGACGGAACAATCTCATCATCCTTTTCAAGCGTATTATCGTCTGTGATATAAAAATACAGCATCAAATAGACTTCATTTGAGCTTCCTGCCGACAAAGACTTGTCCGACTGTTCAAAAATCTCCTTGATTGAAAACGTACATGATGCGGAAAGTGGACTGTTTGTGGAAACAATTGAATACTGCGGCCCACCTGTCAGCCTGTATGTGGAATTTGATTCACTTTTTCTTACAGCAAGATACACGTATCGCTCGGTATCAGTGTTGGTCATTATAATATCGACTGAAATTGTACTGGTGTCCGATGCGCTTATTGTTGGAATTGTATCAGTTGCAGAATAAGTAATATAATTTTTCTGGCCTCCAACATCGTTTTCCATTCCAATGTAAGCCTTGACGGGATACGAACTGCTTGTCGGTTCGGATGACGGTATATCGACAATCATCTGATTCAGGCCGCCATTACCGACACGAACATTATAAGATTCCGAAGGTCTTACTGTTGTTTCCGAAAAAACATTGAATGAGAGGAATAAAAATAAAATCAGGGTTATACTCTTGAACATATTCATCAGTATCTCAACTGTTGATCGTGATAGTCAAGAATTTCGCAGTTTTGTCGATGAAATATGTTTAAAATCATGCTCTGGAAAAATCTCCATTTCAAGATTATTATTACATTGTTTGATTTTTAAAACGACTTCGTCACGTTCATCCCTTTCAAGAACTCTCGGAACCACATAAAGAACGTCAAGAGTTCTAATCAGAAGCTTTGCATCCTTCCACCCAAAAATTGAACCTGCACCGTCATCCCCCATGAGAAGACCTTTTCTTTCGACGTTGACGTATTTAAACCAGTTTATTGTTGGATTCGTGTCCTCACTCCCCCAAAAACCGGGATATACCGCAGCAGATGTATCCCCAAGCGTGCGGCAAATTTCAATAAAGCTGGCAAAATAACACTGTTTCGTGGGCCGAACCAGCATGGAATGCTTCCATGGATTGGAATCGGGAACAACAACAAGAGTGGCTTCTCGATGTTTTTCACAAAAAAGATTTACACACACCATATGACCTTCATGCCACGGATTAAAGCTTCCACCAAAAAAAACAAGCTCATTATTTTTTTTAAAACTGTTTTTGAAAATTTCGCCAGGAAGTGTTTTTCCTGCAAGTTTATCCGAGTATCCCGGCATAAAAGACCAGCATTTCCCCAATGCCTCACAAAGTATCGCACCATGATCAAATGCCATTTTGCCAACATCAAGAAGATTTACCCAGTCAGCAGAATCCGCATCATCACCTGCCGTAACATTTACGGGGGCATCCAGCCAAAAAAGAAATGGGTGGGTTATCGTATGTCCCCTTGGATCACGCCCTTTCTTTCTTCGAACGGAAAGCACTACCGCACTATCTGCTGAAAGTTGCAACCCCGCTTCTTCATCAAGTTCACGAAGACAGGCATCCATTTCCGATTCACCCTCGTCAATAAATCCTCCTGGAAAGGCCCGTTCATTTTGAAATGGAGGATTTTTTCTCCTGATCAAAAGCACCTTGAGATTTTCGCCGGTTCCGGCAAGGACAACCGCGTCCGCCGTTTGCTTCATTTCATCTTCCGAAAATATTTTATCAAATTATTGGTTGATGAATCATGAACAAGTTCCATCTTTTCATCCATTTCTATTTCGGGAATGATTTTTTTTGCGAGCACCTTTCCAAGCTCAACTCCCCATTGATCAAAGGAATTTATATTCCAGACAACACCCTGAACAAAAATCTTGTGTTCATACATGGCAATCAATTTACCAAGTGTTTTCGGATCAAGTTTTTCCGCCATTATAGTAGTCGATGGACGATTACCATCAAAAACCTTGAACGGTATAAGCTCTTCAGAAACACCCTCATCTTTAACCTGTTCTTCTGTCTTTCCAAAAGCAAGTGCCTCGGCCTGGGCGAACATATTCGCCATCAACTTGACATGATGATCACCAACGGGATTCAAACTTTTAGCAAAGCCAATAAAATCCGATGGAATCATTTTTGTTCCCTGGTGAATCAACTGATAAAATGCATGCTGGCCGTTGGTTCCAGGTTCACCCCAGATAATCGGACCGGTTTGGTAATCAACCTTCACTCCTTTCCGATTTACCGATTTACCGTTTGATTCCATATCACTTTGCTGGAGATAGGCCGGGAAACGATGCATGTATTGATCATAAGGCAATATCGCGTGGGTTCCGGCATTGAAAAAATTGTTATACCAGACTCCTAAAAGTCCAAGTATCACTGGAATATTCCTACGAAAATCCGTCGTCTCCTTGAAATGAACATCCATTTCATGGAATCCCTGAAGAAGATCAAAAAAATTATCCGGCCCTATTGAAATCATAATAGGCAACCCGATGGCCGATGTAAGTGAGTATCTTCCTCCAACCCAATCCCAGAAAACAAACATGTTCTTCGGATCAATTCCAAATTCACAAACGGCCTTTTCATTTGTTGAAAGTGCCACAAAATGTTTTTCCACGGCACCACTGTCTCCAAGCGCATCCACAAGCCAACTGCGCGCCGAATGAGCATTGGTCATCGTTTCCTGGGTCGTAAATGTTTTTGAAGCAACGATGAAAAGCGTTTCTGCTGGATCCTTGTCACGAATAGTTTCCGCAAGGTGTGTACCATCAATATTTGAAACAAAAGAAACATCAATATTGCGATCGGAATAATATTTCAACGCCTCCGTTACCATGACCGGCCCAAGGTCTGAACCACCGATCCCGATATTTATGACGTTTTTTATTCTTTTACCAGTATGTCCCTTCCATTGCCCACTTCTAAGACTTACTGAAAAACTTTCCATTTTTGACAGAACAGCATCGACATCCTCCATTACATCCTTATCATCGACAATAACAGGCCATCCGCTTCGATTTCGAAGGGCCACATGCAAAACAGGTCTGTTTTCGGTATTATTGATCCTTCTCCCGCGAAACATATTAGCTATGTGCTTCGACAAACCCGATGCTCCAGCCAGATCCACCAGCATATCCACTGTTTCATTGAAAATCCTGTGCTTGGAAAAATCAACATACATACCACATTCTTCCAGCGTAAAGTCGGACGCCCTCCCCTTGTTCCCTGAAAAAAGATCCTTGATGGTAACCGTCCTTACCTTATGAAAATGCTCCTGTAATTTCTTCCATTCATCAAGATTGGTCAGACTCATGATTCCCTCCGGTTGGTAAACTATACAATACCCTCCAATCATGTAATTGAAAATTGTGCAATGCTGCCAATATTTAATAAAAAACGAAGATTATTAATGTTTTTTATAAACAATTGAATGGTTGACCACCAATATCACCGCTCCTATGATTATAGCCGAAATCACCAACAGGAGTTCCCCAAATGAACGAACTGATACCAATGTTGACGGATGCAATAAAATCCCATCCAAACTCCATTCACAATATGCCAAGAAAGAGGATGATCGAACTGTCCGTTGCAAACGGTGAAGCCTGTATTTCAAAAAATGGTACCCTCGCCACATGGACACCTCCCGAATCAACAGGCAGAAGCCCGCAGGACACTGTCACTGTAAGAAGGCAGGAAAATCTGGAAACTTTGGATTGGGCCTCCAAGTATAATATTCCTTTCCGGGAAGAAACATTTGATATGTTTTTTGAAGACGCACTCAAATTCATGCGACAAAAAAAAGAATTATATATTGTTGACCGTGTAATAGGTGCAGACCCCACATATGCCCTCCCGGTAAAGCTCGTAACGGATCGTGCCCTTGGAACGCTTTTTGCGGATAATATGTTCAGACCGGTAACTTCCGATATTGAAAAAAGTTGTTTTTATCAAAAACCGTTTCATCTCATCTGTCTTCCTTACGACAAACTTAATACCGATCGTTACCACGGCAGACTAAGAAAACTTCCAGACGGGAGAACCTCCAATATGGTTGTTGCCATGGACATGGAAAGAAGAATGGGGATAGTTATAGGTTCATCCTATTGCGGAACAATGAAGAAAATGCTTTTTACAGTAATAAATTATTATCTCCCATTCCACGGAATTCTTCCCCTTCATTGCTCGGCCAACGAGGGAAAAAACGGCGAAAGTGCCATGCTGCTGGGACTCTCCGGGACCGGAAAAACAACACTCTCCGCCGACCATCACCGTGCCCTTTTAGGTGATGACGAACACGGCTGGGGACCGGAGGGTATAGCAAATTTTGAATATGGCTGTTACGCAAAAATGCTGGATATCACCGAGGACAAGGAGCCAGACATCTGGAATGCAGTCCTGCACGAGGACGATTACCTGAATCACGGTGCCATTATTGAAAACGCATTAATGTTCCCTAACGGTGAATTTGATTTTTCCGACGACAGACTAACTCCAAACTCGCGTTCCTCGTATCCTCTGTCCTTTCTTGAAAACATCAAGGAACCATCAGTCGCAAATCACCCGAAAACAATTATTTTTCTCACTGCGGATGCTTACGGTGTTCTCCCCCCGATTTCCAAACTCGATCCGTACCAGGCAAGACTGTGGTTTCTAATGGGATATACCAGCAAACTTGCCGGAACAGAAACAGGAATCATAAAACCTGAAACCACTTTTTCAAGGTTCTTCGGTGCCCCATTCATGCCTGGAAATCCTGACATCTATTCCAAAATGCTCGGAGAGAAGATGGATACTTATAACACACGCGTATTTTTAATCAATACAGGTTGGAGCGGTGGAGAATATGGAGTCGGAAACCGTATCAATCTCAAACACACAAGGGCCATGTTAAATGCGGCCTTGGAAGGTAAACTGGATAACATCGAATATGATTATGATCCACTTTTTCATCTGAACATTCCAAAAAGCTGTCCAAATATTCCACAGCATATTCTCTTTCCCAAAAATACGTGGGAGGACAAAGGGTCTTTCGACCTCACTGCAAAAAAACTCGCCAACCAGTTTTCCAAATATTTTGACAAGTCCTTCAAGGGACACAACATCCACAAAAAAGTAAAGGCCGCCTGTCCTGGTAAAAAATAATCTTGCAGCAGGCCAACAAGTTGCATATAATAAACAAAAAATATTCGATTCAGGGATTTATTATATGTACAAGTGGTTTTTTATGTTTCTGGTTCTTATCTTTATCGCCAAGATTTCGTTTGGTGGATAATTCGATAACTGTCTGTAATTATTAAAAAGTATCGATTTACCTTTTCTTTTTTACTGCCATGCGTTATAATATTACGTAATTATGGCACTAAATATAAAAAACTTGGAACCTTTGGACCATCCGAGAGTTCGGCTCTTGGATCAGAGACAGGAGATAAAGATCCTGACTCTGGATGATAGTACTCGTGAAAATATTGCCTCCAAAAAAAATCTTGATACTGAATACGAAAGCAAATTAAAGAAAAAAAAGAAGAAAATCATAGAGACTGATAACATCAAACTTCTCGATGTTATCTAATTCCTGTTTTAGGTGGCCCTTTAATACCGGGAAGGATAAAATCTTGATATATGCACTCGATAAACAGATATATATTAGTATGTGTCACGTTGTTATTCACGGGAATTGCCTCAACGCAATCCCTTGCCAAAAAAAACAAAACCACAAAAAATAAAATCGTTGGAATTGAATATTTCAAATTCATGTTCGGCCATATCCACCTCAATCCACTGAGATATTCCGAATCACTCACAGCAATTAGCTGCGGACATCCTGTAAAGATTTATAACAAGCAAAAAGGTGACTGGAAATTCGTCAAAGTTGGCCCCTACAAGGGGTACATTCATAAAAAGGCACTTAGCGCAAAAAAACCGCTATGCTTTCAGGATAGATATCCTAAATTCTTCGATCTGTTTGAGCTTGATCCATCCGAGCAGTATTACTGGGGCCGGCTTTTCGACCAATATGTCCGTGGAAAAAGCAAGCTAAAATAGACAACTACACGCCTTGTATGTTAAAAAATCCTCGATATTTTCACCCAACAAAGGTTTCAAAAAGGATGTAAGTATGACACCACTAATTATCAGCGGACAAGACCTCACAATTCTAAATGTTGTCGAAGTTGCAAGACATAATCGACCTGTTGAGCTGCACCCCGACGCACTTTCTCGAATCAAAAAATGCCGGACAATGGTTGAAAACAAGATTGAGGCCGGTGAAATAATGTATGGTGTGAACACAGGTATCGGAGAATTCTCGGAAATTGTTCTCGACAATGATCAGATAAAGGATTTTCAAAAATATTTAGTCTACAACCATGCTGCAGGAATCGGTGATCCTGCTCCAATCGAATATGTAAGGGGTGCCATGCTCGGAAGAGTAAATGTTCACGCTCACGGAAATTCAGGTTGCCGACCGGATATCACTCTCACACTCATCGAAATGCTCAACAAAGGGGTGACTCCATTCGTTTGTCAGAAAGGTTCCGTTGGTGCCTGCGGTGACCTTGCTCCAATGAGTCAGATTGCACTTCTTATGCTGGGTGAAGGCCAAGCTTACTATAAGGACAAACTTCTACCGGGCAAAGATGCAATGGATGAGGCTGGAATAAAAATTCCAGGACTTCATGCACGCGACGGACTGGCCACCATCAACGGCTCCAATCTGCTCACCGCCATGAGCGCAATCATGCTTTATGATACCAACCGATGGCTCAAGCAGGCTGAAATTGCAGCAGCAATGAGCCTGGAGGCACTTCGCGCAAATATGAAACCCTATACTTCAAAACTTCACGAAGTACGCGGGTTTCAAGGTGCAGTCAGATCTGCAAATGCCATTTGCAAATTAGTTAAAAACGGTGACCTGGAATCCGGAAAAATAAAATGCAAGGTTCAGGATGCCTATTCCATGCGATCCACTCCACAGGTCATAGGAGCAGCTCACGACACAGTAAGATGGGCACGTTCCCAGGTTGAAATTGAACTTAACGGTGTCGGTGACAACCCCATTTTTTTCCCGGATGAAAATATGCAGCTATCCGGTGCCAACTTCCAGGGAACTCCTGTTTCCCTTCCAATGGACATGGTCGGTGTAGCAGTTACAATGATCAGTGTCTTAAGTGAAAGACGACTCAACCGTCTGAACAACCCTGCACTTTCGGTTGGACTTCCGGCCTTTTTAACAAAAGGGGCAGGAATGTTTTCCGGACTAATGCTTTCCCAATATACGGCCGATATGCAGATCGTTGAACAAAGAATTCTCTCAGCTCCGGCCAGCATTCAATCAATTCCTGCAGCCGCAGATCAGGAGGATTTTGTTTCCATGGGAATGAATACAGCTATTAAAAATTTCCAAATCATGGACAACGCTTACGGTATTTTGGGAATCGAAATGATGGCCGCAGCACAGGCCCTTGATTTCCGCGACTGGTCTTTCGGCAACGGAACGCAAGTTGGACACAAGGTGGTAAGACGTCATGTGGAATTTCTTGAAATAGACAGGCCTCTATATCCTGATCATACAAAAATGAAAGAGGTGATCAAATCATGTGAAATTCTCGATGAAGTTGAAAAGGCCGTAGGATCACTGGAATAAGGATTTTTTGAGTTCAGGCATCTGATCCATCCCACTTACACCAAGTATCTTCATTTTCGATTTTCCGGATTTGTCCCTCTTGTAATATTTAAAAAATTTCACAAGAATTGGAACAATCCCCTTGTATTTTTTCTGGAGCCCGACCAGATTTGTAACTCTGTAAAGACCGATTTTTCTCATCTCGTCAGTTGTAAGCTCCTCCTCGTGAAAAACCGCAATAATCTTGTCATCCCTCTTTTTCCCGTCCATGGCCCGAATAACACCTATTGGCCGTATTCGGACAACACTTCCAAGCGGTTTTGACGGACCAAGAACAATAACATCCATTGGGTCACCGTCACCCGCTACCGTTCCAGGTATCATTCCATAATTGGCAGGATACGCAAGATAATCAACAAAACGAAGCTCTCCGTCCTTTTTATCCCAGTGAAGAATTCCATCCTTTTTCACTTCCCATTTCTGGTTGCTGCCGGCAGGAATCTCAACCACCATATTAATGGTTCCATCTTCATTATGCGTGGGTATTTCGTTGAAATTCACACCAATAAGATAATGGTCATTATTATCAATTTTATAGGTCAGATTCTGCGCCAGTTTTCTGGGGGATTTATGCGCACAGGACAGCAATAAAAATGGCAAGATAAAAATCAGTTTCAGTTTCATTTTCATTTTTTTATCCAATTTTCAAATTAGCGAATCAAAGCGTAAAGCCTGGCATCAATATAGTTGCCTTCCTTGAAGAATCTTTTTCGCATATATCCTTCAGGCTCAAACCCGGCTTTTAGAAGTACCTTGGTGGACGCTTCATTATTGGCAAACACCCTGGCCTGAATTCTGACTATTTCAAAACCACTTTCTTTAAAAACCCATTTGCAGAATTTTTTTATACAATTAGTCATAATTCCTTTGTTCCAATATGATTTGGCGAGCCAGTATCCTATCTCGGCCGCATGATCATTTCTGCTTGTCATACTCATAAGACCAATACCGCCGATTAATTGTCCCTCTGTTGTTCTTATCGCCAAATTTAAAGGAGTTCCAAAACGCCTCGTTTCCTCCTGAACAGCATTAATCCACCAATCAGCTTCACGATCACCGTATGGAAACGGAATTGCCAACGTATTTTCAAATATTTTACGCTCCTTGAAATGCTCAATATAATCTTCCTTGTCTTCAGTTGAAATTTCAGAAATATAGACTTGGTCATTGACGTTTATCCGCATATACTACCTCCGCGATTAAGCTTATCTTACAATTATAATAAATGCCAGAAGCTAACTGGAGAGGAACGAAAAATGAACATTAGCTGGGATGAATATTTTATAAATATTGCCAAACAAGTGGCCACGAAATCAAAAGATCCCTCCTCCAAAGTTGGATGTGTCATGGTAAGCGGTGATAACAGACCAATCTCGTTTGGATACAATGGTTTTGTTTCAGGATGTGATGAATCCGAAATGACCCAGGAACGACCACTGAAATATCATCTGGTCATCCATGCTGAAATGAATGCTCTCATGTTCGCCGGAGGAACAGTTAAGGGCTCAAAAGTTTATGCCACCCATGGCCCATGCGAAAACTGTCTTAAACATCTCATGCAGGCCGGTGTAAAAGAGATCATCTACGAAAAACCTGGAATCATGAAAGAAAGGGGAACACCAGATCAACGCGAGGCAATCAAAAGACTTTTAAATTCAAAAGATGTTATCTGCAGAAACGTCAATGGAACAAATTATTTGAACGAAATTTGAAATTCAGATGCTATAAGTCTGTTGGCATCTCAAGACGAGAAGTTGCCAAGTTCATCCAAGGTATGGAATAAAACATCTTTCAGATAGAAATTATCCCCATCTTCATTTTTGCCCTTACAATTTTTAAGCAAAGCACTATCGTCCATGGGCTCTACCGTTAATTGACAATTAGCTTTAAATTTCTTACCAAATTCTTTTCCTTCGACTTTCAATACAAAAAATTCATCCGTATCAAATCGTTCTGGCAAAATAACACTTCCAAAAAATTTCGCCACACCCAGGAACTTATCAGACCTAATTGTTTTTACTTTTAAATCTTGAACATACGAATTTTTATCTTGCAATTTTAAAGTCACCTTACCACTACTGATAAAAAATTCTTTGTTCTCATAGGTAAATGTATTTTTGGCCATTAGATTCAAAGACATCAATATGGTCAGAACCGCTATTGTTATTTTCATGGTTTTTCCCCCAGCTTGCATTCATCTGTGCCAGGAATTTATCACGAAAAATAAAATTGATCACCAAGAATAGTGCGGTGCGGTAAAAGTTTCACGGTTACAAACAAAACCTTTGGCAAAAATTATGCAAATTCCCGCTTTAATTCAGTCCATAATTTTTTAATCGCAACGCTTGCAGCTCCCTTGCTGTAGGCAAGAACCGTTTTTCCTGCAATAAGAGCGTTATAAACATCCTTATCGAATGGAATTTCACCGATTACCTTTGAATTATATTGTTTTGCCACTTCCTTTATTCTTTGTGTCTGATCCGCATTCAAATCGGCCTTGTTAATGACCGTGACAGTTTTAATCCCAAAATGCCTGCTCAGCTCCAACACCCTCTCCATATCGTGAACTCCGGAAACGGTTGGCTCCGTAACGATAAGGACCATGTTAGCCCCTGTAATTGAAGCAATCACCGGACATCCTGTACCTGGAGGCCCGTCATTCAGAATATAATCGGCTTGATATTCCTCTGCCAGTTTCGAGGCATTTTCCCGTACCTTTGTAACAAGTTTTCCAGAATTTTCCGCTCCAATTCCCAGCTTTGCATGAGACATTAATCCGTAATCCGTATTCGCCATGAACCATTTTCCCGATATTGATTCTTTTCCTGAAATGGAATTTGTAGGACAAACCTCACTGCAAAATCCGCATCCTTCGCAAGACATTTCATCTATCCTGTAGGATATTTCATTTGAATTCCCTTTATCGGTTTTAACCGCTCCATAATGACAAACCTTCTCACATAAACCACAGCCATTGCATGAGCTTGGATCAATGGAATAGATATCACCACCAACAAAATCCTTTTCCTCAAATGTCACAGGACGAAGCAACAGGTGCAAATTTGCAGCATCAACATCACCATCGGCCAGAATTTTGTTATCCATCAACTCTGCAATGGAACCAACAACCGTGGTTTTTCCTGTTCCTCCTTTTCCGCTGATAACAACCAATTCCTTGTAGTGATGATTTGTGACAAGCCTTGGTACTGGAGGCTTGGCCGTTGTTGATGAAATATTTGTCTTATTTATTACAATCGGTGGGGATATATTGTTAAAATTCAATATACCTTCATAAATCCTTGAAAATATCTTGTGTAGATCGGGAAATTCCCTTACCAGAATTCCACCACTCGAATAAACCTCTGCATATTTTCTATCAAACGGAACCT
Source organism: Bacteriovoracaceae bacterium (assembly GCA_023137315.1). GTDB lineage: Bacteria > Bdellovibrionota > Bacteriovoracia > Bacteriovoracales > Bacteriovoracaceae > JAGLPP01. The sequence continues at coordinate 38,801 of JAGLPP010000088.1, forward strand.
TGCAAATAACAGGAATATTCATTTGCTTACAAAAATTTTCAATAATCCCATCATCCCCATATGATCTATTGATTACAACACCTGTAGGTATTTTCATTTGGGCCGTTAACGAGGCCGCCAACTCCAGATCATTTAGTCCAAAAGGGGTTGGCTCCGTCACCAAAATAGCAATATCCGAATCTTTCATTGCCATTACTACCGAACACGCTGTTCCTGGAGAAGCATCAATTATATTTATACTATCATCACTACAGTTTTCTTTTAATTTTTTAACAACCATTGGGGCCAGACTTTCCCCTATATTAAGAATTCCATGACCGAAATAAAAAGGTTTGTTGGACGGTGACAATTGAATCCTTCCAACACCAACCTGCGCACTAGGTAACGCTTTTTCCGGACAAAGATATGAACATGCACCACATGAATGACAAAGCTCATTGAAGATCAGAATCTTGTCTTTTACCTTCGCAATGGCATTATATTTACAAATTTCAGTACATTTACCACACCCCGTACAAGAGGATTCATCCCACACAGGACGTGGAGCGGTTACTTCAAAATTTTCTGTAAAATCAGCTCCTACGAACAAATTGTCATTAGGCCCCTCAACATCACAATCAAGAAGCCTGACTTTTTTATTGCAACAATCGGATAAATAATATGCCAGATTTACAGCGATTGTAGTTTTTCCAGTTCCACCTTTACCACTTGCGATAACAATCTTCATTTAATCTTCTCCTGTATTTCAACGACATCGCTTTTTCTTCTGACAGTATCTGCTCTTGGTAGTGTAGTGCCCCCCTGCAATTTCCATCCCAAAACCGCCAATAAGTACTCTACCAACCTTTTCCCTTGCGCCGTTGATTATTCTTTGCATGGTGGCACGGGAAACATTCATCTTCACGGCAGCATCCTGTTGATTCATATGTTCAACATCTATCAGACGTATTGCCTCCAATTCCTCATGCCCCAATTGAATAATCTCCAATTCAGTTAACGGAATTCCCCGAGGTTTAAAGAAATAATTTTCAAACTCTCTTTCAATAAATCTTGACTTGATTCCGAAAGATGCCATCACATTCCAACATTGGCTGCTTCGGCAGCGTTAACCAATTGGTACGCAATTGGTGATGCCGTCAATGCAGGGTGCGTTCCCAACTGAAACATGGCAATATCGTCCGCTGTGGATTTACTTAAAATAAGAGAGCTTATCAGATTGATAACTTCTCCTGAGCTATATGCCCCGGAAACCTGGCCACCCAATAAGGTTTTTTCGCATTTATCAAAAATCAGCTTAACTTTCATCTGTTGCATTCCTGGCATCGCTCCAGGATGGCGATTCGGGCCTTCAGCTTCACCCGTTATAATATCATATCCCTCTTCTTTGGCTGCATGCTCTGTCAGACCAGCACAGGCAAACGCGGTATCGCTTAGTGCAGTTGAAAAAACACCTATCGTTCCATTAAACGCTCTTCTAGTGTTATACAAATTTGCGCCTGCAATTCTCGCTTGTATGGCCGCAGTCGATGCAAGTCTTATTTTACTCGGCTTTCCTGTAAAAAATGAAAAACTGTCTGCACAATCACCACACGCAAAAATATCAGGAGCACTTGTTTTCATATTTTTATCAACCCAAATCCCACCTGACGGCCCCATTTTCAATTCCATCGATTTTGCAAGGTCAATATTTGGAACTGCTCCAATCCCGAGGATTACACAATCTGCATCTATTACTTCCCCGTTTTCAAGTTTGACACCCTTGACATTTTCTTCTCCAACAAATGCCTTTGCACTTCTGTTGCATTTTAGCGATATATTCTGCGAAGTAAGAATGTCATTTACCTTGTCGCTTATTTCCTTGTCGAACGAAGTCATCAGACATCCCGGCAACATTTCAACAAGTGTTACGGAAATTTTTCTGTTTTTCAGACATTCTTCAGCAAACTCCACTCCAATGAATCCACCACCAATAACGACAAGATTCTTGGTATTGGTTAGTTTTTTAAAAATATCACCAAGATGATCCACATTCTTGTAAATCGGGAAAATATTATTTTTATCTATTCCATCAATTGGAGGTATGATCGGATTTGACCCCGTTGCCAATATAAGTTTTTCATAGCGAAAATCATCATTATCAACAGTTGTAACAATCTTTTCATCACTATCAATCGAAACAACCTCCGCAACTTTTAAATCCACCTTGTTTGTATCCAGTACAGCATCCGGAATAATATTTTTTTCCATTCCTGTCACTGTTCCAAAAACATATGGAATCCCGCATGGGATAGGCACTTTGTCCTCTTTTCTTATCAAAAGAATACTCTTTTCCTTGTGATATCTTCTTGCAGTAATAGCAGCAGTCACACCGGCCGCACTTCCACCAACAATAATAATGTCATAGTTTTTCATTTCAACGCCCTTTTAGTGGTCACAAACATTGTTACCTGTTTGCAAACTGTTATTTATATAATCAAGAACCGCTTTTTGTGGATCAGTCTCATGAACTCCAACGATAACCTTGACTCCGTTTTGACCAAAAAGTTCCTGGGCACGTTGTCCCATTCCTCCTGCAAGAACTATACTGGCACCTTGTTCTCCAACCCACTTTGGCAAAACACCGGGTTCATGCGCCGGAGGTTGCACATCGACACGATTTTTAATTGATTTACCATCTTCATCAATTTCAAAAAAGGCGAATACTTCACAATGTCCAAAATGCATACACAACTTGTTACCTGCAACTGGAATAGCTATTTTCATTTTTCACACTCCAATGTTTAAATTATATACTTATGGCGATCAGGCCCAATGTCCTTCCACGTTTGAATCGTTCAATTCCTTCAACTGATTTTTGGAATAAGAATCCAAAGCCTCCTGAATCGTACAATTAGAAGCAATATAGATTTTTATTTTTGCAGTAGTAAGAACCCTGAATGCCTTTGGCCCACAATTTCCCGTTATAACAACTTCAGCACCAAGATCAACAACATTTTGCGCCGCCTGTATCCCCGCTCCTTGTGCCGCAGAAAGATTCATGTTGTTATCATGCGCTGAACTGGTGGAATCATCAGTGTTGTAAAGGATAAAATATTTTGCACGACCAAATCTATTATCCAATTGGCTCGAAAGCTCTTTACCTGTTGAAGTTACTACAATATTCATAAAATCCCCTTTTTGATATTTATATTATTAGAAAATATGAGCATATGCTCACATATGTCAAGACAATCCTGCAGGGCCTTGTTAGAATAATTACGAGGTTAAAAGTTGAAACTATACTTAAAATATTGCCTTGCAGGATTATTCTTATTTTCAAATAATATTTGTGCACATCCTCATATGTTTGTAGATGTAAATCCCAAGATAGCTTCAATGAAAGATGGAAAAATTAAAATTGAAATTATCTGGTATTTTGATGAATTTACAAGCACCGGCCTGCTAATGGACTATGATGAAAATAAAAATGGTAAATTTGACAGGAATGAATCGGAATCAATCAAAAAGGATTTTTTCAATAACCTGAAACGATTCAATTACTTTATTGACTTCACTCTCAACAACATAAAACAAAAAATTAACATCTCTGAGACCAGATTACTTTTAACTACGACGGGTGAAGGAAAAAATAAAAGAAAACTTGTTACATATAAATTTATTCTGCATGGAGATTATTCAAAATCAAAAATAATTAATGGTGACTTGTCCTTTTATGATTATACAATATACAGCGTATTGTCCCCTGGCGGAAACATGACATTCGGTGAAAAGATCAAGCCAATTTCAAGCAAATTCATTAAATCAAAATGCCAATATATATTCAGTATAGGTGTCCAGCAATGAACAGAAAAACAGTATTGATAATTGTGATATTGATTGCCTGTTTGTCCGGATGTGTGATCCATTATTTTTTTGATTTTTCCATTTGGCAATACATCATAAACAAACAGCGTGAAATTAATCAAATAATCATAACTCACGTCCAGACAATAAAAAATGATGGATTCAACGGTGCTATAATTTTCCGTCTGTTCCTGTTTTCGATTCTTTACGGTGTAATTCACGCCATAGGGCCAGGCCACGGAAAAACGTTATTAAGTACATATCTTCTTAGAAAGGAAAAAGGATATTTAACCGCACTGAGTACGTCGACAATCGCATCAATTGCACATATCGGAAGCGCTGTCATACTGGCATTCATGATAAAATATATTTTCGTTGGAATCGGTCATTTTGCCCGTATGAACATGATCTCGTATTTCGGCAAGGTTAATGGAGGACTCATTGCCATACTTGGAATGATATTTATACTGACTGCACTAAGTAATAATTTTAATCTTCACTCACTGTCTCACAAGGCGCAAAACGATAAAATGATCGGGATCCTGGCCGGTTTTGTTCCATGCCCGGCATCCATGTCGATTATTCTTGTATCCATCTATCTTTCCGTTGCATACGTCGGCCTTGTTTCAGTCGGAGGAATTGTCATTGGAATATTCTTCACACTGCTGGTAATACAATTGCTCACCATTCTTTTTAAAGATCAGCTTTTAAATACATTGAAAAAATACAAATTAAAGGGTGAAAAAATCGGGAAATATATATCCATATTTCAAGGTATGTGTTTTATCTGTCTGGGTATCATGTTTTTCAGATACTGATTACATCAATCAGACCCCGGCAAAAGCTGTTCCACCTTGTTCAATAAGTCAACTTTTGCAAATGGTTTTTCCAGAAAATCAACTCCAAATTCCTCGAGTTCACTGACAAATATGTCACTGTATCCGGACAGACATAACAATTTAATCTTATCACCATAGCGTTTTTTTATTTTCCTGATCAACTCCACACCGTTTAACCTTGGCATTACGATGTCTGTAATAATAAGATCAAATTCATTTCTCTTGATTAAGTGAATGGCAACTTCCGGCAGTGAAACCTTGACAAAATTATGAAACTCCTTTCTGGGGCTGGACATTAAATATTCGCCTATTGCTTCAATCATTCCAGGATCATCGTCAAGAATAAGGATCATTATCTCTCCATCTAACGAAAAATTATATATCAATACTCTTGATATTCCATACCATCTGTCACAATATTTAACCAACTATACCAACATCGTGGAAAAAAGCATAGTGACCAATACTGACGTTTCTACAAACATCCCGGTTCTGTATCATGACGAACATATTGTAATAGTCGACAAACCCAGTGGCCTTTTGGTTCATCCTGGACAGGGATATTGCAAGGATAAACGAACTCTCCTGAAACTTGTGAGAAACCAGACAGGTAAGTATCTGTTTCCAATTCATCGTTTGGATCGACCTGTATCAGGCGTCATCCTTTTCGCCCTGTCTTCCGAAATAGCAAGAAAAATAAAAGATAATTGGCACAGCGAAGATACAATTAAAAAGTATGTAACACTGGCACGCGGACACATGGACAACCCCGGAAGCTTTGATTTTTCCCTGAAAGATAAATCATCCGGTATCCTTAAAGAAGCATTAACTCTTTTTTGGCCTCTACACCATTTTGAAGATACAACACTGTACAAAGTACAAATCAAAACCGGCCGACACCATCAAATCCGCCGTCATTTTTCCAGACGTTGCATGAATATTATTGGAGACACCACCCACGGAAAAAGTACCGTCAATCATCATTTCATGGAACACTACAATCTACACCGTATCTTTCTTCATGCCAGTGAACTTCAAATCAAACATCCAGTTTCAAATAAATTATTAAAAATCCAATGTCCACTTCCAGATGAATTATCGAAAACTTTGGACATGATGGGGACAGTCTGCATCCCTATTTTTCGCGACGACCTATGATTTTATGAATTTCAAAATTCATTGGCCCGAATTTGAACTCTCCATCGACCTGTCTCATTTCAACCTTGACGTTATTCATGGTTAAATTTTTCACCTTCAATTCGTATATATTTCCATTATATTTGTCAGTAAACCATTCCCAATCAAATTTTGCATCACCACTTATACTCACTGTCCGGCCGGTGTGGGCATCCTTTTTCATCAGCAATTGGTTCTTATAGATGAACTTACCATTGATTTTCCCTGGAATAACCTTCGTACAAAAAAAACATATCCTGTCGTGGCCGGCCACACCATATTTGACCGGTATAATTTTAAACTCCTTTAATTCAAAATCATCTTTTTTCCCCTTTAGAAGCATTACAATATCGCCATCCACATGATTGGAATACAAAACATGGGGCCTGATTTGCGTCTCAAGACAGGACCTTGCGTGAATAACCGACAAGACCGCTGCATTTAAAAAAGGGGAGATGGTATTTTGAAATCCAATTTCTGTTTTTTTGTCATCCATTCCTGCACAGGAAGTCAGAAGAATAAGAAGTATGAAAAAATTCAGCTTCAATTTTCCTCTCCTCCCATAATAAAGAATTTTTCGTTAACGAATCCATTAATAAATTGTTGGTCCTCATCGGAAATATTAACAAAATTCGTTCCGGCAATATATTTTTCTTTCTTACCAATGGCATTATAACCGATATCCTGACACCAGATAATATCCAGATCACATACTATTTTTCTTCCAGAGATTGAAATTTCAACTCCTTCCAACCGTGAACCGGATCGAAACAATCTGACCTCCCCCTTGCTGACTTTTATTCCTATACCACATTTCCCAATATCATTTATTTTTTTATTTAAAAATTTCTCATTGTCTTCAAGCATGACTTTCACTTTCACAAAAATCGTTTCCCACGAAAAGAACTTTAATCTTAAATTCTTTCTTCTTTCAACTTTCCAAACAATCTCAGGCATTGGAATTTCGAGCATATCATTTTTAAGATAATCCTTGGGATTCTTAATGATAAAAAATATCCCCCCCTTGTCAAGGCCCCCTCTCAGATAAATTTCATCATATCCGCCATCACTAAGCTTCTTTAAAAAAATTTCACCATTTTTATTTCTGACCCAATTTACTTTAAAGACTCCGTTATTATCCCCGTCAGATTTCATGATCCCAATAACCGGCAATCTTCCATGCGCAGACCACAAACTCAAACGCGCGGTTGTTACGCAAAGATCGTCCATAAAATCCTTTTTCTCGTCAACACTCTCAATTTTATCGAAAACCTCGGTTAATTCACTATCGCCACCACCTTTTAGAATTTCAAGAAATGACTCCTCCATCGAAATATTTTTCTTTTTCTTCTTAATTTTTTTCGGACTTGATAAATCAGCATTTGCATCAAGTAGCGGATGATGGCGTCCTTCAATTTTGGCAAGCTGTGCATCAAGCTTTTTAAGCTCAAAATCCTCATCCACTGTATCAAACAGGCCCTCCATCTCCGTCTTCGTTGTGTCCCTCCAAGATGACTTCTTATTTCCGGTAGTACCCAAAAGGGCCGTCGCCATACCAGCTTGATCCCCTTTATCAAAATATTCATCAAGAAAAGACTTGAGTTTTTCGTTTGCCTCCTCAACTGGTATAATAACCACATTATCGTGAAATTCCTCCACTTTATCGGAGGTAATCAAAACAGGTCTCATCTGATGAGTTTCAACGTTGTTGCAAAAATCAACCAAAACATCGAAATGCTTTTTCAATTGTATGTCACGGGAAAAAAACCATATAGCGACCCCGCCCTTTTTTCCCTGCGACAACTTTGAAATATTTTTTGTTGTAATGGCCTCTGTAAGATAAAATTTATTATCACTGTTCACCATTTGCAGTAATTTTCTGGGGATAACGCTCTTAAAGGGATTAACGAGAAGAATATGCTTATCCATTGCTTTCAATTCCAAATATGGTTATTAAAATACACCAATCGCACTTCCGGAAAAAAACCGGTATAATCCACTATACAGTATTTCAGACATACATCACAACACATGATATCCTAATCGCTGAATTTATAGCTTGACGCCATCTGGAGAATCCGTATGAAAATAATACTAACGTCCATATTTCTTCTTCTGACGTCCGGTTGTTCGGGAACAGTAAAAAGCAATGCTGATTATCCTGAAAGCTGGTGGAAACCATTTCCAGAGGACGAGGCCCATTCCTGGGAAATACTTCCACAAGCCGCAGGCCCTGGAGAGGTTATACTTTCAAAAAGAACCGAACTTGGCATACTGTCAAACTTTGCTCCAACCCCGTTCAAATATGATGGAAAACATTATGCAAGTCTTGAAGGATTCTGGCAGATGATGAAATTCCCCGAAAATGAAGCTGATCCACGCGCCTCACACCCTGGACTCACATGGGACCATACACGCCACGAAGTCTCACAGATGGTCGGTTTCGAGGCTAAAAGGGCAGGATCACATGCCTCAAAAAACATGAAAAAGATGGGAATAAACTGGGTAAGTTTTAAAAATAAACGGATGACCTACAGAACACCGGCGAAGGGAGAGCACTGCAAGCTCATTGTTGCCGCCACCCGGGAAAAGATTAGACAGAATCCAAAGGTCAAAGAAATTCTTCTTAAAACAGGCAATCTAAAGCTAAGAGCAGATCATAAACAAAAAGCAAATACACCACCGGCATGGAAATATTTCGAAATACTGATGGAAATCAGGGAAATCATTTCAGATGAAAATTAACCCAAATGCCTGTTCCTAAACTTAAATATACCTACTGAGAGAGTCGCCAACTCAGGATATGATCGCGATGCTTCAATTGAGCCAATCTACAACTTTTAAGCCTATCTCTACAGGATGCCGAGTGCAGGGCAGTGTGAAAATAGTACACGATTTTTAAACAATATTCACTGATCAGCATTATTTGTGATAGTTAAACTCAACTATTTTGAATGAACAAAATATACTTTGTTTTTTTATCCAAGGAGAAACTTATGAGACAAAATTTATTGCTGACAATCGCCTTGCTTTTAACTTCTTTTTCCACCTTTGCAACAAACTATGGTTCTTTCAAGGAGGATTATAGATGTGACGGTATGCGCTTTGATACCGGTACATTTTATAGTGGAAATGCAGCTCAACTTATTGTTACCGATAAAAACGCCATTTATCAGCTTATTAGTTCAAATGTTGATGCCATTTACAACAAAGATCAAAACGATAATTATTCAGAAGCTATTTTCAAGGTAGCTCATCCAGATTCAACCTATGGCCTTGGTGGCTATAATCAAACGAATCAATCAGGTCATTCAAAATATATTGGAAAGGCGCGTGGTCAAATATTTACAGTGACCAAACTAAGTAATAATGAAGAGAATGTTATATTAACAGAGCTACTTGTTTCTGACATGGAAAATACAGAAATAACAGATTTGATATTTAGAAATTGTAATTTTTAACAAAATTTTGATTTCAATACCGTTTTATTAAAAGCTAATAGAACGGTATTGAAATATTAATTAAATCGATTAACGTATCCAATGAGCATTTGATGGTGCATCAAGAGCACATCCGTATTTAACAAGTGCATTTTTACAATCAGGTCCCGGATAACATGTATCAACTATCTTATCTTCAAAATCCAGTAAATCACATAGCACCATGTGTGTTCCAATTCGTGGGTGATAATATGGTTTACATACCAATCTACATTCTTCATTTGCAAACGAAATTGAAGTAATCATAACAAGAGTAATAATTGTTAATAAAATTTTCATTGAGTGCCCCTTAAAAAAAAAGTTATGTTAAAGTTATTTCTTTCGATGGGTTTTACATGGTTTTTGATAAGTTTAAAAACGTAAAACCATCAAAATATTTATTAAAACCGGCAAAATGAAGTAAGTATGAAATTAAAAAATGAGGGAACAATAATTGAGGAATTTGTTGATTTTGAGTCAAAAATGGGAATTCTTTATCAAAAGGGGGGAAATGATTTTGTAATTAAAGGATGTTTTCAAAAACCAGCGATTCTTTTTTCAAGATGTCACTCGTTAATAAAATTGAAATTATTCAATAATAATAAATTAAAAAAAGTAATCGATACAGATATATACTATTTTATCACTATTCCTGGAAATTATAGTTTCGAGATTAGCTCTCTTTCAAATATTGTACATTTTGTAATTTTTGTCCCAAATAAAGATTTGGAAATGAAAACAATTAATGAATATAATTTTTCTGACAATCAATTTTTAAACTTATTTAAAAATATAACAATAAGGGACAGGGGAAATTGGCTTAACGAAATCATGCATAGATATGTCTTTGAACGTGTTGTTGCAAAAAAAGATGATAGTAACGCCACCCGGTTTCTTGAGATGGAAATTTTAAAGGAAATTTATTATTCCTCTGAGTGTAAAAACTCATCACTTAAAAACAGATTCAATCTTAATGATTTAAACTTTGAGAAAAAAAGTGATGTTCTGGGCAAAGCTTTGAAATTTATTGAGAATAACTTACTAGAAGATCTTTGTATGAATGATATCATACAAGAAGTTGGGGCCAGTGAATCAAGTATATTAAGAGTCTTTAAAAATGAACTGAAAATATCCCCTTTTAAATACATCAAGGACAGAAGGTTGGAAGAGTCCTTGTTTCTTTTAAAACAAAATAAATATGCAGTGAGTGAAGTTGCGTATATCATAAAATACGCAAATCCAAGCTCATTTGTATCCTCATTTAAAAAAAAGTATAAATGTTCTCCTCTGGCATACGTGAGGACGAAGGCGTTGGAAAGTAATCCAATTTAAATCTGTAAAATGAAAATTAGATCTGGACTTTAACCGCGATAGAAAGATGATCCGAATAACCTTGTCCGGTCTCTGTATCAAACCGCCATGGGATATTACTATACTCGATAATTTCTCCCGTTTCGTCATTCTCATATTTCACATCATGAAGAACGAAATCATAGGCACCGATCATATACGTATCCCAAAGAACGCTCATTAATGGAGTATCCACCATGTGTTTTGGAAAGAAAATCAAATCCAGAAAACCCCAGTTGCCCCTATAAAAATAACTTCCCTCCGGCCATGGAACTTCAGCAACCGTGGAACTCACTTCAAGAAACGATATTCCAGACTCTGGATTTAAAAGTTCCAAATTTATTCCGTGTGGATCATCACTGGATGCTGTATTAAAATCCCCCAAGGCTACAACCGCTGAATCAGAAACGGCTGCAACGGCCCTTTTTAATGTTTTAGCGGCCACATGTCTTGTCTGATCAATATTTCTCTGACTAGGCCAGTGGTTGGAAAAAACCGTGAGACTTCTGCCTTCAACATCAAATGAAGCCTGAAGAATTCCCCTTGTCTCCTTCGCTACAAGACCCTGCTCGTGAAGTTCTGAAAAATCCACCTTGTGAAGTATCGGGCTTCCCTGCAGTGGATATTTTGAAAGGATACCCACATCTATTCCACGACTGTCAGGGCCCTCCAGAAGAATGACTTCACTGAAACCAAGATCACCAATGGTATTAAGCTGGCGAAGAACATGAATATTTTCAACTTCCTGCACAACCAAAATATCCGGGCCACTGCCATCATCATAGTTCTTGATTACACGAGACAAATTTTGTATTTTTTTTGAAAGTAATTGTTCGTTCCAATCCAATCCAAAACATCTTTCCTTGTAGTACCCATCACTGAGAGCAGAACAGTACTCCTGTAATTCAGAGC
>JAGLPP010000089.1 GCA_023137315.1 Bacteriovoracaceae bacterium
GCAAATTGAAAACATGGAAGACCTGGAAGACATCGAAATATCGTATGGTGGAAGTGCCCAGTGGCAATCGAGCGGTTGGCATTCACACACAATCAGCGCAAATTTAATAGGTGACAGAGATATCGAGGTCGACAAGGATGGAAACTTTACACTTCCAAAAGTAGGTGGCCTTGTTCCGCTTCGATGTTTGAATAAGACCTGTACATTATTTGTCGGGGTAACCATCTGGTTCAAGGACAAAAACTTCGATGGCCCACGACGTGGAATAGCGATAACTCATTATGTTTCAAGTATGTACAATAACGATGAGGATTTTGAAGAACAACTCAAAGAAAGTGTTGAGCAAATGGATGGAAAACAAATTCGTCTTTGGATAAGAGAGAATCATGATGGATACGGATACAGTAAATACGAAATACTTTAAATTTGGATAAAATTTTATATCTTAAGAAAGGTCGGTCATTTGTTACCGGCCTTTTTTTATGTAACAGTATAAAGGGATCGACATACAGAAAACCCATGACACTTCGCTTGTAAAGTGAAGCACTATCAGTATAATCTAATAACAGGATTCAATCATATTCCTATTTGGGAGTTTCCATGCATTTATCCGTTCTGGATTGGACAATTGTTGTTGGTTATCTTGTTTTAAGCGTTGCTGTTGGAATATATTTTTCCAAAAAGGCAACCCAGTCAATTGATGATTTTTTTGTTGCTGGACGAAGTCTTCCATGGTGGCTTGCAGGCATTACAATGGCCGCCAGCGCACTTGCAATTGATACTCCACTGGGAATTATGGGACTCGTTGGGGCCCATGGAATTCAGGGAGTCTGGTATGCCTGGTCTTTTGTTTTGGGAGGTGCCGGAGCACTGGGTGCCTTTGTATTTGCATCCCTGCTTCGTCGATCAGAGGTTATCACTATTGCCGAGCTTGTCGAACTGCGCTATTCGGGAAAATCTGCAGCATTTTTAAGATGTTTCAAGGGAGTTTATTTTGGAATTTTTGCCAACGCAATAACCCTGGGATGGGTTATTAAAGCGGTCTTTATAATTAATAAGAATGTTTTTGGATTCAATCCACACTGGACTCTGGCAATTGTATTGACCTTCACGCTGTTTTATACCGCAATGTCCGGAATGTTTGGGATCGTTGCCACCGACTTCATTCAATTTATTATAGGGATTATCGGTGTTTTCACCCTCGCAATAATGGCATGGAATAATGTTGGTGGACTCGAACAAATCATTGCAGGTCTGACCGAGCGTTTTGGTGAAGCTGGAATGATAGAAAAAACAAACTTTTTTCCGGATATTGATTCCCCGTTTTTCGTGACTTTTATTGTTTTTATTTCATTTAAATGGTGGGGTAATCCCCCCCCGGCAATTCATCAAAGGATTGTTTCGGCCAAAAATGAAAAACATGCCTCTTTTGCCACGCTTTTTTTTGCCGTAACCTCCTTCGCCATTAATTACTGGCCGATGATTGTTATAGCTATTATATCGCTTGTGATGTTTCCTCAGCTAAAGGAAGTTGAACACGGATACGGACTCATGATGATCAAACTTCTGCCCAGTGGGCTCCTGGGACTCATGGTTGCATCAATGATGGCCGCCTTCATGTCCACTGTGGACACTCATATAAATTATGGTGCCTCATACATGGTGAAGGATATCTATCAGAGATTCATCAAGAAGAACGCATCAAAAAAACATTATGTCCGCGCTTCGCAGATTAGTACCGTTATCATGCTTTTAGTTTCTGTTCTGGTTGCCTACAGTCTCGAATCGGTAAGGGAGGCGTGGTACTACATGGCCATGTTGACGGCCGGATACGGATTTTTGATTGTAATTCGCTGGTTTTGGTGGCGCGTGAATGCCTGGTCGGAGATTGCAGCACTTGCCGGATCTGGAATTGGAAGCACACTTCTATCGTCAAAATTTGCCAAATTTTTAGGTTACTGGGATATTATTGGACCATGGGGATATGGTTGGAGATTTATTTTTATTTTGATTATCTGTACCATCGTTTGGGTGACCATAACATTTCTGACATCACCATCCGATGAAAAAACGTTGGAACATTTCTGTCGCAAGGTGAAGCCATTTCCGACTTTTTGGGGACCCATCCACAAAAAATATCCTGACATAGAATGGAATCCACATTTTATTCGATGTACTCTTCACTGGATTTTTGGCTCCATCGGAATTTTCTCCATGTGTTTTGGCATTGGAAACATGATTTTTAAAAGTACTGTCCTCGGCTTGTTTCTTATCAATCTGTCGATTGTTATTTTCGTTGTGATTTATCTAACATGGAAAGACGTCAAAAAAACCTATATTTAAGGAATTGAATATGTATAAAATGTTGGTTTTTCTATTTAGTGCACTTATCCTCACAGGCTGTGATCCAAACAAAAACAAAACACTTGTAACCATTGGAACAGGCGAAACGACGGGTATTTACTATCCGACAGGAGGTGCAATTGCCAGTATGATCAATAAGAAGTTTGATCAGTACAAAATCAAGGCAGACTGCGAAGCAACTGAAGGATCTGTTTACAACATCAATGCCGTTCTGCAGGGTGATTTTCAATTTGGAATAGTACAATCTGACAGACAGTACCAAGCATGGAGAGGAGAAAAAGAGTGGAAAGAAAAGGGTCCACAGACAAAACTTCGATCGGTTTTTTCCATACATCCAGAGAGCGTCACATTGATCGCATCAATCAAAAGTGAGATATACAAACCCATTGATCTTCCTGGGAAGAGGGTCAATATTGGAAACCCGGGTTCCGGCCAGTTTGGAAATTCCAGTGATACCCTTCACGCATTCAGTCTGGATAAAAATGATATTATACCCGAATATGTCAAGGCGGAGGAAGCACTGGGACTTCTTCAAAATGAAAGAATTGATGCATTCTTTTATACAGTCGGACATCCCAACGGAAATATACAGGATGCCACAACAGGTAAAATCAAGGTAAGATTTATCCAGATTATCGGCAGGGGTATTGAGGAATTAATTCAAAAGTATCCATACTACGCAAATTCAATTATTCCACATAAAATGTATCCAGGTGCAATGAATGATGAAGACATCAAGACTTTCGGCGTAAAAGCAACACTTGTTACCTCAGTGGATGTTGACGAAAAGATAGTTTATGCAATTACCAAAGAGATATTTGACAACCTTGAAGAGTTTAAAAAACTTCATCCAGCCTATATCGTTCTTAATAAAAAAGACATGCTAACCGGTTTATCGGCACCATTACATCCGGGGGCCATCCGTTATTACAAGGAATCAGGACTTATTGGTTTTGCTGACAAAAAAATCACCAATGGGGAAAAGTCGGAGTAAAAAATGCAGAGCTATCGTATTACGGTTTCAGGAATGGTACAGGGAGTTTTTTTCAGGGCCTCCACAATTGATTTTGTACGAAATGAATCTCTGACCATCAGTGGATATGTGCGAAATCTTCCAAACGGAAAAGTTGAAATACTTGCCCAGGGAAATGAAATTGAAGTAAAAAAATTGAGTCTTTGGCTGAAAAATGGCCCACAATCTGCGAGGGTTGACGAAACAATCGTGGAAAAAATTGAAATTGATGTTAAATACAAGGATTTTTCGGTGAAATACTAATGGGAGAAATACGCGACAGACCACCTGTCAAACTCATTTGTGGATTTATTTACGGGACCGAAGAGCACTTCAACGGGGCTTTTTCCAAACTGGAACATCTTTACGGAGAAGCTGATTTTGTTTCCGAGTTGATTGAATTTGATCATACCCAATACTACCATCATGAAATGGGGGGAGGGACGCTCTATCGACGTTTTTGTTGTTTCAAGAAGCTTATACCTTCGGAGGATCTTCCTGATATAAAAATAAAAACCAACGATATTGAAATTGAATTCGCCAATCCCGAGGGAATCAGACAGGTTAATCTTGATCCAGGATATATTTCTGCATCAAAACTTATCCTGGCCACAACAAAAAATCAGCAACAAAGAATTTATCTTGCCAGTGGCATTTTTGCAGAACCCGAATTGTATTTCCAAAATAAAACCTTCAATGCGTGGGAATGGAGCTATCCAGACTATGCAACTGAAAAATATATTAAAATATTCAACCATATCCGTAAGATATATCAGCACCAGATAAAAGAAATTGGAATGCGCTTCATATAGATCCGACAAATTCAGTCATTCAAAAACATATTGATTTATTTCGTTTTTTACCGAATCGTGCATTATGGAAAACTATTAAATTCTTTGGAGTTTGTCGTGAACAGTAAGTCAAAAAAAATAGTATTGATTGTAGATGACGAACCAGATATCTGCGAGATTCTTGAATTTTTCATCCATCGCATGGGATATCAGGTTGAAGTGGCTTATACAGGTGATGAAGCACTTTCAAAGTCCAATTTAAAATCGTATGATTTGGTAATCACGGACATGGTAATGCCTGGAATGAGCGGAAAGAAATTTATCCAAAGACTTCGTGAAACGCCGGATTTTAAGGCAAAAATTGTTATATCATCCGGACAAACAGACCACTTTGTTGAAATTGATTACGACGATATTTTGGCAAAACCATTTACACCCGAAAAAATTGAAGAGCTGTTTAAGAAAGTGTTTTAACCTTCAATTACAATTTTCTTATGATATAGTTTTTATAGAATGTGTTCCTATCTTTCGGAGTATTTTTTATGAATGAAAAAGAAAAATCAGAAACAACCAACTTCATTCGTCAAATTATTGATGATGATTTAAAAAATGCAAAACACACAGAAATTCATACACGTTTTCCTCCAGAACCAAACGGTTATATACATCTCGGACACGTCTACGCCTCTTCGATAAGTTACGGGATAGCGTGTGACTACAATGGGTCCTTCAATCTTCGTTTTGACGATACAAATCCGGAAAAGGAAGAGATGGAATTCATCGCTTCAATTCAGGAGGATCTAAAATGGCTTGGATTCAACTGGGAAGACAGGCTTTTTTATGCTTCCGATTATTTTGACAAACTTTATGAATACGCAATTGACCTGATTCGTAATGGAAAGGCTTACGTCTGCGATCTTACGGCGAGCGAAGTCAGAGAGTATCGCGGAACCTTGAAGAAACCCGGAACAAACAGTCCCTACAGGGATCGTTCCGTCGAGGAAAATCTTGAACTTTTTGAGAAGATGAAAAGTGGCAAGTTTGATGAAGGAAGATGTACACTCAGGGCAAAAATAGACATGTCCTCGCCGAATATGAATATGCGTGATCCTGCAGTTTACAGAATCAAGAAAATAGAACATCCAAAATCCGGAAACAAATGGTGCATCTATCCAATGTACGACTACACACATTGTATCTCTGACGCACTTGAGAAAATCACCCATTCTCTTTGTTCGCTGGAATTTGAAGATCACAGACCATTGTATGACTGGTATCTCGACCAGCTCAAGGTTCCATGTCATCCACAGCAAATTGAATTTGGACGTTTTAATCTTGATTATACAATTATGAGCAAAAGACATCTCCAGCGACTGGTTGAAGAAAAGCATGTTAATGGTTGGGATGATCCAAGGATGCCAACAGTGGTGGGGATGAGAAGAAGAGGCTACACTCCCGAAGGTCTTCTGGACTTTTGCAAAAGACTTGGAGTTACAAAGAAAACCACCAGTATTGATTTTAAATACCTTGAACAGTGTATTCGCGAAGATCTTTCAAAAAAGGCCCCCAGGGTAATGGGAGTTGTTAATCCACTGAAAGTTGTTATTACAAACTGGCCTGAGGAAAAAGTGGATACCTGCAAAAACGCATTTCATCCGGAAATACCTGATTTGGGAGAACGTGAGTTTCCAATGACACGTGAGATTTATATTGAACGTGATGATTTTCTGGAAATCCCCCCGAAGAAATTTTTTCGTCTTGCACCTGGCAAGGAAGTAAGGCTTAGATATTCGTGGATAATAAAGTGTGAAGAAGTGGTTAAAAATGATCAGGGTGAAATTACTGAATTAAAATGCACTTATGATGAACACACAAGACCTGGAGAAAGTCCTGCGGACGGAAGAAAGGTGAAAGGGGTTCTCCACTGGGTTTCAGCAAGCGGGGGAATTCCAGCAGAAATTCGTTTATACGACCGCCTTTTTACAGTCTCAAATCCAGCGACGGACAAGGCAAAAGATATCGTGGAATTCATTAATCAAGATTCGTGTAATATAGTTCATGGATTTGTAGAGCCATCACTTATTAGTGCTAAAAACGAAGAGTCTTTCCAATTTGAAAGGCTTGGCTATTTCTGCATTGATCGACACGACTCTCGTCCAGATAAACTGGTTTTTAATCGAACTGTAACCCTGAGGGATTCCTGGACAAAAATTAACAAATAATTATTTTTTAACCCAGACTGCCCAGTTAATTCCGAAATCATACATTTTCCATCCTCCGGAATTTTCAGGAGTCCATAAATTTGGGCCAAGCTTAACAGCAATTTTTCCATCTATATAAGCTGCATAGAGACCACTCTCGGCCTTTACAATGGAAAGATCTGCATCAGATTGAATATTTTGATTCTTGCGAAGCTTGATAAGATTTTTAATTTTGTCTTTGAGTCCCCAATCGTAAAAATGATCCCAAAATACACATGGGACTCCAGGATGCGTAAGTATATAAGCATACCCCTGCATAACTTCTTCCATGTTGCCGAAAGGCCAGTGATTTTGAGTTGAACCAGTATCGTGGTTATCGATAAAGGTTATGGATTTTACGGGCCAGTAACCAATAAGCCCTGGAGCTTTTCCGCGAGAGTCCTTTAGACGCCAGAATTCATGACGTTTAACGGCAGTTTGAAGGATTCCTTTGGTTGTAAAATCGTATGAAGTGCTGGCCTCTTCAGAACGTACCTGGCCTTTCCACGTAGAATCAATCCAGTTTGCAACAGATTGTCTGTGTACATCCTGATTGTAACAAATCGTTGGGTAACAACTCCAATCCATGTCAACCCAGTATTCTCCCACAGTAAAATAGGGATTGAGTTTTTGAAGAAAATGCCCAATAAATTTTCCTGAAAAACCCTTGGCAAAATCAAAACGAAAACCGGAGAAACCAATATCATCAAGAAGCCATTTCATCCAGCCTGTAAGGTAATCCATAATGTACGGGTTTGTATGATCAAGATCATACGCAAAATCCGTCTTTGCTCCTGTATCCGGATTTCCCTGTCCTACAAGACCACTTCCGCCGGTAAAAGCCCAAAGACCCCATTCAGGGTTTTTTATTATTGGATTTTCAGATGTTCCACCATGTTTTCCGCGGTGGTTGATCACTGTATCCGCAATAGCTTTTATTCCTACCAAATTTAATTTTTTAATCAGAAAGACAAGCTCACTATGACTCCCATATGGCGTATTTAGATTATAATACTCCAAGGGAATGTATCCGCGGGAATGTGGATACATTCCTTCGCCATCGTAAGAGTGGTTCGGTGGCGGCATCCAAATCATTGTAAATCCGGTCTGGGCCATGTCCGGCACTTTCTCCAGAAGAAGATTGTACCAACCACCGTGTTGTCTATACGATTCCCAATTAAAACCCTGCAACATAATCTCGTTTTTCGAAAGATTAGAGGACCAAGCTGAAGAACTGATGCTTAGAATCAGGATAAGTGCTTGAAAATAGACTTTTAGTTTAACTTTCATAAAACACCCAAAACCACAGTGTAATTATTACATGTGGAGGAAAAATTTTATACTCCAAAAATGACGCTGTGCTACAATTTTATCCATGAGTATTCTTAATGCACTGAACATCATATTTGTTATTATTTTGCTCTGCAAAGGTACCCTTACTTTTGCTTTTGAGCAATATTTTGGAACACGATTAATAGAAGAAATAAAGTACCTCGATCAGGAAGAAGGTCTTTCGTGTCCAAAAGGCCTTGTTTTAGATCGCGAGAGATTCGATTCAATAGAGGAAAAAATTGAAAAGATGGATTTTTCCCCGAAATGTATCTGGGATACAATCAAGAAGAAAAATGCTGAACGACTCAACGAAAAAATTCTTGGATTCTCATGGGGAACCACAATGGAGGCTTCAAGCGGTATTGGCGTGCAAATCGGCACGGAAATTATCTTTATGCCAATTGATGACAGAACTGCCATGATTGGGGCCGTAAAATACGAAGGTGCTTCTTTTTCTTTTGGACTTTCCGGTGTAAGCCTTACCCAGTCAATCGTTTTTGGAGATTGTAAAGACAATATCTTTGGATATCTTGGATGGTTCAAAAGCTGGGGATTTATTGCCATGACTAAAACCCTCGGAGCAGAACATCCATTTAAAGATAACAGCGAAACCGGATGCAATATGATCACTTCAACAAGAGGAATGACCAGTCCAGTTTTAACAGTAAGCAGAACATATTATAAACAACTGGGACAGTTTATAATGGTGGAGGGCCCAAGGGTCCAACCTCTGATTGATTATATATATCGTACAAATGCCGAGAAGGGATACAACATAAGAACCTACAAATTATCGATAGGTAAAAATTCCAGATAAGTTTTACCTGTAATATTCCTTAACAAATTCTTCAAAACAAAGTTTGTCCGAATTTTCAATATCCATTTGTTTTTGATGTGATAGAAGTGCCACATCTTTAAAATGATTCAACTTTTCTTCGGACATACGGCGTTTTTTAAAATAATTCTCATATTGTAATGCCCTTTCAATTCCGAATTCATGAAAACCAATTTTATTCTTTTTCATCTCGGAAACAACTTGTCCGGAAAGGGTAAGTTCCGGGTTTTTAAAACATTCCTTTTGATTTTTGACGGATTCCACGTGGACGTTTTGATTTGCCTTATCCAATAAGGCGGCAACATCAATCATATTATCCAACAGTTCTTTTCCCCAATAACCGACAGTTTTTTTTATCTCTCCATCAATGAGTACTGTCTTGTGATTGCGACCGTTATAAACAATTTGCTCCTGATTGTGTTGCTGATGTATCTCAGATTCATGGGAACATTTATGGGATTCTTTCAAGAGACACCAGGTTAAAAAGACATCCAGAAAGTTGATTGTATCGTGGGTTATTCCCACAGGGGAAAACGGGTTGATATCAACAGAGCGTAGTTCAATATATTCCACCCCCCTTTTTTTCAATGCCGTGGAGGGACGCTCACCTGTTCTGATTCTTCTCTTTGGTCTGACCTGGGAATAAAATTCGTTTTCAATTTGAAGAATTGAATCATTAAGCTGCTTGTATTCACCATTTTCCCTGACACCAATTTTTTGCCACTCGGGATCAGGAGTACGTATGGCACGCTCCATATCCTCTATATAATTTTCAATATTTCGATAACAAATAGCCATGCCTGACTGGGAACTGTTTTGATATCCGAGATCACTCATTCGCAAGGTTGTACCATATGGCGCAATCAAGGTGCCTTTTTTGTCAAATTCCACCATGTCCCTTCCAGTTATTTTTCCGGAACCGATAAAACCTTTAGCCAGAGACGGGGACGCTCCAAAGAGATAAAGAATTATCCATCCGTAGCGGTGAATATTTCTAAGCATCGAAAAATAGATTTCCGACTTGAAATCCATCATACTTTTAGTGCTTTTTTTATGATCATGATAAACAGACCAGAACTCCTCTGGTGGTGAGTAGTTGTAGTGGATACCGGAAATTAGCTGCATCAAGCTCCCATAGCGATGATGGAGACCTGTTCGATAAAGCGTTTTCATTTTGCCAATATTTGAATTTCCATATTGCGCAATTGGAATTGTCATATCCGATTTTACATTACATGGCATACTGAGAGGCCAGAGAATTTCATTGGACATTTCGGCGTAGGTGAATTGATGTATATCTTCCAGGGTTTCCAACAAGACGATGGGTGATTTTTCCACAGGTGTGATAAATTCAAGAAGTGCCTCGGAAAAATCAGTTGTAATATATGGATTTGTAAGACTGGAGCCCAGACCTTTTGGGTGTGTGGCGAGAGAGAGTTTTCCGTCACTGGAGATTCTAAGACATTCCCTTTCAACTCCTCTGTTGATGGAATTAAACAGTTGCCGATTACATGGCATTTTCAGAAGATCAATACTTGTGTTGAGGAACTTATCCACTATAATCACACTTTTTTGGTGTTTGTTCTTAAGTGCATATGTGATATATAACAGGTTAATAAAAGTCCATTATTTAATGCCATATTGTGGCAAGGGTTTATCAGTGAAAAAAATTATCTTGTTGATCAGTATATTGTTTGCCTCTTGTTCATCACATAATACGGCCAAGGAATACTGCATATATATGTGCAAGACAAAAGAATGGGATTATTTTTTCAAGATTTTTTCAACATATGGAGTGGATCGCTGCATGGAATCCTACAGAATCAGGAAAGGACGATTAGTACTGGATTTTCATGAGAGGGATATTAATTATTGCAAGCGATTCATTGAACGAAGGGCCAGAAAAAACGCCTGCTGTATCATACAAAAAAGCAAAAAATATCCAGCTTCAAAGCTTAGAAAATGTCCCGAGGAAATGCCTGAATAGATTCAATCCACCAGATAAAACCTAATTTTTGACTTTAAGTTCCTCAGCATTAGCCTCTATGAAAGCGCGAATCTCATCGGACATATCCAAAAGACGGGTCCACTGCTCCTTGTACAAGGTGACAGGAAAACGTCCCATGCCATAAATGGAAAGTGCGCCCTTCTGACTGACTTTCATAGTAAGACCCTGGGCCTTTGTTTTTTTGAGGGCATCATTTTCAGCCTTTAGCTTTTCAATTTCTGCTTTTAGATTTTCTTCAGACATATTAATTCTCCCAATGAGTTATTCACATTATCATGTTTATAACTAGATAATAGATATAATCATGGTAATTGTTAAGCGTAATATATTAAAAATCAGATACTTTTCGCTTAACTCTCCGCATTATTGCGGTTTCTGTTCTTTCTTCTTAAAACGATTTTTCAATCTTTTTTTTCGTCTATCTGACATTTCCTGAAACTTGTTTCTTTTTTTACTGTTTAATTTTTTATACTTTTTTGAAAAAAGTTTTTGTGAACCTTTAAATTTATTTTGGTATTGCTGGCGGCGCTTTCTTAACATTTTATAACGCCTTTTCATTTTATTTTTAAAACTTTTCCTCAAACGTTTTTGAAGATTTTTTCTTCTCTTTGAGTATTCAGAAAAACGGTCAGCACGGGTTTTTCCAAAATTGGAAATCATTTTGCCCTTGCTTGGATCCATATTCCAATTCAGTTTATCTGACCACTCGAAACCTGACGGTTTTGTAAAATTTCTTTTCTTTTCAATTGCAATACTTTGTCCGGCACCAATGACTTCACTGTCATCGTCTGAAAAATTCAACGCCTGAACTTCCCCGTCCTTGACCGATGTCCACATATTATTGGACTCCGAATCAATCCCAGTAAAGAAGGTTGTACCTCTTACTCCAATGGACACATGATCATTCTTTATTTCCATCGGTGGTGTATCATCGACATCTTTTTGCTTGTATTTGTTTATAATTTTGGCCATCAGACTTCCGGCCTTCAATCGCAAGGAGGTCTGACTTTTTCCCGACTTGGTGTCAAAGTGTTTTTTGATTAAAGTTTCAACTTCAACAACAGTATTTGGATCAAGTTTTATTTTACTTTTATCCTCAAAACGCAAAACTGCCAACGATTTGTCCAAAACACGTATGGTATCCAACGGCGCAACAGTGGAGCCGCGTGATGCATTATATGGACTTTTTTTGCCGGCAGGATGAACTTCTACAGTTCCTCTCACGTAGATAAACCGTGCCAATCCGGATTGTGCAATTGAAATCAATGGAAAAGAACAAAGTAAGACGACAATCAATATTTTTTTCATAAAACAGGCCTTTCAAAAGCTTTTATTAGGCATACAATAATATCATATGACTTATAAGGTTTGTATATTTGATTTGGATGGCACGATCATTGATTCCGGTGATTTTATTCTCGAAGGGGTTCGTTACGCACTGGCCCCATGGGATAAAAAAATTACAAGCAGGGATATAGAGGAAATCAGGGATAGAAAACCTGAGCATTTATTTCGTGGTCATGTACCATCGCAAAAGGATGCAATAGCTGCCTGGGAACGACTCAATGAATTTTCACAAAAACATTCGGAAAATATAAAGGTTTTTCCGGGTATGGAAAAAATTCTTAAAAAGTTGTGTAAAAAGGTTTTTACAGCAGTCTGGACGGGAAGGGATGTTCAATCCGCCAGGGAAGTTTTAAAAAACAAGGGTTTGCTTTCATATTTTGACATTGTAGTCGGAAGCACCATGGACATGGAAAACAAACCACATCCTGAAGGACTTTTAAAAATTGCCAATGCCTCTTCAGCCAATCCAAATGAAATGGTGTTAATTGGTGATCATCCTCATGATGTGCTTGGTGCCAAAACCCTTGATTGTTATTCTGTCCACGTCACGTGGGGAAAGCATGATCTGCCGGAGGATATGAAGCAAAAACCGGATGTCATTGTTAAAAATGTTGAAGCACTCGGAAATTGGCTTGATAAGACTTTTTCCTGATCAGGCAACTTTTTTGATGGCGACTTCCTCTTTTTTGTAACCTGGAAGGCTTTCAAGATTTACTTCATCCCGTTGGTATTCATCAAGATGTTCCATAGCATATTTCAAATAAATTTTCTCTTCTATAAAAAGTCTGAATATGAAGTGATCGAGTTCCCCGCCTTCAACCATTTTACCCATGATAAAAAGTGATTCACTCAACGTTTTCCCCTTCTTATATGGCCTGTCTTTAGCAGTGAGGGCCTCAAAAATATCCGCTATGCAAAGAATTCTTGCCTGAATTGAAATCTCCCCGCCCTTGAGTCCTCTTGGGTGTCCCTTGCCATTGATTTTTTCGTGATGTGAAGCTGCGATTTCCGGTATCTTGCTGAGATGTTCGGGGAATTCCAGTTGTTGCAGCATTTTAAGGGTGATATCCGAATGCTGATTGATCAGTCTTCTCTCTGCGTTTGTAAGTGTTCCTTTCGGAACTGTGAGATTTTCAATTTCATCAACATTAAGAATATTTTCCCTTATTCCGTCCGGTGAAAACCACTGTCTTTTGGCAATTTTCTTAACCCGTTGTTGATCGATTTCCGACATGAATTCCTTTCCAATATTTGATTTTTGCAAAAAAAGCAGATCCTTTTGCAATGAATTGATATGTTTTTCGAAGTCCTTGTCGAGTTTCGTAATGGATGTTTTAAGTTTTCCATCCGCCACAGCAAGTTTCTTTTTTAGCAGATCAATCTCGGCATCGCGTTTTAATACTTCAAATTTTGATCTGACGATCTCAATCCTGTCAAAAATAGTTTCAAGTTTTGTACACTTATCCATAATATGCGATGGAGTACTTACCTTGCCGCAATCATGAAGCAATGTCGCCAGCTTCATCTCCTTGTATCCGTTGCTATCAAGATGGAAATTTGAAAATTCCGGTGCTGTTGATCTGTCTGCAATTTTTGTTATCATCATGGCGAGCTTGTGAACCATGGTGCAATGTTTACCTGTGTAAGCGGATTTATTATCAATTGCTGTCGCAAGAACCTCGGCAAATTGTGAAAAAAGATTTTCCAGCTTTTTATAGAGATTTTGATTTGAAAGTGTTACGGCCGCATGTGATGCAAGTATTTCTGCGAGTTGAATATCCTGTTCCGTATAGCTGATTGTTTCATTTTTTTTGTTTTTCGCATTAATAAGCTGGGTAACTCCTATGACATTATTTTCAAGATCAATCAGCGGAATCGTTAAAACAGACTTGGTCCTGTAACCTGTCCGCAAATCAAATGACTTTGTACCGGTAAAGTTGAAATTGTCTGTCTTGTAGGCATCTTCCAGAACAATTGTTTTTCTCAAAAGAGCGCAACAGCACGATATATTTTTATAGTTTGGCGAATTCTCTGCCTCATACAACGGCAGATCCTTAAATGAAACAGGCGACTTATAAGTACCACCCATTTGGATTCCAAGACCTGTATTTGTAACCACTGCAAACTTCAAGGTATTCTCAGGCGTCTTGAAATATATGGTTCCGCCGTCAGAGTTTGTGATATCCCTCATTGCCCGCAAAATAAGTTCCAGAAGTTTTTGTGGCCTCTTTTCAATTGCCAGCTCACGACTGTACTTTAAAAGTGCTGTATATTTATATGATTGTTCGTTTTTTTTCCTCGTCCCCATACCGTAGCCTTATCGTCAATCTGACTTAAAGCTTGAGACGAACGAATTGACGTATAAAAAAAGGGCCTTTTTGTACCTGTTAAGTCACAAAAAGGCCCCTCAGTATTGGATTTTTTATTCCAAGTCGTTACGGATAGATGCCTGCGCTGCTGCCAATCGTGCAATCGGCACCCTGTATGGGGAACAACTAACGTAATTCATGCCAACCCTGTGACAAAAATCAATGGAATTTGGTTCACCGCCGTGCTCTCCGCAAATACCAACTTTTAAGTTGGAACGGGTCTTCCGTCCTCTTTGAGTTCCCATTTCCACAAGCTGTCCCACTCCAACCTGATCTAATTCCTGAAATGGATCACATGGCAGAAGATCCTTTTCCATATAGATTGGAAGAAATTTCCCTGCATCGTCACGGGAATATCCAAAAGTCATCTGAGTGAGATCATTGGTTCCAAAAGAGAAAAATTCTGCATGTTCGGCAATTTTATCGGCCGTCAATGCAGCACGTGGAATTTCAATCATTGTACCAACAAGATAGTCTATTTTTTCACCTTTTTCCTCAAATACCTTTTCTGCGACTTCTCTTACGATCTTTTCCTGCATGATAAATTCCTTATCAGTGCCAATTAGTGGAATCATTATCTCCGGAACAGCATTGATTCCCTTCTTTTTGCAATTGATGGCCGCTTCAATAATTGCCCTTGATTGCATTTCAGTAATCTCAGGATATGTGTTTCCCAGACGACAACCACGATGTCCCAGCATCGGATTGAATTCATGAAGATTTTCAACCTTTGATTTTACCTCTTCAACGGAAATCTTCATTGTTCTGGCCATTTCCTCCTGACCTTTTTGATCATGTGGAACAAATTCATGTAATGGTGGATCCAGCAGTCTTACGGTAACTGGAAATCCATTCATTGCCTCAAAAATCCCTTCAAAGTCGCTTCTTTGCATTGGAAGAAGCTTTTCAAGGGCAACACGTCTGCCTGCTTCATCATCGGCCAGAATCATTTCCCTGACGGCAATGATTCTTTCGCCTTCGAAGAACATGTGTTCAGTACGACAAAGTCCTATTCCCTGTGCACCAAAGCTAATTGCTTTCTTGGAATCATTTGGTGTGTCGGCATTTGTGCGAACCTTGAGTCTTGTATGTTTATCACAAATTTTCATCAGTTCGGAAAAGTTACTGGAAAGTTCAACTTCTGTAGTTTCGATTCTTCCGTCATAAACCTGACCAGTTGATCCATTAAGTGATATCCAGTCACCTTCCTTGAACATTTTACCGTCCATTTTTACGGTTCTTCCCTTGTAATTGATACTTATTGAACCTGCTCCGGAAACACAGCATTTCCCCATACCTCGGGCAACAACGGCAGCATGTGAAGTCATACCACCTTTGGCTGTCAAAATCCCTTTTGCTACATTCATCCCCTTCAAATCTTCCGGTGAGGTTTCGATTCTTACGAGAATGACGTCTTTTCCATCATCGGCCCATTGCTCAGCCTCGTCGGCGAAAAAGCAAATTTGTCCAGTTGCGGCCCCTGGAGATGCCGGCAATCCCTTTGCCACAGATGTCGCTTTATTCAAGGCATTCTTGTCAAATTCAGGATGCAGAAGCTCATCAAGTTTGTGGGGATCTACTCTCATAAGAGATTCTTTTTCTCCCAAAAGTCCTTCCCTCATCATGTCTATTGCAATCTTTATCATTGCGGCCCCGGTTCTCTTTCCACCTCTTGTTTGCAGAAGCCAGAGTTTATTATCCTGAATTGTAAATTCCAAATCCTGCATGTCCTTATAGTGAGTTTCCAGCTTTATCTGGATTTCGTTAAGCTCCTTATAGGAATCAGGCATTGCCTCTTCAAGAGAGGGATAGTTGTTTTTCCTGTCTTCCTCTTCCACGTTGGCAAGCTTTGCCCAACGCTTGGAGCCTTCAAGAGTTATCTGTTGAGGAGTTCTCGTACCTGCAACAACATCCTCTCCTTGAGCATTAATAAGATACTCACCGTTAAAAAGATTTTCACCAGTGGCCGCATCCCTGGTAAAAGCGACACCTGTTGCAGATGTTTTCCCCATGTTTCCAAAAACCATGGCCTGAACATTAACCGCCGTTCCCCAGTCTTCGGGAATGTTATTGAGTTTTCGGTAATAAATGGCCCTTTCATTTTTCCAGCTGTTAAAAACCGCTATAATAGATCCCCAGAGCTGTTCCCATGGGTCTGTCGGAAAACTTTTTCCAGTAACTTCCTTTACTGCTGACTTGAACTTCCCGCAAAGTTCCATCAAGTCTTCGGTGGAAAGTTCATTATCATTTTTAACACCCTTGCGTTCCTTCATCTCTTCAAGAATTTCCTCGAAGGGATCAATGTCCTCTTTTGTTTTTGGTTTCATATCCAAAACAACATCACCATACATTTGAATAAATCTTCTGTATGAGTCCCAGGCAAAAGCTGAGTTACCTGTTTTTTTCGCAAGTCCCTCGACAACTTCCTCCGTAAGACCAAGGTTCAAAACGGTATCCATCATACCGGGCATGGATACCCTGGAACCTGAACGTACGGAAAAAAGACATGGATTCTGTTTATCGCCAAACTTGGTTCCCATTATTTTTTCAACCTGGCGAACGCCTTCTTCAACCTCTTTTGAGATAAGTTTCAGCATTTCCCTTTCACCCTTGAGATTAAACATGGTGCAAACTTCTGTTGTTATGGTGAATCCCGGCGGAACCGGTATGCCAATCAAATTCATTTCGGCGAGATTGGCACCTTTTCCACCAAGCAGATTTTTCATATCCGCCTTACCATCCGCCTTACCATCTCCGTAAAAATAAACGTACTTCGTACCCACAATAACTCCTTTTGTGACAATAACTAATAATACTATAGCTTGGAATTCTACTGCATCTATCGGTAATTTAACACGACAAAGTTATGGCCTACTGCAAGGAATAGTGAGATTATTTTACCAATGAAAACTATTTACGCGCATAGCATGGTTTGCTCCCTGTAACAGTATGCCTTCAAAAAGAACTGTTCCAATAATATGGAAATTAATGTATTAAAAACATCTGGTTTTCCACAAAGGATTAGTGATGAATAGTAAAGAAAGAATGAACGAAATCGGGGACCTTCGAATGAAATCCAGACTCGGAGGTGGTCAAAAACGAATTGACAAGCACCACGAAAAAGGACGAATGACCGCGAGGGAAAGGATTGAGCTTTTTCTTGACAAGGATAGTTTTGAGGAGTTTGACAGCTTCCGCACCCATCGTTGCACTGAATTTGGAATGAGTGAAAAAAAGATTCTTGGTGATGCGGTTGTTACAGGATACGGGACAATTGAAGGTCGCACGGTCTACATTTTCGCCCACGATTTTACAGCATTTGGCGGATCACTTTCCAAGGTTCTTTGTGAAAAAGTCGAAAAGATTATGGAGCTTGCCGAGAAAAACGGAGCGCCGATAGTTGGCCTGTATGATTCAGGAGGAGCAAGAATTCAGGAGGGAATTGACAGTCTGGCAGGTGTCTCTGACGTATTTCTCAGAAATGTCATGATGTCTGGAGTGGTTCCTCAAATCTCCATCATCTTCGGCCCATGCGCCGGTGCGGCCGTATACTCCCCGGCACTTACAGATTTTATCGTAATGGTAAGAAACAATAGCTTTATGTTTCTTACGGGGCCAAAGGTCGTCAAGACGGTAACCCACGAAGATGTAACAACAGAACAATTGGGTGGCGCAGATGTCCACGCAACCAAGTCTGGTCTCATCCATCATGCAGCACCATCCGAAGCAGACGCTCTTGCCTATGTCAAAAAACTGATTTCGCATCTTCCTCAAAATAATATGGAAAGTCCGCCGTTTATAGAAACAGAGGATTCCAGCGACCGACTGGACGAATATCTGAATGATATTATTCCAGATAGTCCAACAGAAACGTACGACATGAAGGAAGTAATTATTCGTACAATTGATGACGGTGAGTTTGTTGAGATTCAAGCGGAATTTGCCCCCAATATCATTATCGGTTTTGCCCGATATGGTGGCCGGTCGGTTGGCATTGTAGCAAATCAACCAAAATATCTTGCAGGAGTATTGGATATTAATTCTTCAATTAAAGGAGCAAGATTCATACGCTTCTGTGACTGTTTTAATATCCCACTGGTTACTTTCACAGATGTACCGGGATTCCTTCCTGGTACACAACAGGAATATGCCGGAGTGATAAGAAATGGTGCCAAGATGATTTATGCTTACGCTGAGGCAACTGTTCCAAAGATTTGTGTAATTACACGAAAAGCATATGGTGGTGCATATTGTGTTATGTCTTCCAAACATTTGCGCGGAGATATTAACTACGCATGGCCTACCGCTGAAATAGCTGTTATGGGAGAAAAAGGTGCTGTGGAAATTCTCCACGGAAAGGAAGCAAAAGACACCTCCGACCCGAAAGAGTTCTTGAAGGAAAAAGAGGAAAACTATAAAAATATCTTTTTAAGTCCATACCCCGCTGCTCAAAAAGGATATATTGACGACATTATCGACCCGGCCAGGACCCGTTTCAGAATTATCAAGGCACTGGGCCTTCTTAAAAACAAGCGTGATACCAATCCCATGAAAAAGCACGGTAATATTCCGCTCTAAGGAGATAAATATGGGGGTTGAAAATTTATTTTCCAAAGGATTGAACGGGTTTGTTTTCAGCCTTATGGGCATGACGATTGTTTTTTCCGGTCTTGCAATTATTTGTATCTATGTTGCAATTCTTCCCGGTATTCTTGATTTTTTGAAAAAAATCAAAAAAATTATTACGCAAAAAACAAAACCAAGTAAGCAAAATGGTTTAAAAAAATCACAACTTGAAAATGATTCAAATGAAATTGATATTATGATGGCCATTGCAGCGGCTTATCATTTGGAAGAGAGCATGATGGCCGATAATCAGAAGATAACATGGAAAAAGGGTGATGAGTCCGGACATGATTGGAAGATGGCCGGAAAGATGAAAAGTTTTTCCATGAGATAAGCAAGGGGAGTATCTGTGAGAATGTACAAATTTTCCATCAATAATAAAAATTATGATGTAAAGATAACAAATTTTTCCTCAAAACAGGTGACGGCAGAGGTAAATGGACAAGAGCGCACTGTTTCAATCAGGGAGATTGTTCGCCTGGGAGTTCCAAAGGATCTGCAAAAAACAACAACCACTTCCAGAATTGCCAACACAACATCTGTGTCATCATCTTGTAGTGTCGGTGCAGCTTCCGGAAACTCCGTCAATTCACCTATTCCAGGACAGGTAAAACTCGTTCTTGTAAAGTCGGGAGATGCTGTAAATGCCGGACAAAAAGTCCTGATCCTTGAGGCCATGAAGCTGGAAAACGAAATCAACGCAACTCAGGATGGTATTGTAAAGAACGTACTTGTAAGCGAAGGTGATACTGTTATTCAGGATCAGATACTGATTGAAATGGAATAAGCGTGGAGTAAACAATGGATTTTGCCAACTATCTAGCAAATACAGGTCTTGCCTATATTTCGTTCGGAAATATTGTCATGATGGTTGTCGGTATAGTCTTTATTTTTCTTGCAGTAAAGTATGACTGGGAACCGCTTTTATTGATTCCCATTGGTTTCGGGGCCATTGTAGGAAACATTCCACCGATAAGTGGGATGATTATCGGTGTTTACGACGAAGGCAGTGTTTTATATTACCTTTATCAGGGTGTCACCAAGGGCATCTATCCGCCTCTTATCTTTCTTGGGATCGGGGCCATGACGGATTTTTCAGCTCTTTTGTCCAATCCAAAATTGGTGTTACTCGGGGCCGCAGCACAGATAGGAATTTTTCTCACTTTTCTTGGTGCTCTTTATCTTGGTTTTACACCCCAACAAGCAGGTGCCATTGGTATTATCGGTGGAGCTGACGGACCGACTGCCATTTTTCTTTCCTCAATGCTTGCACCTGAACTTCTGGGAGCGATTGCAATTTCAGCCTACTCGTATATGGCACTTGTACCTGTAATACAGCCTCCCATAATGAATCTTTTAACCACCAAGAGGGAACGCCTCATAAGAATGAAAGCACCACGAATTGTTTCCCAAAAGGAAAAAATCATTTTTCCAGTAATCGCTTTTCTGATTGTTGGAATGATTGCCCCGGGTGCCATAAGTCTTCTAGGGATGCTTTTCTTTGGAAATCTTTTAAAGGAGAGTACAAGAACCGAGAGGCTGGCAAATACTGCGAGGCACTCAATTATTGATTCAGTGACAATCATTCTTGGCTTTTGTGTCGGGTGCTCAACCCAGGCGCAAACATTTTTGACCACAAATTCCATTTTAATTTTCGGACTTGGAGCATTTTCATTCATGGTGGCAACGGCCGGAGGGGTTTTATTTGCAAAATTCATGAATCTTTTTATAAAAGACAAAATCAATCCTCTTGTTGGTGCGGCAGGTGTTTCTGCTGTTCCAGATTCTGCGAGGGTTGTTCATCATATAGGACTCAAAAATGATCCTACCAACTTCCTTCTTATGCACGCCATGGCACCGAACGTCTCAGGAGTTATCGGCTCTGCCATTGGTGCAGGTGTTCTCTGGGTTGTTTTGAGCAAGATGTAAAGTTTAGAACGTATAGAGATCATTTTCCTGGTCAATAACTGCCAACCCGTCAGGATTTAGCAACCAAAAAACATATTCTCCATATTTATCCATCATTTGGTCAAATAGATTCTGATCGAGTGGGCAATTTAACTCCCGACCAAATTCCTGGCCTAGTATATCCAATCGATTTTTTACCTTGCGTAATTGTCTTTTATTTCTAAATTTACTGCAATTTATGGATTCATCCATTGAGTTATCAAAATAATTTCTCCAATCTATACTCTTATTTTTCACCCAGTTATCATTTTGACAGATAATATATGGCCCAAGGTTCCATTCACTTCCAAAATAATCATCTTTTTTCAGTAAAATATGATTCCAAAATCTCATTCCATTAAAATTTGCTGAAAGATCGCCATAGGACATTACTCCTGTGGTCCATGCCCCCAATATTCCTCGTTCATTGTTCAGACTTTTTACGACCTTCGCAAGAGGTTTGTTCTTCAAATAATGTGCATTAAAATACTTAAATCCTCTTCCAAGAAAATGTTCAAACTTATCAACTCCCACATAGGTGTCACCCACTCTTAAAATATCTCCCAGTGGTTTGGAATAAGTGTATGCAACCACACCTAATACAAGAGAATCAATTACATTAAAATCAGAATAGATGGAATTCCTTATATTGATTCTAACCCTGTCAACGGAGGGATCTCTTTCAACGAAATCAACCAATTTTCCCCATGACTTGATACGGAGTTGTTTTCGCAGTTCCGAATAAAGTTTTTTTTCATTACAGTGATTTTTAGTATTCGCATCTGCAAGGGCCTTATCAATTAATTGATCTGTTTTTTTATTGATAATTCCGGCTGAGTCATTAAGTCGAAACTGACTACCGGAAAATTGATCAACTTCTGCAGCGAAAATAGAAAAGATGATAAAGATTGAAATAATGACTGCTGATTTTTTCATAAGCTGTTATCCTGCTAGTTTACCAATGTTCTATATCCTTTAGAACATACCAAAACACAAAATACAAGTGCGATGCACTCCGGCAAAAAAAAAGAATTATTATTTACAGGATTTTTGATAATCTTAAATACAGTTTAAAATCTTTTTTGAAATTTTATCCAACGGCATCACATAATCAACACATCCGAGCTTTATCGCCTCTTTTGGCATACCGAAAACCACGGAACTTCGCTCATCCTGGGCAATAGTAAGTGCTCCACATTCTTTCATCTCTTTAAGTCCTTCTGCACCATCGTTGCCCATTCCGGTCATAATAACCCCTATGGCATTTTTTCCAACATATCTGGCAACTGACTGAAAAAGTATATCCACAGATGGACGATGTCGATTAATCAGCGGCCCTTGGTTCACCTTGACATGATAAACCGCCCCGGAGCGTTCAATTGTCAAATGATAATTTCCAGGAGCTATGAGTACTTTTCCAGGAGTTACAGTATCACCATTTTTCGCTTCACTGACATCCATTGCACAAAGACTATTTAAACGTCCGGCAAAAGCACTGGTGAAATGTTCCGGCATGTGCTGAACAACAACAATACCAGGGCCTGTCGCAGGCATTGAACAAAGAACATTCTGCAATGCCTGTGTCCCTCCTGTTGAAGCTCCAATTGCCACCACCTTATTGGTGGTTTTTTCCATTGAATGAATCTTGACTGGCGAACGCACAGTGATTTCTTTTTTTTGTTTAAGAACTTTTACTTTTGCCACCGCTTTTATTTTTTCTATTAACTCAACTGACATATCCCCAACTGTATAGGATCGTCCGGGCTTGCACATCACTTCAAGTGCCCCCTCATCAATAGCATCAAGGGCCAGCTTTCCTCCTTCGGGAGTAAGTGAAGAAATTACAATCACCGGCAATGGATAATATTGCATAAGTTTTTTTAGAAAAGTGATGCCATCCATTCTTGGCATTTCAATATCAAGAGTAATGACATCCGGTTTCAATTTTACAATTTTATCCCTGGCAATATACGGATCAGGCGCGCTCCCGACCACCTCAATTGCAGGATCTTTAGACAACTCCTTGCTGAAAATATTTCTAACCACCGCAGAATCATCCACTATCAAAACTTTTATCATTTCTGCTCCGACTCACTATTCATTATAATTTTTAAAACCATGGGATAGCTATCCTCCACAAGAAAAAACTGTGCATCTGAGCTATTTTGAATTTCCTTCAGTTCCAAATTATGTATAATATCATGTCGTGGAAGCATTATTTGATAAGTATCTGCTTCTCTTGCAATTGATGACAAAAAATTACCACACACCATATTCATCATCTCTTTTACTGGTTCAATGATCTCGTTTTGTCCATCTGAACATACAACATTTTCCGCCATTTCCATGCACATCTTTTCTGTTACAAAACATGAAATGGAACCACTGCACCGCCATTTAAAATCTATTGAAACTTGAAACCAGTTTTTAAAGTTTTCCTGGTCTGCAACCTCATCAGTCTTTTCAGCAAACATAAAAAAACTTTTATTCAACACATCTGAAAAAACATCCCCAAGTACTCCATTAAAATCATCCATTTTTACCCCCCATCAGGGAATCTGTAATCTCCTTGATTTTTTCCGGCGTAAATGGTTTCTGAAGATAAATGCACACTCCCATTTTCTGTAATTGTTTTATACGGGGAGTCTGTCCTTCACTTGAAGTAATAATTATACGAATATCACGCAAAACATTCAACTTCTCCATATTATGAATCATCTCCTCTCCACCCATAATCGGCATATTCATATCCAGAAAAATAAGATTTATCCTGTTTTTTTCGATTACCGACAATCCCTCTTTCCCATTTGATGCTTGATGTATTGTTGCTATTGGCACGCCAGTCATGCTTAATGTCTTAATCATTATCGCTCTTGCGGTAAATGAATCATCCACCAATAAAATATCAAACGACATAACCTTCTCCCTATCATGTAATTTACAACTCTTTTTCCATACCATCTGATTTAACAAATGTTTTTCCTGTGGCCATTACAAGAGACATTGTTCTTGAAAGTTTTCCACCGACATCCTCTCCCGATATTAACATATTATTTTTCCATAGAAGTTTTCTTAGAACCATATAATTTCTTTCTCCTATTTTAAATTTCCCTTTTTTATCCATAATCAAAGAGCCTCCAGCAACTTTTATTATCATATTCTTTCTGCTCACTCCGCATTCAAACAAGGAATTTATAAATAGAGGAACTCCGATATCCACAAACATAAATGGATTATCTTGTGCCTTTTTAGAATCTATTTTTGACAATGGAAGCATGCAATGGATAATTCCTCCAATACATTTCACAGGATCATAGATAGTGACACCCACGCAAGAGCCAAGAGAATATGTTACAAGTACATCATCACACAATGTCGAAATTTTCATTTCTGATATTCCAGCAACAATCTTCTGCTTGATTTTTTGAAAATTCACCACTATCCAGCCTTTTTAATATATACTGACGGTCCCAAACTCTTAAAATCATCTGACAAGTTAATGATACTTTCTGAATGTCCTGTAAAAAAATAACCATCAGGCCGGATCAACCTCGCAATTTCACGCAATAATTTTTCTCTGAAATCATTTTGAAAATAGATCATAACATTTCGACAAAAGACCACATCAAAGGGGCCACTCATTGGATATGGTATTTCCGCCAGGTTCAACCTGTAAAATGAGATCATCTTTTTTATTTGGTCATTTGCCTGAACATCATTATCCTCACTACCTCGTACTGTATTAAAATATTTGGTCAGCATTTGCGAACTAATCCCTTTTGTCTTTTCTTTGGAATAGATTCCTTCTTTCGCAGTCCCTAAGACATCAGTGGATAAATCCGTTGCTAATATCTTCACATTACCTTGATAAATATCTGCCATCTCACAAAGTGTCATGGCAATGGAGTATGCCTCTTCTCCAGTGGAACACGCAGCAGACCATATTCTGAATCTACTTTGACGGTTCTTCTTCCAATTTAAAACAACCTTGCGTAGCAACTCAAAATGTTCCCCTTCACGAAAAAAGCTGGTTACATTGGTTGAGACTACGTCCAAAAGTTTAATTGTCTCATCTTCCCCGTTCTCTCCAGTAAGATATTTCAAATATTCTGAATAATCGGTGATATCCAACAATTTCATTCTCTTCCCAAGACGGGAAGTTACTAACACGTTCTTATTCTCACCAAGAGATATTCCGCTCTTCTCGTGAACAATCTTCCTTATTTTTTCCAATACCCGCTTATCCATATCTCTTTCTTTTTTTATTACAAGGGCGAACAATATCATCCGCCCTTGATTAAACAAATTTTTAGAAAATTAGAAGTTGGCAAGTTCCTTATCATTCAAAGGAATCACCTCATCCCCGCTTGAGGTATCATTCTTTTTGGATGTATTGGTCCTGCCATTTGACTTTTTCTTTTTAGCATTTCCCAATTTACGAACGTTGTTACCAGAACGCTTTTTAGCAGTTCCTGATTCAGATAGGACAAAAGCTGACAGCATCTCATCGAGACTAATCGCCTGGGCATTCAATTCTTCAGCGGCACTGGCAGACTCTTCCGAATTGGCAGCATTTTGCTGAGTTACCTTGTTCATTTGGGCAACGGCAACATTCACCTGTTCAATTCCCTGAGACTGCTCATCTGAAGCAGCAGCAATTTCCGTAATCAAATCATTAACTTTCTTGGAATGCTCGTTTATTTCAGAAAGTATCTTGGCAACATCCTGGGTTGTTTTTACTCCCCCATCGGCATTCTTTTGAGATTCCTCTATCAGTGCAGATGTATTTTTTGCCGCCTCGGCACTCCTCTGGGCCAGATTCCTTACCTCTTCCGCAACCACTGCAAAGCCTTTACCAGCCTCGCCTGCCCTTGCTGCTTCAACAGCAGCATTTAAGGCCAAAAGATTCGTCTGAAATGCTATTTCATCAATTGTCTTGATAATTCTCGCCGTATCGTCTGATGATGTTTTAATTCTTTCAATAGCAGAACTCATATCCTTCATGGTTGTATCACCATCAGTGGCAGCTTTTTGAGCACTCTCGGAAAGTCCTTTCGCCTGGTTGGCGTTGTCTGCATTTTGCTTTGTCATTGATGCCATTTCTTCAAGCGAAGAGGATATCTCTTCAAGAGAGCTTGCCTGTTCGTTTGCACCCTCTGCGAGACTTTGACTACCTGCACTTATCTGGTCACTGGCAGAAGTTACTTGCTCGACTGATTCAGTAACCTGTATAAGAGCAGTATCAATATTTCCCATGGCCTTATTTAGATTATTTTTAATTTTAGCGTGATCACCTCTGTATTCCCCTTCAACTCTGGCCTTCATGTTTTTACTTGCCACCTCTTCAAGTACATTCGACGCTTCAGCAATGGGATTCAGTATTGCATCCAAAGTATCATTTACGCCCTTGACGATGTTTTTATACTCGCCATTATGTTTCGTATCATCCGATCTTGTATCCAGCTTTCCATCCACTGCATCCTTGGATAACTGATTGGTATCAGAAACAAGAGCATTTATCGCCTTGATACAGACATTGAGATTGTTTTTTATCTCGTTAAAATCTCCGTTATAGGTGTCAGTAATTTCCTCGGGAATATCACCCTTGGAAATCCTGTCAACATATTCCGCTGCTACATTCAAAGGCCCTATCACTGCATCCAGAGTATCATTTACGCCCTTCATGATGTTTTTATACTCACCATTATGTTTTGTATCATCCGCTCTTGTATCCAGTTTTCCAGCTACTGCGTCCTTGGCCAACAAACCGGCGTCGGCAACAAGAGCATTTATCGCCTTGATA
>JAGLPP010000009.1 GCA_023137315.1 Bacteriovoracaceae bacterium
GGTAACGCAGATATTCACATGTCAAGCGGCTTTTCCATCAGGAATACCCCGGAAAAAATAAAAGTATGGATGAGTCATTCAGATCATCTTGTGGATATTCCAGGTGATTTCAAGGTGGTGATGAAGAGTATCAATGGTTTTACTGCGGCCATCAAGCATAATAATCGTCCGATGATGGGACTCCAGTTTCATCCAGAGGTGGAACACACCAATCATGGAAGAGATATTTTAAAATATTTTCTGAGGGATGTTGCAGAATTGAAGGAGGACTGGTCTCCAAAAAAGATGCTTAATGAAGCGTTGGAAGTTGTTAGGTCTGTTGGTGATGCAAAGGTTCTTTGTGCGTTTTCGGGAGGGGTTGATTCCCTGGTTGCTGCGACTATCGCTCATGAGGTGTCCAAGGGAAATCTTTACTGTTTTTTCGTTGATAATGGTTTACTTCGCCCACAGGACTATACTCATATCGAGGTACTCAGGAAGCAGACCGATTTAAATATAGAGATCATTGATGCCGGTTCGGATTTTTTAAATGCTTGCAAGGGGAGCAGCGATCCGGAAAAGAAAAGAAAGGCGATAGGTCGTACATTTATTGAGGTATTTGAAAAGAAAGTGCACGAATACGAAATGGAGCATGGTATCCATTTTGAGTATCTTCTTCAGGGTACACTTTATCCTGATGTGATTGAATCAATTTCTCCACATGACAAGGGGGGGAAGTCTGTCACAATCAAGTCCCATCATAATGTTGGAGGTCTTCCGGAGAGAATGAAGTTAAAACTTTTGGAACCTCTTCGCTGGCTCTTCAAGGATGAAGTCAGACGTATTGGGGAGGAGCTTGGGCTTGAGCACCAGTGGGTTTACCGTCATCCTTTTCCAGGACCTGGAATTGGAATCAGGGTTCTTGGGGAACTTTGTGATGAATCCATCAAAAAAGTTCAGGATTCCGATCAGATTCTTTTTGAGGAACTTGTTAATTTCAAACTTTACGAAGCGGTTTGGCAGGCGTTCACTGTCTTTTTGCCGATACAGACCGTCGGTATCAAGGGGGATGCTCGTGCCTACGAGAGTGTGATTTGTGTCAGAATCGTTAACAGCTCCGATGCCATGACGGCAACCTGGTCGGATTTGCCGCGTAATTTTCTCGCCCAGGTGTCTTCGAGAATTTGCAATGAAGTCAAGGGGATTACCCGTGTGGTTTACGATATAACCAATAAACCGCCTGGTACGATTGAGTGGGAGTAAGAGGTATTTTATGGATCAGGCCCCGGCCACGGATACAAACTGTAAATTTGTTCATCTCCATACACATACACAGTATTCATTATTGGATGGTGCGATCCGCTTGACGGACCTGTTTGACAGGGTAAAAGAATGTGGGATGCCGGCAGTTGCCATGACAGATCATGGAAATATGTTTGGCGCGATTGATTTTTATCTTCAGGCAAAGAGTGCAGGGATAAAACCGATTCTTGGCAGTGAAATCTATGTTACATCCGGAAGCCGTTTTGATAAGGGGCTCAATAGCAGGTCAAGATCCGAAACCGTGGATTCGCAGGATGAGATGGAGTCAAAACATTTGATCTATCATCTGGTTCTTCTTGCCAAAAACATTACCGGTTATAAAAATCTCTGTCAGATATTAACCAAGGCCTGGACCGAGGGTTTTTATTACAAGCCTCGTGCTGATTATGAGGTTATAAGTAAATACTCGGAGGGACTTGTATGTCTTTCTGCCTGTCTAAAGGGGGAAGTTGGATATAATTTTTTTACTGGTCAGGATGAGAAGGCCCATAAGGCAATCTTCAAACTTTATGACATTTTTCGTGATGATTTTTATCTGGAAATCCAGGAAAATGGGATGGCCGAGCAAAAGCTTGCCAATGAAAAAATTGTTGCATTTGCAAGGGAGCATTCCATTCCTCTTGTTGCAACCAACGATTGTCATTATCTTAATCGCGATGATTCCGCCGCACAGGAAGTTCTTTTATGTATTCAGACTGGAAAAACGCTTAGTGATGAAAAGCGCATGAAACTTTCAACGGATGAATTTTATTTCAAGTCTCCAGATGAGATGTTGAATGCATTTCATTATTGCCCCGAGGCCTGTGAGAATACCTTGAAGATTGCTGAAAAATGCAATCTGGAACTTGATTGGAAGGACGAAAAGGGGAATCAAATTTACCACTTGCCGCAATTTCCAATTGATACCAACGAGACGGAGGAGGAGTATTTCGCTGAACTGTCAAAAGAGGGATTGGCGAAGAGATTTCAGGGACCGCATTTTTTGAAGGTAAAAACGGATCCTGATTGGGAAACAAAAATAAAACCCGAATATGAAAAGCGTTTGGAGGAAGAGATTGAAATGATCTCCAGAATGGGTTTTCCCGGATATTTTCTGATTGTTGCAGATTTTATTAACTGGGCAAAGGAGAACGATATTCCCGTCGGGCCGGGAAGGGGAAGTGGTGCCGGTTCGCTGGTTGCATTTTCACTGCGGATTACCGATATTGATCCCATCAAGTACAATCTTCTTTTTGAGAGGTTTATTAATCCGGAAAGAGTAAACATGCCAGATTTTGATATTGATTTTTGTCAGGATCGAAGAGGGGAGGTTATAGACTATGTCACCCAAAAATATGGGAAGGACAAGGTCTGTCAGATTGTCACTTTTGGTAAACTCAAAGCGAAGGCCGCACTCAAGGATGTCAGCAGGGTGTATGAGCTTCCATATCAGGAAGCCGATTATATTTCAAAACTGATTCCTGAAGATCTTAAAATGACTTTGGATAAGGCATTTGATTTGGAACCTAAAATTCGTGAGTTGGTTGAGACTGATCCCAAGGTGCGCCAGATATTTAATATTTCCAGAAGGCTTGAGGGACTTCTAAGACATGCGTCCGTACATGCTGCCGGGGTTATTATTACAAATGATCCAGTGGTCTCCTATTGTCCGCTAATGAAAGGGAAAGAGGGGGAGTTGGTTACCCAGTTTGACAAGGATTTTTCCGAAACCATAGGCCTTGTCAAATTTGATTTTCTCGGTCTGAAAACCCTGACTGTTATTTCAAATGCGTCGAAATTTGTAAGAAGGGATGTTAGTCCCGATTTTAATATTGAAGAAATTGATATTGAGGATTCAAAAGTTTATGACTTTATTTCCGATGGAAATACGGTAGGTGTTTTTCAATTGGAATCCAGCGGAATGATTGATCTATGCAAAAGACTCAGACCTGCATCGCTGGAAGAGGTCACGGCCGTAAACGCGCTTTATCGTCCGGGGCCGTTGGAATCCGGTATGGTGGATGACTATGTTGATACAAAGCATGGTCGAAAAGAACTGGAGTTCCCTTTTCTCGAGCTTGCTCCGATTTTAGAGGATACCTACGGTGGTATTATTTATCAGGAACAGGTTATGAATATTGCCCGGATACTTGCCGGTTATAGTCTTGGCCAGGCCGATATGCTTAGAAGGGCGATGGGTAAGAAGAAACTAAAGGAGATGGAGCGTCACAAGGAGATGTTTGTTTCAGGTGCGATTGCGCGTGGATTTGACGGAAAGAAAACAGAAGAACTTTATGAAAAGATCGCCAAATTTGCCGAATATGGTTTTAACAAATCACATGCTGTTGCCTATGCGATGATTGCCTATCAAACGGCGTTTTTGAAATTTTATTATCCGTCACAGTTTTTTGCGGCACTTTTGTCAACCGAACTTTCCAATTCCGACAAGGTTACCCATTATATCAATGATGCAAAGGGATATGGCGTGGAAGTGTTGCCACCCGATGTGAACGAATCAATATGGCCGTTTAATGTTGTCGGCCAAAATATTCGTTTTGGCATGGGAGCGATAAAAAATGTTGGAGAGAGTGCTGTTTCCGAGATTATTAGAGAACGGACGGAAAACGGACCATTCAAGGGATTTATTGATTTTTGCGAGAGAGTCGGTCTTAAGATGGTGAATAAGAGGATGATTGAATCCATGATCAAGGTTGGTGTGTTTGATGAATGTGAGGGAATGAATCGAAAGAGTTTGTTGCATAACATGGAACTTGTAACAAGCTATGCACAGAAAAGACAGGAAGAGGAGCTTCTTGGTCAGGCAAATCTCTTTGATATGGGAATGGCAATAGGAGATGAGAATACCAGCATGCTCGATCAGCTTGGTATCGTAGAGGTTCCCGATTATCAGGAGAAAGAAAAACTGCAAATGGAAATGGAGTTGATAGGTATATATGTTTCAGGACACCCGTTGGATCAATATGCTGAAATTATCAAGCAGATGGCAAGCATGGATCTGGCATCCCTGCAGGATATTTCTGGAAATGATGAAAGGGATGTTATTCTTGGGGGGATGGTTTCCGGGATAAAATCGATTATCACAAAAAAAGGTGATAAAATGTGCTTTGCAACCCTGGAAGACCTTACTGGCAAAGTTGAATGTGTTGTTTTTCCGAAAACCTTTGCCAAATATGAGGAGTTTTTGCAGCTTGACGAACCGGTGATTATGAATGGATCGGTAAAGCTGAGCGAGAATCCGAGAAAATTTTTTCCATCTGGGATTAAAAAGCTTTCTGATGAAGCCGATGGGCGGGTTACAGGTGTTAGAATTGTTCTTGAACTTGAGAAGCTTACCGCCTCTAAGATGCGAAGGTTCAAGCAGACAGTTTTGGGGTACCGTGGAACCGTCCCTGTTCATATTATCTTTGAAAGTGAAATTGGCAGGGCGCGAATGTCACTTGGTGACGAGTTTCTGATAAATCCCACACCCGGGATGGCACATAAAATCAACGAAATATTCGAAAAAAACAGTGTTAAATTTATTGTGGACGGTCGTTTGGAAGATGTTATCTAATTACGTGTGGTATCCAACGTAATGTGTATAAATTTCTTTATGAAGTCTTATAAATTCATTATAATATCAGAAAGCGACATGGGATTGGCCGGTAAGTCGGCAGTATGAGGTTTATTGCCATGAAAAGATTTTTAATTTTTTTAGTTTTTGTGCTTCCTTGGGGCTTTCACTTGATACAGGCCAGTGCAGCGGA
>JAGLPP010000090.1 GCA_023137315.1 Bacteriovoracaceae bacterium
GTTAAAGATAACAAAAAATGTCAAAACACCACTGCACCCCGCATGTTTTATGACCCGATGTTATAAACCGGCCGTTTATTGATTTTAACAGTTTAGTAGTTGAGTTTCAGCGAAGTGTTAAAATTGTTTTAGTTTTTTTGTTGGGATTACCAAATTGCCGTAAGGCAAAATGGGGTTGACTTTGTTAGCTCTTTTGCAATTGGATTGAGTGTGAGGACTGGGAAAATTGCAAATGTGCTAACAAATGCGATGGCTAAAGGTTTTTTATTTATAACGTTAAATGTATGAGTAGTGCCGATTTTCGAAGCTCTTTCCTTTCTATACATAATGAACTCTTAAACTGTAAACAAAGCTGACATTTCCGACTTAGCTAGGCATTACTTATACATATTGTTAGCAAAAGGTTTATTTAATTATTTCTTTTCTATGGGTCAATCCCCATTCAGTTATTTCATTTATTAGTTTATCAAGTGTTCTTCCGTGTTCAGTAATGGCATATTCCACTGTGATTGGTTTGGTATCTTTTACTGTTCTGGTGATTAGTTGATTGATTTCTAATTCCTGTAAGTCCTTAGATAATTTTTTAGGGGCAATTCCATCCAAAGCTCGTTTAAGTTCCATAAACCTCGTTGCTCCACTGAGTATAAGGGTTCCTATTATTTGGAATTTCCATTTCCCTGATAGTAATTCCATGGTGTCTTTTATTGCTCTTAATTGATGCGGACAGCCTTTTGGATGAATTATTTTTTGATCTTTTTTCATTCTAAATTATTAAATTGGTTTCCTTTAGGAAACTAGTTTCCTAAAGGAAACAGATGGCAAATATATACTATTTATTATTCACCTTTGTACTCAACAAATAAAATAAAAAGATATGAGTAATAGACTATTTTTAACAATTCACGGTGTTATATACGTAATATTTGGGGTTCTACTTTTTGCCATCCCAAAATTATTTTGGCCAATGTATGGAGTCGAATTGAATGATGAATATGCTATTTTTCTCTCACAGCACGCCACTATTTTTTTATGTGGTATTGGATTTCTCTCTCTTTTATTTAGAGATGTAAAAGACAAAAGTGTATATGCTAAAAAACTATTTATGGGATTATTATTGACAAATATATTAGGAGTGGTTATTACTCTTTATGCGTGTGTTGATGGTATATTCTATGGGCTTGGATGGTCAGATCCAGCATTTTTTGCATTAATGTCAGTTTTAAGTTTTGTGAGGTTAAGAGCCAATTGATAAAGTTATATCAGAGCTACTAAAATAGCCTAACATGCAGATGAAAATTAAAAACATT
Organism: Bacteriovoracaceae bacterium; assembly: GCA_023137315.1. Lineage (GTDB taxonomy): Bacteria > Bdellovibrionota > Bacteriovoracia > Bacteriovoracales > Bacteriovoracaceae > JAGLPP01. The sequence goes on from JAGLPP010000090.1 coordinate 1,308, forward strand.
GGTGTTGTTCTATGCTACTTAATGTCAATACATTTTGTGAGCTGTAATGTTAGCCCAAAACAAAAAAAAGAAATGGCAAAAAAAGTAAATAATCCAATGTTGTGCGACCCCGAAACTGGTGTCTGCGAAATACCTTTTCATGATGTTAATACCTCGGAAATTTTAACGAATGAGACAAGTGAAAAAGCAATTAGAATCATCTATTTTACAGATCCTATTTGCTCAGCTTGTTGGGGTGTTGAACCTCAATTGCGTAAGCTCAAATTAGAATACGGGCATGTATTTGATATTGAATATAGAATGGGGGGATTGCTACCTAATTGGAATATAATGGGAGGTAGTTTAAGTAAGCCTTCTGATGTAGCAGCTCATTGGGATGAAGTGAGTATACATTATGACATGCCCATAGATGGTGATTTATGGTTAGAAGACCCTTTGCGCTCTTCATATCCCCCATCCATTGCTTTTAAAGCAGCACAATTCCAAGATGAGGAGAAAGCAATCGTTTTTCTAAGAAAAATGAGAGAGTTGCTTTTTCTTTATAAAAAGAACATTGCAAAATGGGAATATATTTCTCAATCAGCTGCTGAATCAGGCTTAGATATTGAACAATTAAAAACCGATTACGAGGAAAAAGCGAAAGAATCTTTTCAGGATGATTTACTCTTAGCTCGAAAAATGGGTGTAAGAGGATTTCCAACTTTCACATTAACGAACAATAAAGGTGAGACTGAAATTATTTATGGTTTCAGACCCTATTCAATCTTTGAAAATGCCTTTATAAAACTTGTACCCAAAGTGAATAAAAAGAAATATAGAAAAGATTGGGAAAGTTTATTTTCTATATATCCCACTATGGCCACAAGTGAATTTGCCGAGTTGACTGATATACGTAAAGATATGGCCAAACATGAACTGGAATCTTTATTTAAGAGTAAAAAGTTAAATAAACTTGAAATAAAAAATGGCACCTTATGGGAAAGGTAAAACCTCATAAGTAAAACATTCACATTGAGATAATAGAATTAAAGGTTGTATAAAATTTTAAATAGTTCATTTTTTACAAAACCAATAAATATGAAAAAAAAACTTTCTGCAAAAGAAACTAAAACATTGAAGATATTTCATTTATTGTTTTCATTTATGTGGTTAGGAGGAGCTACAGCTTTAGCTGTAATTTCTTTTTTTATTAGACCTGATAACCCTAGTGAAGCATTAATATATGCCCGTATATTAGATTTTATTGATATTTGGATGATTGTAGTAGGTGCAATGGGTGCACTTTTCACAGGGCTTATTTACAGCATATGGACAAACTGGGGTTTTTACAAACACAAATGGACTTTGGTTAAATGGATTATTGTTATTATTCAAATTGCATACGGCACATTCATTCTTGGGCCTTGGGTAGAACATAATATACAAATAGCCGAAACAATGTCTAGTAATCTATCAAACTATCCCGTGTATTTTGAAAATCTTACAAAAATTAGCATTGGAGGTACTATTCAGCTTTTTTTCTTGGTGTTTATTGTTTATCTCTCAGTAATAAAACCATGGAAAAAAAACAAGACTAAGAAAATATAGTAAATTGAGAAATGCTTATTTGGCAATAGACTAATTACAATTGACATCCTTTATTCTAAGTATTAAAACTAAAAAAAATGAAAACATATATAATTACAGGCGGTAGCGGATTACCAATACTTGCGAAAATCTTTAAACTCAATCTTATGGAATTACGAAACAAATTGTACCAAACAACTTTTACAAGTTGCAGAGGAAAAATGAGAAAAATTATTATTGGTTTAATAGTAACTATATTTTTATCAAGCTGTAGCTCTGGCCTTGTTAGTACTAAAGAGATAAAAACATCTAGTCTAAAAGACTTTAATTCGGCTCAATTCATTCAAGGAATGAAAGGGGCTGAAAATATATATTTAGTCCCAAACTCTTCAGCGGTTTATGTAACTGATTTGAGCGGAACCATTTATTTGCTTGATGAAAATGATGATGGAAGAATGGAAATAAAAAAATCATTGAAGATAGGGGAATCTGCAATGGGAATTGTCCAGGGGAAAGATGGATATTTATATGTAAATGTATCGGAATATGACATGAGAGGTTGGTTGGAATATGGTGGAGAAGTCTATAGGGTTGATACAGAGTTAAAATCGTATGTAAAAATTACAGACAAATTCAAAGGGATTAACGGATTATGCATTGATGACAATAGTAATCTTTATTTCGCAATTGGTGATTTAAATTTCTCTAATCCAGATGGTGCAATTTATAAAATGACTTACAATGAAAAGTTAAAACAATATAATAAGCCAAAATTGTTCTTGGATAAATTAGGTAGTACAAATGGCATGTTTTATTCTAAAGCTCATAATTCTATTTTTTTTACCGGAACATTTTCAAAAGTATCAATGGTTAACTTACAAACAAAAAAAGTAACTGAGGTTTTTGGTAAAACAAAAACTGTTGAGGGCTTTGATGACCTTTGTGTGGATAGCAAAGGTAGAATATGGGCAGTTGATTCAGCTGACGAGGTTCTGAAAATGTATAATCCCCAAAATAAAAAAATAATTCGTTTCCATATTAAAGAGTTAGGTTTTGCTTCTTCTTGCAGAATAAGACTTAAAGGTGAAGAAGAATTTATTTATATAACAGAAAGACAAATTGATAAATTAAATGATGGAAGGGGACTGATTATTTTATCAATAAGTGAGCTGTTAAAAAATTAAATGAACGAGCCACAAAACAAATCACTGCACTGGTTTTTACGGAGCGAAGCGGAGTAAAAAACCAGTGAGTTCAGTCGTTATGTTTTTTTAAGAAAAAAGGGAAAGCGTTCATCTATAGTTTAGTGATAGTGATTTTAAACTCCCAAAATTAGATTTTCTAATTTTCATAAACAAATAACCAGAGGACAATATTATGCGTAACAATCGGTATTTCCGTAGAAAATTCAACAGTTTACTAATTCTAATTATGACTATCGTGCTACTGACAAGTTGCCAGTCCAAGTTGCCAAAACACAGAGAAAATATCACACTAGAACCTGTTGCTTTTTCCGATGCTCAGTGGACAGGCCTTGCTGTTTCCAGAAAGGAAAGGCTGTTTGTCAACTATCCTCGCTTGTCTGACAACGTGCTTGTATCTGTAGCGGAACTTGTAAAAGGCAAACCTATCCCTTACCCCAATACTTCCATGAATGACTGGAAACCGGGCAAAAACCCCGCCACGCATCTCATCTGCGTACAAGCAATATTTGTAGATGACAAAAACAGGTTATGGATTCTCGACTCAGCTAACCCACAGTTCAAAGGCGTCATTCCGGGTGGTCCCAAGTTGCTGAAAGTGGATCTTGCCACCAATACTGTTATCCAAACATTCCGCTTCAGTCCTGAGATTGCGCCGGAAAACAGTTATCTCAACGATGTGCGTATTGATACTCATAGGGAGTTCGCTTTCATATCGGATTCGGGTGATGGCGCCTTGGTCGTGCTTGACCTAAAAACAGGCGAAGCACGCAGGCTTTTGGACAACCATCCTTCTACAGCCTCCGAGGATGTGATACTGATAGTTGGCGGCAAGCCATGGATGTTAAATGGTGTACAACCCCGTATCCATTTAGATGGTATTGCTTACGACTCCCGTGCTGACTTTGTGTACTATCAGGCGCTTACCGGGCGCACCATGTACCGTATTCCGGCATCATCGCTACGCCAGTTCGACCTTTCAGAAAAGATGATTGGGGCACAAGTTGAAAAGGTTGGTAAAACTGGCGCTGCTGACGGCCTTATTTTCGGACCAGACAACAAGGTCTACATCTCTGCGCTGGAGCATGACGCTATCCTCCGCACAACCCCAAAAGGTAAAGTGGAGACCGTCATTCAGGACAAGGTCATTGCATGGCCTGATTCCTTCAGCTTCGGCCCAGATGGCAAACTTTATTTCACAACATCACGTATTCATGAAGGAGCATCGCCTAAAGGGAAATATGCCATATATTGTATCTCTTTACTGCCATAGCGCTCTTGACACTCTTTGGAGAATTATATGCCTATTTCCAGTTTCAAAAACATAACAAAGCGCTGCATCGGACGCCGACAAGCGGAGCCACTGAGCTCAAACGTTAGCAGCGTGAAAAGTACATATTAATTGATTACAAGAGAGGTGAATATGAGAAATCTAAGTGTTAAAGGGCAAAAATGGCTCAAGTGTTTGCATATATACTCTGCATGTGTATGGGTAGGTTGCGCTACCGTTTTGACAGTTATGCAGTTCTTTATTGAACCAGAGAATGGTAGTGAGCTATATGGAATTGTTTCAACACTTGATTTCATAGATTTATTTATTCTTGTTCCTGGGGCAATAGGTACTTTTCTTACAGCATTAGTTTATTCGATTTGGACTAATTGGGGTTGGTTTAAGCACAACTGGATTATTGTGAAATGGATCATTTGTGTTTTTGGTATAATATTTGGGACATTCTGGTTGGGCCCGTGGATAAGTGAAATGTCCCATATTGCAAAAGACAAAGGTATGGAAGCTCTCACTGACTCACTTTACTCAAGTAATCGATACAATTCCATAATATTTGGAACTTTTCAGGCATGCACTGTTATTTTTGCAGTGTTTATTTCTACGTTGAAGCCATGGAAAAAAAAGAAATCTTCTTGAAATCAAAATCTGCTAACAAATCACTGCACTGGATTTTTACTCCGCTGCGCCCAGCAGGTGAAGGTTACATGGGGCAATTATGTCGAATTTGGGAAGATGAAGCCCTAAGTTGGGAACAACTTGGAATAAGAGTAGTAATAAATCGAATTGGACTTGTATTGGCAGCCAATGGAGGTGTTTTAGATATGATTAAAAATCCTATAAAAAAGGGTGTAAGTTCCTATTTTGGAAATGGAAAACAAATGTATCCGTGGATTCATATTGACGATTTATGTGGAATGATAATGCATGAAGCTGAAAGTAAAAGCATAAAAGGAACTTTCAATGCTGCTGCACCAAATTCGTTAAACCAACGAAAATTTACAAAAGCAGTAGTAAAAGTTCTTAACAAAAAATTCATCGCAATTACACTTCCAAAATTTATTCTGAAATTAATGATGGGGGAAAGATCTGGTGTATTAGTTGATTCATTTCATTTGTCAGCCGAAAAAATTCAGAAGGAAGGGTATCTTTTTCAATATTCTACTCTGGATATCGCATTATCGGATTTATTATAACCAAAAACTCCTTTTGTAATGTTTTTCATAATTTTATTAGTGTTGAATTATAAATTTTGATTTGAATGTAGCCATTTCCTGAAGTGACCTAACGTTGAGCTTAACATTTTTGCTAACTTGTTGTTATAACAAATATATGCAAAAAGTTCACTTTAGGTACTAAAGTGGTTTATTAAACAATCAAATTAATGCATATGTGTACAAATGGACTTAAAATGGCTATTACAGATTTAAGTCCAATATAGGAGTTATTATGCAATACTCTTATTAACCGAATAGAAAACTTAAACTTTTTTGCGAAGAGGAACGTAGCAAATGTGTTTAAGAGCAATTGGTTTTTCCTAATTGCCGTAAGGCAAAAGCGGGTCGGGAAAAAAACTAAAACAATTTTCTATCTTACTTACAGAAGCTATTTTCTTAATTACTGTATCAACACGTTACCAAAACTAAATATAATTTA
>JAGLPP010000091.1 GCA_023137315.1 Bacteriovoracaceae bacterium
TCAGCGCGAAACAGCTTAAAAACACCCCCCAAAAACCATTTCCATATAAATATAAAATTATCAAAAACAATGGGAGCATCGCCCATGTAGTTGGATGAATCGGATACGCCAGCCCGGAAATAATCGCCCTGCTCAGACAAAAAAGCATAATATAAAAACAGGTCTCATAGAATGAATTTTTCTTTCTTGAAATAAGAATAATCATCACAATAATGGCCGCAAACCAAAGCCATTCAAAAACAACCAGACAAACAGGATTATACTTGAAAATCAGGGCCCATGGAGCGGCAAGAAAAATCACAGGATCGAAATGTTCATTAAAGATGTGGATATTTCTTACTGTCAAATAAGGGTTCCATCCTGCCCCTCCGGCAATCTCATAGATCGCCTGCTCATAGATTCCAAAATCATAAATATTGATGCAATTATTCAGAAGATTTACAATATTAAATACAAGCGGAAGAAAGCAAAGATAACCAAGAGATAAAACAACCAGACATTTCATGGCAATCGTAAAAAATTTCTTCATCAATGCCTCATTTTTTTACGTTGAGCGTCCTTAGCAATTTCAAATTTCCGCTAATGGTTTTCATAAACGGCATTTTTGACTCTCCTAGTTTAAGATCATATCTCAAGAAGAATGGAACCTCGGAGCAGACAGCTCCAAGAAGATGACATTTGACAAGAATTTCCACCATGGATGCAAAACTTTTTTCTTCCACCAAAATCTCACCATAATTTGCACGAAGTTTTTTTACAATTTGTGGTGAATAGAGCCTGAAACCGCAGCTATAGTCCCAGACACCCGGTATGTTTTTCATCAGCTTAAACAATACCGCCAGACCGAAAGAAAGAATTTTCCGATACCAGGCGACACCGGCAATACGACTTCCACTCTGGTATCTTGAAGCGACAACAACATCATAATCGGTAAAAATTTTTTCAACCATCGCAGGAATTGTCATCGGATTATGAGAGTTATCTCCATCCAATAACCCAAAAGCAAAGGGAACATTGTCATAGTCCAAATATTTATAAAATTCATTAAATGCCGTATTTATGCCTCCAGTGAGACCGCGATTTGTTCCATGCTCCACAATTTCAATATCCATCTTATCCAGATACTCCTTTGCACGATCAAGTGTTTTATCGGTACTGGCATCGTCAATCAGAATCACTTTGGTATGGAAAAGTTCTCTATAGAATTTATTTAGCCTGATAAACTGCTCCAAAAGCGGATGAACGTTTTCCTCCTCGTTATAGCAGGGAAAGGCGATGACAATATAAGGTTTTTGGTTCATATTAAATCCCTACAGATGTTTTTCCACAAAGGAAAACGAAGAGGTTATATAGTGAAGATCGCCATCGTAGTTGGAACAAGACCTGAAATTATCAAACTTGCACCAATCATCAAAGAATATGAAAAACGCGGACTTCCATTCACACTCATTCATTCCAATCAACACTATTCAGCCAACATGGACAAAGTCTTTTTTAAAAATCTACACCTTCCCTATCCCAAATTCAATCTAAATGTCGGGCCTGGAACTCATGCACAACAAACCGCAAAAATTCTTGAACGTATTGAAAAAATTCTCCTTGAGGAAAAAATCGACCTGGTTTACGTCCAGGGTGACACAAATACAGTTCTCGCCGGCGGACTGGCGGCTACAAAGCTGAGGATAAAAGTGGCCCATGTTGAGGCCGGACTTCGAAGTTACGATTTGGAGATGCCTGAAGAAATCAATCGAATCGCTGTAGACCATTTTGCCGATTATCTTTTTGCAGTAACCGAAGTCCAAAAAAGGATTCTGGAAAAAGAGGGTATTCCAAAACAGAAAATCCATGTTGTTGGAAATACCATAGTGGATTCTCTCAACAACTGTGTTGACATGATCAATAGCGGAAAAATCGAAGTAATAAGGCCAGAAGTAAATCCAAAAGAATACTTTCTGATCACCGCTCACAGACCCACAAATGTTGACTATGAAACCCCCTTAAAAGAACTCATCAGTTCGTTGGATGAAATTGCCAGGGAATTCAACAAAATCTGCCTGTGGCCAATCCACCCAAGAAGTAAAAGTAATATTGAAAAATTCAATTTAACTCTTCCATCATCCATCAAAATAATGGAACCAGTTGGTTACTTTGATTTTGTTAACCTCATGCAAAACACTGCCGCCTTGTTAACTGATTCAGGTGGTATTCAGGAAGAAGCATGTATTTTAAAAATCCCATGCCTTACTCTCAGGGAAAATACCGAAAGACCAGAGTCAGTGGAAGCGGGTTCCAACATCATCTGCGGAAGAGATGCAGACAGGATGAAGAAGGCACTGAACCATTTTTTTAATAGGGATTGTAATTGGGAAAATCCTTTCGGTGACGGAAAAACTGCCTCAAGGATTGTAGAAATTGTGCATGGATCATGTGTAAATGATTTTTAATTAAAAAATCCAGCAATTTGCAAAGAAAAGTTGGCAGTTTTCAGAAACGCAATCCCCCACCACCTACGACATGCCAGATAATAATTTATTTAATGTTTAAAAAACAATAATTTTAAATACTGTCTTTCCATCCACTTCCGTACCAGTACACGGATACACGCAAAAAAAATCTGCAATTAATTCGTAACCACTTAAAATTATGTATTCCTTTCAAGAAATTCCATGATAAAATCTTTACTTACAAACAGGAGGTTTCCGATGAAAAACCGACATGGTTTCGCTGCTATCTCTCTCGCCGTAATTATGGGTGTAGTGTTACTTGCGGCAATAGCTTTCATGATAAACCAAGGTGTCAAAAACAGTAAGATACTAACAGAAGGAATGAAGGACGAGAGACTTTCCAGCGATCTTGAGCGTCTTGCAAAATCCCAGGCCTCCGATTTACGACAGCTTCTACTGGACGGTATTGATCCTGAGGCCGCTCCAAACAATCATAAATGTAAATCCGATCCAAATGTTGAAAATTCAGAAGACAGGATCGAAAAAATCATCACTCCTCCAAATACGAAAGCATACTTTACATGCAAGATCATCAGTGTTCCTGAAAAGTCATACATTGTAACAACCTACAGAGTTTATAAGGGAGTCTTACAATCCGGTAGCGAGTTCAAAATCATGGTATCAGCAAAAGTCGCCGTTGGTGAAGTTGAAAGCCTCATCGGAACAGTTAGCAGAAACAACGAGGTTGTTCCACAGCTTGACGCAAAAAGCCCTCTCGTCAATAAAAGCATTGTCTATATAAACGACGAGATTGAAACAGCGGAAAACGGATTGGTTAAGTTTGCAATGAAAGACGGAACCAGGATACTCGTAGGGGCCAACTCAAAGTTCAAATTTAAAAAATTCAAATATCAAAAAGTCGATAAAAGAACCACAATCTATAAACTTATGGTTGGAACAATAAGAGGATTGTTTTCGCACGTCGGTGCCGACGAAACAGTTGAAATCGAAACTCCGAGCGCATCAATGGGAATCCGTGGTACCGAAATCATCCTTGATGTCGAAACTTCCGGAGCTGATGTCCAAACGACACTTACCGTTTTGGAAGGCAATGTCACCGTGGATGACACACTCAACGAAAAACCCATTATTGAGAAGGATGACCCCGTATCTGTCAATGAAACCTTCACAGTATTTGCCAATATTGACGTCCCCAAAAAAGATCAACTGACAATTTCTGCCAATCTTTCTGAAAATCAAAAATTGCTTCTACATGGTGAAAACAACTACTCATCAAAAACACTCAACGAGCTTTTAGGCGATAATCTGGTTAAACGGCACAGGGAGATCAGATTGGCAAAGATACTTTGGGCCTATTACAACAATTCCCACGCTCAACAGGCTTACAGCATAATTAAAAAGAAGGGTGGATTCAACGAGTATCTGAAAGAACTTCGCGGTTACGATGGATTATCCGAAAAGGAAACCATTTACGATTCCATTATGGCGCCGAAAGATATGGTTTTTATCGAGTTTGGATTTCTACCAGGCAAGGGACCACTGCAGTTTGATACGGCCATGGCACTCATGATTCTGGATGACAACACGGGTTTTTCTTCGCCAGGTGCCAACTCCGAATATGATGTCGCTCTTGTTTACAACGATTCACCAATTATTGATCACAGCTTGAGCTACATGCTTATCAACCCTCCGGCAAACCTTGCTACAACGGCTTGGAAAATCAGAAGTGGTCTGTTTAAAAATAGAGCAAATCCAAAAATCAAACAGCTAAAACTCAAGCTTAAAGACAAGGTGTTCAAGGACAAGACAACCGGAGAGGTTGCAAACAAAGACAACAAGGATCTTGACTGCGACAAACTCTATATAGATAAAACAACTGGCCCGGCCCTCGACATCAAAAAGAACGACGATGACGATACCAAGACGCCAACGCCGACACCTACACCAACCAGAACACCCACAGCTACGCCAATACCTACACCAACACCGAATATCACGCCAACCCCAACTCCAACGCCAACACCTAAACCAGTTCAAACACCAACATGCTTCACAGGAAATTGTTGTGCAGAGAGAGATTGGTTATTACAATGCACAAGATACCATAAAATTTGCGGCTATGATGAACTGATAAATGACAGTTGTAGCAAGGTCTGTATTTGTACAGAAACTTACATGGGAGTTTGCTGGCCTGTTTGTGGTGGAAAAACCTGCAAATACCAATGCGATGTTAGTAGTAGTAACGACCACCATGGAAACCGTGGTGACGACTAATTCAATTATAGTGAGATATATTCAGCAAAAATACCTGGGTGATCGGTAACCCCGTGCAAATCATTCCAGGTATGGTCAGTGTAAAGAACAAATGCATTATTCAGCTTGAAATCCTGTGTCTTGAAGAGAAAATCAATTCTGTTTTTTAAATTACATCCGCCGTTAAAATTACCAAACGGGGAGCATATGCCGGATGCTTTAGCCTTCTCAACTGATGATTCCATGTCCAGAAAAATCCGATACACACCGGAATTATATTCTTTTTGTACATCAACAAATGCATTCACCACCTCATCAAGACGTTTTTGAAATTCACCTGTATCCGCGATATTTGCCCATGCCTTGTATGTCGATGAGTTTAAAAGTGTCAGCTCATCTTTCAGTTTTTGAATCTTTTCCGGAGCATCATTTCCAGTTAATAAAAAATTATATTCCCCTTTCTTTTTTATCTCCACTGGAACCATGCTAACTTCGCTGATTTCATCAGCTACGATGGACTTGGGCCTGTAAAGACGGGAATTATAATCGCCTCCAATTACAACCCCTTGAAAATCCCCTGGATGGCCGCATTTTTTCAAATATTCAATAATATTCTTTCTAATCGCAACCAACTGTTCAAAGTTTCCAATTTTGTGGCCCAAATGAACATTAACAACTAGAAACCAGCTATCACTATCTTTCATTGATACTGCGGCCATCTGATAAAAAACAGTATCTCCCAAATAATTATACGATACATTCATAATCCGGTGATCCAGTACCTTGATCCGGTCAGATACCATTATGGCAAATCCCTCAACAAGAATACCAGCCGGATATGGATTGGCATCATGGTCAAATATGACATTCTTTTTACCAAGCTCAAGCTCGTTGTCCGTAAAAGTGACAATCCTACGATCATTAAACTGACCGGGTCCGGTAAACCAACCAATATTTCCACGACACGCTGGAAGGGTTTGATAGTTTAACTTGAAAAATGAAAGTTTTTTTTCCAAACGAAAAGCGGTATTTTCCCAATCGGAGTCTTCATCATATCGTCGATAAAAATCATCACAGGTTTTACTCTGAAAATGAGGACCACCAGCTCCGACCTCCTGCAAGAATACAATATCCGGACTCAGGGCCCTTATATGGCAGGAAAGCTCTCTCACCCTTCTTTTACTACCGACTGTAAATTCATCCTTATTAAAATAATGAATATGCGCAGGAGCTTCCGAAATTTTACCCTGTTTGTCCTCGTAATATCTTTTGAGTTCCCCCATTGGATGATAACCATGGAGATTCAAACTCATAATTCTGAATGCATTTTGACTTTTCATTTTTGCTTCCAAACGAAGGACTGAAGGGATAATGAGAAGGATGATAATAATTTTAAAGTAGGACGCCAACATACCGTCTCATCCTCCACATATTTCGATAACGCACGGGATATTATCATACAAAAACACCGGAGGACAAGACCATTGGATATCGCATTATCATAATTTAACCTTACCAAGAAGATGGCAAATCTTATGAGAAGGATTGCCAAATGGGCCTGTTAAAAAGACAAACAAGTAGAACAACAATCTTTTTCATCTATATATTCCAAAAATCGGCCACTACACGGACCTTTTGATAAGCATTTCGCAAGAATATTACGAGTAAAAAACCAAACACCGTGACAAATATCCCACCAGTCGGATTGTTATTATCATCAATATTAATGGTTCCACATCCCATTGCAGATCCGGTTTTCATTCCATTGTTGCTTAATCCCTCTTCTTCCAAAGTAGTGGTACCATCAGGATTGATATCCTGAATTTCGTCGGGATTACCTCCAGTTATGGTAAGCGAATAATTTTCCTGATTGTAGGCGTTTGTTGTAAAATTCACACTTCCTGATCTGATCCCGGAATAACTGTCATCAACAACAAATTTCCACGTGGAACTGCTTCCTGCAGTGATGGTCGAACTACCTGCCTGCTCAAGAATAAACCCCAGGGGGGTGGAACTTGCTCCCGAGACTGTCATTACAGTATTATATCCCGTATTTAACAACGTAATATAATGTTCATTCTGGAAAACTCCATACACTTTATGAGAAACCGTAAGTTTGGCACCAGTAATTTCACCACTGATTGGAAAACTAAATGAGGCATTTGCACCAGATTCGTTGGTGTTAAAAGTCACATTTCCACTTTTAGGGCCCATAACAGTACTGTACAGTCCCAATTTAAGCTCGGTACTACCACCTGGAACAACATACGCCGATGGAAAAGCGAGCACCCTGAATCCTGTGGGAATTACAAGATTGCTGATCATCAAATTTGCATTTCCATCATTATGGAATGTAAAGACATGACTGTTTGAAGCACCAAATAAATCCTTTTCCTCAACTGTCGCAAGATTTGTTACAACACTTGTACCGTTTGTAACATCCTGGCCGTCATGCTTGATTGATGTCACAGGATATGCATTGGTCTGACCTGACAGCAAGATGGTGAACGTGTTCATTGTCCCGCCACTGACTCCCCAACTAAAACTTGCAGTCTTTTCAAAACTTGCGGCGACATAAGACATGAATTTTATCGTGATTGTATCTGAACCCCCGGCAGGAATGCTGCTTGGAACCTTGGTCCATGTGAATTGACTTCCATCCGTTATAAAATCGTCCAATAACATTTCGGCGTTCCCATTATTGGTTACGGTGAAGGTCTTGGTAGTATAATTACCAACGTCAATTGATCCCATCGACACCGGTGTACTCTGACCTGAAACTATTACAGTGGCACCATCTTCAACCTTTATCTCCGCACACGGAATCTCGGTTACTGTTCCAACAAGGTTTACTGTAAATGAATTTCCACCTGATTCATCGTTGGTGGAAAAAGTAACGTCCTGTGTATATGTTCCTACGGTTCCTGTATCCAATGTAAAGGGTAGCTGTATCGTTTCCTGTGGAGAAATGGTCGCATCGGAGGGGGTCCCACCACTCCATAAAAAAGGACTGGAAAGTGCTGCAAAATTCGACACCGCAAGATCGGCGTTACCATCATTTGTTATATTTATATACTGTGTCTGCACAGTGGAATCCTCTTGGACGTCCGGCAATGTATGTGTACCATTACCGTCAATCCAGTTTACACTTGAATCCGGGGCAATATGTTCCAACCTGACACTCGACGAAGGGGCCTGTGTTGATACTGCCACAAGGTAGATTGACACATCCGACAACTCAGCAAAATTTGTATTAAAATTAATTGTCGCCTCTTTTGTCCCAACATACCCGCCTGGAATATAATAGACTGACAGGGTGGCACTGGAACTTGCCGGTATTGAAGTCTCATCAATACTGTATGAAAAGGATGATGAGTCTATTGAAAAATTACTCAATACCAAATCCTGCAATCCTGAATTAACAATTAAAATATCTTCTTGCTTTGTAACAGTGTCCAAGGTGTTTCCCATATCAAGATAATATGAACCTGATTGGTTCTTTTCCAAAACAGCACCGGATGTCGATTTCACAAAAGAGATATCGGACTCCGGAATATCCAATCCCTCAAACACCAGTGAATATGGCCGTTGCTCACTCAAACTACCGGTATGAGTGACATTTATCGTCCAGATCTTATTTGCATAAATAGTAGTGGCCACTTCGATTTTTTCCACATTATCCACACTGTTAACACCTCTAGTGGCCGCATTGTGCGGATTACTTACATCAAGCCTCCACGGATAATGTGTATTTCCGTTATCATCAACAATGTTCATATTCAGATCGTCCACCAGTATTTGTGTGGATGGATCAAGAGAATCGGAAATACTCGGTCCATGCGGGTCCGTCCACACTATTGTCAACTTAACAGGTTCCCCGGTGGTTCTTACTGAAAGCATATAATTTTCACCATCGCTAAGAATCTCCTCGCGAACACAGGTTCCATCACCATTATCCACATATATCAAATTAGCTGCAGCATCGAAATCAGGAAGTCCCCATCCGTAGGCATAATCAGGGCCTGCAAAAGAACCGGCCTCCCGGGCACTGTGAATAATAAGGGCCTTTATTGTTGAGGCATTGGCATAATCACCATTGTTGTAATTGCTATAAATTTTTTGTAAAAGCGCGGCACCTCCGGCAACAGATGGTGCTGCCATTGACGTCCCTGAACTAAGAGCGGCATAAGAAGCCTCATCATAATAAGTTGACCAGATATCAACACCTGCAGCAACGACATCAGGCTTGATCCTCCCATCATCTGTCGGTCCCCAACCAGAAAACTCACTCATCACAACACTCAACTCCGACACATATTCGGCTGACTTGCTGACTGCTCCTACTGTTATAAGGTTTTTTGCGGTTCCCTCCGGCCCAATGGTATCATATCCAGAATCATTTGCTGCAATTGCAGGAGGCGGAGTACCGCTTTTTAACACCCATTCAGAACTTGCTTCATCCCATTCATACCAATTTTCTGCCGGATAAACACTTCCTCCCGGCCCCTCCATACTGCGATCATTTCCGGCGGCCCATATTCCCAACCAGTGTGGGGCCATGTAAGCAATATTATCGAGATTCATGGCATTGTTGTTATAAAATCCGTACAGCGAATCTTCAGTGGTACTGATTGATGTATCACCCAGCCAGTACCAGTAATCATCGGAATTATAGTACCATCCAAGTACGAGACCGTATGAATGATTGGAAACACGCAAAATATCGCTGGATGCAGAACCATGCGCAAGACCGTCAGCCGACGCTGCTGCAACGGCAATCTCACTCAAATCGTTCGTCCAATCGTAGGCATAAAGATAACCACCATACGCCATCCCTGGAATATAACCTACATCCCCTGAATAATTTCCAACTCCACCTGCCACCATTGTTCCTGCAACATGTGTTGCATGAGTGCTATATGACTCCCCTGATTCATTTGTTACATTGGCCCCAAGTTCAATGTGACTCGTGCTAACCTTTGCCTCGTCCCACTGTGCAAGAAATGTTATCCCATTGCCTCCATCAACTCCGTAAGTTGGAATGCTTCCATCATTCCATGTGGCATGATTCCATAAATTTGCAACATTGATGGTTCTGGCCGACTCCAAATTATGTGTTTTATAGAAAATCGGTCTTTTGCTTTCAGAATCAACTCCAATAAGTTCAATCCCCGTGCCCTTCGGGGTTTTAGGATCATCTTTAAGTCTCTCATAATCAGAACCACGCAAGGCTTGAGATTTCATATTTTGATCTTTGGAAAACTGTAAAAGCGCTAACACCTGCGACGGCGTAGTCCTTGAAGCAGGCATCCTTTTATTTTTCTTCAGTAATTGATTATCACCAAAATTTTTTGTGTGGATATTTCCGGTCAGGTTCTTATTGGACATTGGTGAAATTCCACCATCGTGATTCTTTTGAGTAACTTTCCCACTTTGTCTTTTTCTGTTTTTACCGGCATTTGTTTTTGAAACATTCTCATCAGACTTATGAAAAAAATGCAGGATCTCCCCTCGGATAATCGTCTTGAATCTTAAGACAAACTCATTATCGAAATCTCTTCTGGTTTCATGTCCAATCATAAAATACAAGCATGAAACCACAATCATCCCGAAAAAAAGGAACAATACTATTAAACGCTTTTTTCCCATACCTTACCTATGCCGCCGACTTTAAAATCTTATTGGCCCATTCAGGGGTGATAAAATTACTTTTGGGAAAAGGTAATTTATTAATGACAATATCCTCAAAAAAGCTGGGAAGATAATTACAGGGAACCATCTCACCAGTAAAAATCCCTGTATCAACATCTTTACCGGTCTGAATCCATCTAAAAATATCCCGCGAAACATAGTTCCCCTTATCGTCCACACCGAGAATTTCAGAAATATGCGATGTTCTCCTTCCTCCATCATGATACCTTGAACATTGAACAACTATCTGCATGGCACTTCCAATCATTTTCCTGATGGCATCAGGTGGAATTTTTACATCACCCATAAGACAAAGTGTTTCCATGCGGGTACAACACTCCAACGGATTGTTGGCGTGAACCGTTCCCATGCTGCCGTCATGACCTGTATTCATAACCTGGATAAGATCAAGTGCCTCTGTTCCACGAACCTCACCTACAATAATTCGATCCGGCCTGAGCCTCATCGCGGAAATAACAAGATCCCTGATAGTGACTTCAGTTATTCCCCTTTGCTGATCCTCTTTTCTTGTTTCAAACATGACAACATGTTCCGCCTTGATTTGAAGCTCGGCCGCGTCCTCAATGATGAGAAGCCTTTGCGTTTTGGGAATTCGCGATCCCAAAACATTCAACATGGTTGTCTTACCTGAACCTGTTCCTCCGGAAATAATTATATTTTTTCCAAGATAAATGCAGATATCCAAAAATCTTGCCGCAGTGGCGGATAATGATCCAAACCTGATAAGATCCTTCAGTGTCAATTTTTCCTTGGAAAATTTTCTAATAGCAACGGTGGTTCCGTTTTTTGCCATTGGAGGTAAAATGGCATGAATACGTGAACCGTCAGGAAGTCTGGCATCAAGTCTCGGATTATCGTTGTCAACGATCCGTCCAACAGACTGGGCTATCGCCCTGATGGCCGTCAAAAGAGCGTCCTCATCACGAAACTTATTTGGCACCCTGTATACAAGTCCCTTTCTTTCCACAAAGATTTCCCTTGGCCCGTTCATCATAATTTCAGATACTGTTTCATCGTCAAGAAGGTCCTTGACCGGGTAAAGAAAATTATCAATGGCATCACTAAAAACGGACACTCTATTCCTCCTTCGGCTTCCACAACTTCACTACGTTTTTGGAAGCTATCTTTCTTTTCCTCTTCTTCATCTCCTCTTGTCTTTCAATAACAACCACCCGTCCCCTGATATTTCCGGTCGGACAGTAAAACTTATACGTTCCTGCCTTGTTGAAAGTCATTATTCCCTCAGATATCTCACCTTTTATCGCCGACAGGAAAATATTTTTTTCAGGCAACATCAGACAACTTGGATTACTTGTTGTACCTGTGACATAAATTTTAAGCCTCTCTCCTTGAAAAAGGGAAATCGCCTTTGGGTAGTAGCCTTCTTCCGTGGCAATGATTGATACCTCCCTCAATGGAGTTGTGTATTTTTTCGCCTTCCCATAGTCAAAAGCATGGACTCCTGAAAGTACAACCATCATAAAAAGAACAAATATAATAATCAGTGATTGATAAATTCTGATAAGCAAACTCCTGTTTAATACTACTCATATACCATATCGGAAAATAGGATTTTTACTTTAGTGTTTTTGTCGGCCGATCGGCCATATTAACTCATTAATATTCAAAAGCTTTCAGTTTTCACAACGCTGTATGCCGGTTGCTCATAGGGATGGGATTTTTTCATGGCCTTGATTACATCATCAATATATTGCTCCTGACAGGTCAGCTCCAACCTGATTTCGTCAACCGTTTCCGGTCTGCCAACCTGTCCGATATGTGGATTACTTCCCTCCAGTGGACGAAACTGCCCTTTGCCAACACATTCAAACGAGGCACAATCATAGTTTCCAACCTTTCCCGCACCTGCCAAAAACATTGCCTCTTTGACTTTTTCCTTGTCGACAATCGGTATAAAAACAACAATTTGATACATCATTAATTCTCACTCATCGCTTTTCCAAGAAGCTTGGTAAATGCCATCCAATTATCCTGCTGAATCTTCTTTGAAAATCTGTATCCAACAATACGTGGAAGAAGAATTGTTTGCGCATAACGCTTTATTGCAATTTGGCCACTCCTTGTATTTCTAATTTTTTCCCAATCATAATCAGAATGTTTGGTACCAAAAAACCATTCGGTTATTTTCCATGAACTGTCGGAAACAATTATCCATTTGTTGTTCTTCCAATTTGAAAAAATCTCATCCGCAATAATTCCTGTAAATTGTTCGGCAAATCCACCATCCGTATAATCCTCTACAATCATCCGTCCAGCAAGCTGCCACATTCTGTATTCCTTTTTAGAATCCCTTTCAACATCACACAATATAGGGATAACATAATTGTTTTTTGCAAAATCAATCAGCTCCCTTCCATCCTCGCTTTCCTTGTTCATTATTCTTCTCATATCAAAACTCAGAGTCATCCTGTCCATCAATTCCGTAAGTTTCTGGTAACGTCTATTGATTGAATTCACCATTTTTGTTCTTTTGATTTTTATTCTTTTGATTTCCTCTTTCTTTGCCTCCGAAAGACTATTCTTTCCCCTCTCTATAAGTTTCCCGGCCAAAATGGAAATCGTCATAAAATCGGAAACATCATTGCTTTTAAAAATATCAGCGAGAACAACTCCCATAATTTCCTTTGGATCGGGAGAATCCTTTTTTACGGCCTCATTAAACTTTGTTGCGAGATTACCATCAACAAACATATCACCAATATCACTGACACTGCGAGGCCCATCATTAAACCATTTCATGAGCGAATCCAACTGCTGTCTAAAATCAGAAAGCATGGCGGCCATTGTCAGCTTGTCAAACTCAAGGCCCCTGGAAACACCAATAGCTGTTTCCAGGGCAATTTTTGCAATAACCTCCATTCCAAAAGAGCTTATGCTCTTCCAATCACCTTGATAAGGTTCTGTCGTAATCAGAACATCTGTATCGGTTTTAATCACTTTCAGATCCATCAGGAAATTAATCAGATCAATATCCACAAACTTCATGATCACATCTTCGTAGGTTTTTATGCCATCAATTTTAAAATATTTTGAGGTATAATCTTTTTTAATAATTTCATCAGGCATAAAGTTGAGAAAATATCGGCGAAATCCCTGTGCCACACTTCTTTTCGTCTTCATATAGCATGATATGGCATCCTTTCTCACATCATCCCTGGAAATATTTTTTTCACTCAGCTTTAAAAGGGCGGAGTCTATCGACTGAATATTACCGATAAAACCATCTGCTCTGAAAAAATCAAAAATGGCCCTGTCCCTTTTTGAGCTGAAAACATATTCCACTTCATTTTTCCGTAATTCACCAGAGACCTGACCGAAATATTTTTTTCCTAAATTTATAAAACACGAATTAAGCTCTGTAATTATATTTCCATTTTTATCCCTCTCCATTAATGGGAGGAACCTTCCCGCCATACCAACTGACATCCTGAAATAAAAATCCAACCGTCCAAGGTGCACACAGGCCATCATATCAGTTGTCGGATGTTTGGCAAAAATCCCTTCCGCCGGATCAACACCCATCATACAACTTTCCATCTCATTAAAAGCGGAAAAAACATTCCTTGCACTATCGGATTTACCAGGAAGATACTTCACTGTCTCTATTTCCAAATCATTTTTTTCCTTAATCAGAACCATCTCCCTGAATATAAAGGATGGACACATTCTTACAGCACTATCCACTCCTGACAGACTATCTGCGACGCAATTTTCAATAATTCCATGATAGCTCTTATCATCCAAAACGTCCTTATAACCAGCATTGAAAAGAAGTGCGCTTGATAATTTTCCAACAACATCAATAAACAGTTTCCTTTCGTAATTTTTATCCTGCCCATGTAAATTTCCGCTGAAAATTTCATAAAGTCCCGGACTTGCTTTTCTGTACTCCTTCTCAAGTCTTTTTCCGGTCTCTTTTGAGATCGGACTCCTTGCAAGTTCCTTTTTAAAACCATGAAAAAATCCATCAAGATCATTTTTTATCTGTAACGCCTTTTGAAAGCTTGAAAAATTATTAATGACCTGGATTAAAATTCCAACATCCTGTCCGTTTGCGTCCATGAACTCCCTGTATCCTGCTGAAACTGAAATCTTATCCCCCAAAAGAGCAATCTTCTTCTCCATCTGTTTTTTTGCCACATTAGCGAAGCAGGCGGAAGACTCTGTCTCAAACGATGAGAGCACCACTGCAGGCGAATCCATCCCATCCAGTTTTTCGGCAATACACTCCATGTATTCTTTTCTTGAATACTTAGTATGATAAAATTCATTTTCTCCGAAAAGAAGGGACTTTTTAAAACATTTGAAAATACCTGACTTACTTCCGGATACTTTATGCGAACATGAACGATAGTTGGCCTCCAGTGTCTCCAGTTTTAAACCGATTTCTTCCAGTTCACGGTGAATTTTAAAACGACTTAACAACCAATACTCCAAAAATGGGCCATCCGATAAACTGATCATTTTTTTCAGACACTCGGAAGGTTCGGGATACTTTGAAGTCTCCAGACATGGCTTGTAATAATTTCTCTTTAAAATATCAAGAAAATACCGCCGGTCACTTCCACCTGGAATAAACTCCCACCACTGTTCAAAATATCCATCTACAATCCTGTTTAGAACGAAATCACTTTGTTTTTGAAACTGATCGACCAGACACTCTTTAATCGTAAAAGAAAAATCCGGCCCGCCGTTCAGCGTTTTATCCGATAAAAAATTCAGACAGCGTTGATACCCTGTACAGACATTCCACCTCGAGACAAACTCCCGCACCTTATCGGTTAACGAATCGTGAAATTCCACACCTGAAAATCCCAGCTCCCAAAAATTTTCCGTACAGACAGTGTATTTATCCGAAAAAAGATTTTTTAATCTCCTAAATTCATCTTTCGATAATGATTTTTCAAATGAGGCACTTTGAGAAAAATTTACGATGTAATCATGGCCCGCCAGAAATAACGCCCTCTTAACACAACCGCCACCCTTAGCCTCTCCTTCGCATTGATCAAACTCTCTTCCAGAAATCTCTTTCATCCTATCCAGAATCTCATCGCTCTCAAAAAAAAGTTCGAGATGCCAGTACATGGCATCCCTCTTTTGCGACTCGAAAGAATCCATTGATGACGGAAATCTTCCAACCCATCTTCGCGGATACATCTTCCACAAATCGTAATACTCTGGAAGAAAACCACCACTTTGGGTAACAATTTTACGACTGTTTAAAACGTATGAAACGTACGCCCTCGACTCGAAGGAAACAAAAACAAGCAAAGCAATAAAAACAAATACTTTCATAATCAAACAACCTGAAGCTATTACCCTACTGTTCTTGTCGGACATATAGTTCAAAAACTTTATCAATAAAAAATTTTCTCAAGAATACACACCATACAACCGAAAAACCCTCATAAGTTCGGTTTTATAGCGTTGATTTTTAAACTTGTAGAAAAAGGAAAATTTCATGAAATCCAACATCCTTAAAACGTCCGTTTTGTGCCTCGTTTTAGCCTCATTAGTATCTATAACATCTGTTTTTGCCGCTGCACCAACCGCGATAGGCAAAGGTATTGCCAAGCTCTCTGAATTTATGGCAAATGACAGCGGAATTGTAGAAATTCTTGGAAAATACGGAGTAAAAGGACAAGAAGCGGATCAACTCAAGACTTATACAAAAAGAGCGCTCAGTGCCACGAACTTTTCGAGAAATGTGCCAAAATCGTCAAAAAGAATTCTTGAGATCGCAGAAGATTTAAATATCAGGGCCATCGCAAATGCTGAAGACAGTAAAAGAGCAAAGGCACTCTTGAAAACATTGAATTCAAAAACGGCTGATCTCGATGAATATCAGGTAAAAGAGGCGTTCAACAACCTGTACTATCTTGCAAGCCGTTACGGCAGACGCGGTTCATTCGTTCTTGCCTGCAAAGCATGTATCGGAGATTCACTTTACAAAAAAGGCTTCAGATACAGTCTTGAAGTGGTTAAAAGCATAAAGATCAAAAGTATCATGAAAAATCACATCTACGGCAAAAATCCAAAACAATTAAGTCAATATATGCTCAAAGAACTGGATAAATACGGTGTTAGCTACACCAAGGCGATCTCCGACAAAGCTTTCTCCTTGGAGGACGAAAGAGCACTGGCCATTTTCCTGGCACTTAACAAGGAGTTAAATACCAAAGTCAAAAAAGGTGCAAAACTTACAAAAACAGAAAAGAAGCTCGATTCCTTCGTAAAATCGGTATTCGCAGTTTCCGAAACTGAAAAGGGATCATTTGGTGATCTGTTCAAGCACCGTTTCTGGGCGAATATCGTTAACAATGATGATTACAAATTAATAGACGGTTGGAGCAATCTTCTAAGAGATGTCAAAAGCAAAATGGTCGAAGAAAACCTTGATCTTGAACAAGCATGGTTCAAGGTACTTAAGGAAAGGGCCGGAAAGAACAGCGACCTTGAAGAACAATTCAACCTTCTCAAAAGAAAGCGCTGTTTTTTTAGATAAATGCTAAAGAAGATGTTTACATAAATTCAACCAATACTTCCGTATTGTTTAGTGAAATCACCTTGAGTGCATTCAAAAAGCGTTCAAACTCATCAATGTTTTTATAATTTGAAAGTTTTTTTACGACATGATGGGCAAGCTTTCCAAGATTTTTTGTACCATAAAGATCATCCAGTGGAACGTTTGACCAGATTGCCTCGGCCAGTGCCCTCTCTTCCAGACTTCTGGCA
This sequence comes from Bacteriovoracaceae bacterium, assembly GCA_023137315.1. Lineage (GTDB taxonomy): Bacteria > Bdellovibrionota > Bacteriovoracia > Bacteriovoracales > Bacteriovoracaceae > JAGLPP01. The sequence goes on from JAGLPP010000091.1 coordinate 17,187, forward strand.
TTTTTGAAAATAATCCTTCTTACCAAATCCTTGTTCATTTTAAAAACATGTTCTCCAAGCTTTATTTTTTTTCCTTCTGAAAGTTTGATCGACTTTTTGCCCATTTTCCCCTTGAGATGTCCATAGATTTTATCTGTTAACTCATCTTCAAAATTTTTGTACAGGGTCTTCAACTTGTTTGCTGCCTTCTTGTCTGCTTCCCCGGCAATTGCCTCCTTCACTGAATTCTTGAAGGCCATGAATGAACGCAATGCTGTTTCGCTGGCAACAATTTTTTTAAGTCCGAGTATGGCCCTCGCTTTTCTTGTCGCAGTTTCAATACAGAGACGATTTCTTGAATTAAAAATCTTTCTAAGTAAAATTCCGTCCGCAAGCTGTCCCAAAATCGGAATTCTTGCTCCGGCCATCATGCCACCCACATGAGGTCCTCCCTGCAAAAGAAAGAGATATACAAGCTCCCTTTTTCTCACTGGAATTTTTGAAAAAATATCTGAAAGATCATCCATGTTTTTCAGAACAAACTCCTCCAGATTTCCTCCGCGTTTTACAAGCTCAACCAAACCTTTCTCAATCTTGCGTATCTTTTCTGCATTTTCCACCAAAGCTCCATAACGAAGCTTTGAGTACCATCCACGCCCCGGAATCCAGCTTGCCCTCGCAGTTTTTGTCTTGATTTTTCCAATATGTTTTTCCGCTTTTACAAGTGACTTTCTAAACATGGAACCTTCAGTATAGGAACGAATATTTGCAAGAAATGTTTTGGGATTATTGTTCCAGTATCCTGCCACAACTTTTGCAGTTCTTTTGTTTATGTGATCTTCACTCATTCTCACCATCACATCATCAATCATCCCTTTTTTGAAGGATTTTTTCCATTGTTTGGGAACAGCGGCAAATGGTTTTGCAAGAGACGAAAACCGACCTAATAATTTTTTAAGTCCGATCCTTCCCTCATGAAATTCCTTTAATGCCTTCTGTGCCTGACGATAGTTTCTTTTCATGGTTACCTTGAATGCCCTCGCACCAATATCATCTCCAAGACTTCCGTATTCAAGAACATAAAGTGCATACTTGGTGTCAACTTCTTTTACAGCGCCTCTGGCCAGTGCCTTGAAGGCCTCCTTTCCACCACGTTTCATCACATTTTTTCCGGTCAGATACAGAAATTTTGTTCCAAGTGTTGTCGATCTAACGAGAGGCCCTATAAATGCCAAAAGTCCTGATGCTTCCAGGGCAGTCCAAAACCAGGTTCTTTCCATTTTCTTATGGTTGTCGATTTCGCTAAAACCAAGCTCCTCCATTTTTTTAACATCACTTCCATATTTTTTGCCCCTTACATATCTTCCAAGCTCTCTTTCAAACAAATTCATCTGAAGCTGATACCCTTTCATCGCGGCACCAACCATCCCCACGGCAAGTGGCGCACAAAATCCTCCGGAAACGGCCGTACATGATGTCGAAACAACCACTGTAAACATAATCATGGCCATCAAACCAAGACCGATAAAAATATCCTCTGCCTCCTCGGCTGACATCTCCTGGATTTTATTCATGACATTCTCGGGAACTCCAGGCAACCCCATCATCCTGTTAAGCCCATTTTGTGCGTTTGCTGTCGAATAAAAAAGTGTCTGTAGTTTTTCATGATCATCAGGTTCAAGATTGCAAAAACTTACCATCTTGTTTTCCACGTCATCTTTTCTTGCTCTCGCGGCTTGTTCCATTACATCCTTGAATATTGGACGTTTTAATTCACTGTCCATAAGCAAAAAATTAAGCTTTGGTGAAATATCCATTGATTTATGGGACATTAAAAATTCATTCATCAAGCGTGTCTGTTTTTCCACGTCTCCACTGCTTGTGTATAATTCAAAAAGATCTTTTGTAGCCCTTCCCATCGGGGTTTCAAGCACTTCGTAAATTTCATCTTTTCTCTTATCACTGAGTGGTTTATCCAATCTTTCACGGACGTAGGTAAAAACATGCTGTTCATTCAACATCGTATGATAACTTAAATCCTCGAGGTACTGATAATAATCATTGCCTTTATCATCTTCTACGGCAAAAAGCCTGGCATTATTTTTATGAACCTTATCAATATATTTTTTCCAAATCTGTATCTTCTCTTTTTTCTTCAAAAGACTGTTTACAAACATCGGTCTTAATGTTTTATGAAGACCAATCTCCTGTCCCGCTTTTTCAAGTGTTGAAATTTTCACTTTCATATTTTTTAAAAAACAGTCACGATTATCACCACAGTTGTCACCTCCTGCGAACTTATTATAATCACCATTACCATCAAAAAATTCCTTTCGTTGTTTTTCCAAATCATCCATGGCCAGTAAATATCCAAGACGCATTCTTGCCCAGGGATTAAAGGAATTCATCTGCTGAACAAGATATTTGTATTCACTGATTTGTGCTCTTGGAATAAATGACGTTTCATTGTGCAACCTGCTCCAGAGATGTCCCAGTGCCGGCCAGATCTTCTCATAATCGATCTCCCTGATTCTTCTTCCAGGCACATACCTGTTTTCCGTCATGTGCCTGTAAAGAACCGAAAGAACATGTTCAATAATTTTTTTAGTATACTTTTCAGATCCTGACATAATGTTTTTTGAACAAATTGAATTCATATCACTTCTTAAAATTGGATCCACACTATCGACCAATCTGTGACACATACTACGAAAAACAAACTGTACATTTTCATTCAGTTTGTTTTCATTAGAAATTTTTTCCAGTGTTTCAATTAAAACTGACACACTCCAATTTCGCCAGATTGAAGCACTATATAAGGAAGGGAAATCAATCTTAATGTGGTTGCCCTTGAGTTTTTTCTTAATACTGTCAGGTATGACATCTTCAAAATAAACAACACCTTCATGCTGCATTCTTTGCGCAAGATATTCCGACAAATTTTGTCTCATGGCATCGATCATTACTATCTTTCCATCTTTTAAAAGAACTTTTCGACTGATTCGTTCGCTTGGAAGTCCCATTATCTTATCAAAAGTTTCCTTGCTGCTATAACTGTACATCTTCATCTTGCCCGTCTTTTTGTCCTTTTGTGCTCCGTACAGATGGGAATGTGCCTTGGGCATCTTTGCCTCTAAAACATCCTGATAATTGAAATAATCATCAATCGCCGGTTCCAAATATCTACCGTGGGTTTTATTTTCCATCCCGACTTTGGCAATTTTAAATGCCTCAAAAGGAGCAAGACCGGAATATCCGTATTTCGTCGGATCCTTGTTGACGTTCTCCAGATAATATTCATAATAATTCTGATTTTGTGGAGATACTACGAGTGCATGACTTTCAAGAATATTATCCATAATGACGTCACCGTCTATCTTTTTTCCACCTGTATCCATATTCTCAAGCATGAGTTTTCCATTAAAGTCCCCATTTAAATATCCCTTGCAGGCATTGTGCACTTTTTTACTCACAGGCGGGCCTGTCTCACCAATAATTTTGTTATAAACAATTATCTGGGACATCATCATCTGAAGAGTCATCCACTTGGATGCCCTGATATAATTTCTCGCGGTGGGTGCCTTCAAAATGGTCGTTAAATCCCGTGCAACGGCCTCAATTGGATTAAATACAATTTTCGTACGCCCCCAACCAGCACTTACAAGTCTAAAGTGAAATGGTTCAACTCCTGGATTGGGCCCGCTAAGAAGAACATCTCTCATCTCCAAATCATCTTCGGGACATAATTGTGTCGGAAAAGTCGGCAGAAGCTCCTTGTAAAAAAAACTGCCATCGTATTCATTTTTTACATAGGCCCTCTTCACAACTATAAGATCCCTGACAGGCCACACAACACTCCCCAGATATTCAATAAGAATTTCTCTTCTCTTATCATTTTCAATGTTACTCATAAAAAGAATTTCTTTCAAGGCCAGATGAAACGATTCAGCTTTCTTGAACAATTCACTTACATCCTTGTCATGAATACGAAATTTTACAGGTTCCACCTCATCTTTCTCATCCTGCATGATTTTTCTGACAATCTTGTCGATAAGTCCTTCTATTTTTTGTTTACATTTTTTCTTTTCTGGTTGTTTATCAAAAATTTTATGGCCCAGGTTGCAAGCGTTTTTCACCTCATCCTTTCTTTTTTGTATATAGGCTCCCCTGGTTTCCCTGAGAATATCCTCTTCCAGTTTTTTCACCTGTTCTTCGAATTTCACGATATCAATATCAACCTCTGAATCATCCGAATCCTGAAGGATTTCCTCTGCCTCTTTGGATATCACGTCCTCCTTGTTTTCTTCACAATCTTTTTCCTCTCCAAGTATGGACACCTTGAATTCCTTCATATCAAGAAGAAGCTTTTCAATCCCATTTTCTTTATTGCTTGCAATTGATCGTGAATGAGCAAGATTTACGACAGTAGTGGCCAGTGCCAACTCGAAGCTGACAACAAAAATTATAATTGTGGAAACCAGACGTTTCACTATCATATTTTCCCCATACATACGTATTCCAGTACAACCAATTAGTTGCAAGGCCTATGCCATAGACTTCCTTTTGGGGTAATTATAACTGTCTGATATTACTAGACTCTCTCTCTGGAGCTATCTATCAAACATGGACATTTGTCCATGTTTTTTACAAATTTTTTCTGATCTGATTGTACTCCCCGATCATGATCTTAAGATCACTTTCACTCAAGGTTGCTCCTTCCTCTGTCGCCTCTTTTAAAAACCTCTCGGGAAGAGTATCCGTCTCACTCCCCAACCCTTCACGCACATTATACTCGCGCGTCTGATTTGTAATTTTGTTGGCAACCACTTCAAGCTCTTCCTTGGTAAATTTAAGTCCTGTAGTCCCTTCGACAAGCATACGAAGTTCATCCCAAAGAATAAAATCACGATAAAAACGACAAAGTATCATACAATCAAAGAGCGTAGCGCGATCTTCATAATCAATATGAAGCTTTGCCTTTCCCTTAATTTGGCCCGGATCAATTTGTCCTGAAAGTTCAGCCTTATAAAAAGTTCCACGTAGATGGCATGCCCCTCTCGGTGAAGTGGCAAAAGACAATCCCATTCCCTTCAAAACTCTTGGTTCAAAGCCACCAGGCTCCAATCCCTTGACGTGAATTGCCTTGCCTTGCATATCAAATTCCTTTTCCGCCACCTTGATTCCGCGAGCGAGAATATCACCAATACCCTCTCTCTTCGCAATCATTTTAAAAAGTTTAGCCATGGTATCAGGCTCGTTATAACCCATTTTAAAATCAATCTTTCCGGCTAAAGAAGCTTCTGTAACAAAACCCGCAAGATTTCCTGCACTCATGGTATCAATCCCGAGCTTGTCACAAAGATCATTCAGCCATGCGACCTCTTCCAGACTATCAAGTTCGTTCAGCCCTCCAATGGCATAGATGGTTTCAAATTCAGGCCCTTCAATTTCCAACCCTGCGTGCCTTCCCTTTTTTAGTTTTGATCTTTTGGTGCAACGTAAAAAACACGGAGGACATGCCACACTTTTTATTTCAAAATTCTCCTGCATATAAATTGAAGAAATGTTTTTCCATTTTTCAAAATATCCCTTGTGCCAATAACGTGTGGGAAATGCCTTTCTTGTATTAAGAACCTCAACCTGCATAGGTGTTCCCAGTGTCTGGTATTTTTCCGTAACAGGTGACTGTTGACCTTTTTCCAGAATAATCTTCCCAAGTTTCTTTAAAAGACCAGAATCATGAACCTCGTTTTTTTTCGTTCCAGAAAAGGAAATTCCCTTTACATTTTTGGCACCAAGCACTGCTCCCATACCTCCACGTCCCAACGATCTCCAACGTTCAACCTTGATGGCACTACAGGCAACCAAATTTTCCCCTGCCGGACCTATCACCATTGACCCCGCCCCCTTGGGCGAATTTTCCAAAATATGATCTTCAGCCTCATCAGTCATTTTTCCACGAAGCATTCTGGCATCCTTGAACTGAACACCGTTTTCATCTATAACAAGATAGACAAGCGCAGACGCCTTTCCTTTCAGGATGACAGCATCAAATCCGCAGCCTTTTATTTTAGGAGCCAGATTTCCCCCACAATAAGACTCCCCGTATCCCCCTGTTGCGGGACTTTTTGAGAAAACGGCAAAACGGTTTCTTCCCCAAACATTGGTGGTAGTGGCCGGCCCGGTGGCAATAACAAAAATATTGTCAGAAGAAAGTGGATCAACACCGACAGGATTTCTTTCCATGAGAAGATGAATTCCCAGTCCCTTTCCCCCAAGTGAATTTTTCAAAACTTCATCACTAATCGTTTCGTAGTGACACTTTTGATCGTCAAGATTAATAACGAGAAGTTTTCCCCAAAATCCTTTCATAATACAGTCCCCATTTGTTCAATTTTAGCTATTTTATCACTCACATATTGAAAGTGTAAAACCATATTGGCATTACCACATCCACATACACACCCGATTTCCTTTGATTTTATAAATCACTAAAGTTGACAAACATAGTCTCCGATAAGATGAACTGAAGAATCATGAACACCGGAACCGGAGCAACTAAAATGAAACTGATTATGGCCTCATTCCTGATACTTAGTGTATTCGCAGAAGTGTTTGCCGTTGAAAACCACGGCGTTGACAGAAAAATAGCAAAAATTGTTATTCAGGAAAAAACCAAAATCATTATTAATAAATACAAAAAGGCATATGATCACTTTAATAAAAACAGAAGAAATCCCAAAAAGCTTGTAGAGATTTTCCAAAACAAAGAAGACCAGCTCTTTATGTTTACCATGATGAAAAAACTCGAAATAAATGAATTCAAACCGCTAAAGTGGGTTAATGGAAAAGTCATTGTCCGCTACGGGGACTATCTCGTGGAAATGGATCCGGTTTCGACCTTGAAAAAGGAAATCACAATCAACCATAAAACATTTGCTTTCAAAGAAGGTGTAAGTCTTAAAAACAACATGAGACGCCTGAAAAATTTTCTGTCCAAAGACCAAAAGAGAAAATTTTCCATTTTGGAACTTCTTATTCTTCCGGCCAACGCCTATGTCTCAGAAAAGGAATTTGAAAAATATGCCGAGAGTTTCCAGGACGATGATATGACGCAATTTTTTCTTGAACTCAATCCGGCCATCACTCTCGCCATCGTGGCAATGCATACGGATTTCGACTGGCATGCATTCCGTAGCAATAAAAACACAATGGATGATGCCAAATTAATGATGAAACGTATAAGTAATCTTGCAAACAAATGTGAAAAAGATCTGGATAACTACAAAAACATCACATTCTCAAGAACCAAACAGTTTAATGATTTCGTAGTTGATATCGATAAAATTATTAAAAATGGAACTGATAAATATGAAAAGAAAGTCAACAAACACCTCGGACTCTCCATTAATTCCGAGAAAAAACCCCTGGAATGTGAAACGCTTGGGATTGTCGCATTGGAAGAAAAGGGACCATGGAA
>JAGLPP010000092.1 GCA_023137315.1 Bacteriovoracaceae bacterium
AAAAAGGTTACAGAATTTTGCAAACCAGGAGGGCCATTCGACAAGCTCAACATCTGCCTGAGTGCTTTTTACACATCCGACGTATCCAATAAAGACTGGGGAAAAAGAGGAACCGCAAAACCAATCATCGACGATGCCACCAAAAAAGGTGTCATCGACAAATTCTGGGACAGGGATAATATACTGGAAAGATAATCAGGACGACGGCCATATTTTTGGAACGGACAGAATAATCACAATAATCCCCATACCAATTTTTAGGGACATTCCGAAAAACTTGCCCCAAAAAGCACCCCATGATGCACGTATGGATTCTCTTGTGTTTCTGCCATTGATTTTTTCAAAAATAAAACATCCGACAAAGGCACCAAGAAGACCAAAAATCAAGGCCCCTATTCCAAATAATATTGGCGCACCGGCAATGGCACCGACAATGGCACCGATAATTCCTCCGAGATTTCCCTTCCCTGTACTGCCAAATTTTTTTGCACCATATATTTGAACCAGAAATTCCGAGACCTCGGCAAGCGCAATAATACCTCCCATGCCCAGTACGAAAGACCAGCTCATTGCCCCCTGCCCGTTAATTGATGTCCATACAACAAGCAAAACCAGCATAACCCAATTTCCAGGAAGCGAGAAAATATTTAAAAGAAGTCCAGCGATAAGTAAACCAATGATAAGAATCGCCCAAAAAACGGCCATGGATATTTCCTGTTTAATGTAATAAATACTTTTAACCAATCTTTTGCTATAATATCGCCAGATGAAGCATGATACAACAGGAATCATTATGGCCAGCGGGGAAGGTTCACGACTCAAGGAACTTTCCAGAATACTTGGATGTCCAAAACACCTTTTCAGTATCGCAAATAAAACAATTGCAGGTCGCATTGCATCCGAACTTTCCCAGTGCTGCAATCAAGTGATATGCATCACCCAAAATCATCATGTTCATAAATTCGAACAGGAATTTAAAAAATTGCCTTTCCATGTTGAGATCATATCCAAAAAACATGATGGCTTTAAGGGTGATTTCGAATGTGCCAGCGAAAAAGCAAGATACGATCATGTTATCGTGACAGTTGGCGACATCATTTTTCCAGAACACGAAATAATAAACTTTGCAATAAAAACACAAAAAAAGAGAGATAAGTTCATCGTGGCATTCGACAAGGGACAACTTACAAAATTTGATTTAAGAATGGTGATGTTTGCCACAACAAAAACAATGCTCAAAGAGATTGTCGACTTGAATCCGGAATCCTACTTTGAAGTAATCAAAAGGGCCTTTTATTATCTCTTGAAGAACAAAACAAGGTTTGCTTTCGTAAAAACCCTTTTTAACATCAATACACCGGAAGCCTATCTAGCAGCAAAAAAACACTTCGAATAGATTTTCTGATCCGCAAGTTGAAGCTACTATTTTTCTTCAACAGTGGCGTACTTCTCCGCAAGTTTGCCCTGAATCTCAGCTGGAACGCTTGAATACTCGGCAAATTTGGTGGTAAAAGCGGCCCTTCCCTGGGTAATGGATTTCAGAGAAGTGGAATACTTGTAAAGTTCTGAAAGAGGTGTCTTGGCACGAATGACCTGGAAATTATTCTTGGAATCAATTCCCTGTATAACAGAGCGACGTCCTTGAAGATCACTCATGACATCCCCTACAAGATCTTCCGGAACCAAAATTTCAATATCATAAATCGGCTCCAAAAGCTTCGGTTTAGCTTTAAGGAAAGCATCCTTAAACGCCATTCTACCTGCAATTTTAAAGGCCATGTCATTGGAATCAACCGGGTGCATTTTTCCATCATAAACAGCAACCGCAACATCACGGGCATAAGATCCAGTAATTGGCCCCTCTTCCATTTTTTCCATAATTCCTTTCATGATGGATGGAATAAATCTTGCGTCAATAACACCACCAACAATGCAATTGAAAAAACAAAGCTTTCCTCCCCATGGAAGCTCGTGTTCCTCCTTGTTTCGCACGGTAACGCCCGTAGGATTGGCCATATCTGCGCTGTAAGGAAGAACTTTCATGTGAACTTCACCAAACTGTCCCGCTCCACCGGATTGCTTCTTGTGGCGGTAAGAGGAACTGGATTCCGTCTGAATTGTTTCCCTGTAAGATATTTTTGGTCTGATAAAAGTTGCATTGATTTTTTCGTAGTGATTGAGCTTCCAGCGGCAAAGATCCAACTGAAGTTCACCTTGTCCAGAAACGAGAAGCTGTTTTAGTTCCTTGGAAAATTCCACATGCAGCGTAGGATCCTCCTGTGTCATTTCCCTGAGATTCACAACCATTTTTTCCGAGTCATTCTTGCTCTCGGCTTCAATCGCAAGTTGGATTCTTGGAGTTGGAAATTCAATCGGCTTTACTGTAATGTCCCCGCCCTTTTTGACAAGGGTATGATTTGTTTTCGTGGTCTTCAGTTTTACCGCCGCACCAATATCACCGGCCACAAGCTCATCCACACTATTTCTGTTTTTTCCATCCATTACAAAAATCTGGTTTAATTTTTCATTATCGCTCAAAACCGAATTGGTCATTTCACTACCCGCTTTCATTGTTCCAGAAAGCACCTTGAAATAGGAGACCTTTCCCAAAAAGGGATCAATTAGAGTCTTGAAGATAAAAAGAACCGGATCTCCATTTGAATCACAAACTATGTCACTATCATCACCGGTCTTTTCTGCCGACATATCGCATGGTGAAGGAATGGTTGTACAGACAAACTCCATTAATCTGTTCACACCCATATTGTACTTTGACGACACACAGAATACAGGATAAATCTCTCGATTTAAAATACCGGCCTTCAAACCTTTCATTATCTGCTCGGAATCCAGGGTTTCATTCTCAAAATAGATTTCCATAAGCTCTTCATCGCTCTCGGCAACCTTCTCGATAAAAGTGTTTCTAAGTTCATTCGCCTTGTCTGAAAGTTCGGCAGGAACGTCCTTCTTGGTAGGGTTGCCGCCTCCCTTGGGGTATTCGTACATACACATGTCAACAAGATCAACAATCTGATTGAAATTTTCTCCCTCATTCACAGGAAACTGAAAAACAGTTGCCTTAAGGCCAAAACGTTCCTGAACGGAACTTACAGCACCATCAAAATTTGATTTTGAATGGTCCAATTGATTCATTATGAACATTACAGGCTTGTTATATGGTTCGATTTCATTCCAAATAACCTCGTGAGAAACTTCCAGACCATGTTGAGAATTAACCGTCATCAGGCAGGTATCCATCACTCTAATTGATGAAACGAGTTCTCCGACAAAATCGTCGAAACCTGGTACATCAATCATATTTATCTTGTAATCCTTCCAGGTTGTATGCAATGAAGTGGCACAAACCGAGTTTCCCCTCTCATGCTCAATATCGTGAAAATCGGAAACGGTGTTTTTATCTTCGACGGTTCCCATACGATTAATGTGGCCGCCTTGAAAGTACATTGTTTCCGCAAGAGTTGTTTTTCCGGATTTTGGAGCACCCAATAATAGAACATTCTTGATTAACTTACTGTCGTTGTAAACCTTCATAATTCTCCCTTTAGGGTTCAGACCCGATATATTTTAATTCAAATTTTTTAAAAATCTACCAAGATAAGATTTATAAATCAATTATTTGAATATGAAAAGTGTCACATATCCTTTAGGACCAGGTGCGTAATACATATTATGCACCGACTCTAAAAGTCATGTGGAACTTTTCCCACATCTTTGATATGTTCTTGACCAATTATTTATAAACGTAACAAGAAACTGCTGAGGTGATTAATGAAGTATAAACATCTGAATATCAGACCGAAGGCGCTTGAGGCCCTGAGAAACTATAAGCTCCCGGAAGGACCGCTTGGATTTGGCAAAGTACCCGTCCCAATCATGATCGTTTGCGACTACAAGGACGGCAAATGGGGGGAATTAAAGCTTGCACCTTACGCGCACCTCAATCTCCAGCCCACAGCGAAGGTATTCCATTACGCACAAGAGGTTTTTGAAGGCATGAAGTCCTACCGAGTTGACGGACACGGGCCGTATATTTTCAGACCAGACAGAAATCTTGAGCGTTTCAATTTGTCATGCCAAAGAATGGCAATTCCTGAAATCCCTGAAGAATATTTCATGGAAGCTGTTCACGCCATTACAGCATTCTCCGCCGAATACATCCCACAAAAGACGGGCCAGTCGTTGTATTTGCGACCTTTTACCATCGCCACAGAGGAAAATCTTGGAATCAGACCATCCGATAACTACAAATTCGTTATTGTCGCTTGTCCATCAGATTCGTATTTCTCAAAAGACACGGTCCCTGTAATGATTGAAAGACAGGCTTCTCGTGCAGGACTCGGAGGAACTGGAAATGCCAAAACAGGCGGTAACTATGCTGCAAGTCTGATTTCTGCAATTGAAGCGAAAAAATGCGGATATCTTATGACCTTGTGGCTCGACGCTATTGAAAGAAGATATATTGAGGAACTTTCCGGTATGAATTTTTTCTGCGTTATTAACGGCGAAATTTGGACGCCGTCACTGACGGAAACCATCCTTGTTGGAATTACGCGCGACTCTCTTATCCAATTAGGGAGACTCATGGGATATACAGTTCGCGAGGAGAAAATCGATCTTACATTCCTCATCCAAAAAATCAAAAGTAATGAGTGCACTGAAGCGTGGGCCTGTGGTACCGCGGCCATTGTTGCTCCAATTGAATGTCTGGGCGAAAACCATGGAACCCGTTATGTCCTCCGCGACAAAGAGGGAGATGTTT
>JAGLPP010000093.1 GCA_023137315.1 Bacteriovoracaceae bacterium
GGTGATTACTCCTGGTGAATGCAAGGTTGGTGTTATGCCTGGAGAGATTTATATGCCAGGTAAAGTTGGTGTGGTATCAAGATCAGGTACATTGTCATACGAAATAGTTTATCAATTAACTAAAAATGACGTGGGGCAATCAACTTGCGTTGTGCTTGGAGGAGACCCGGTTCTTGGTAGTGATTTTATTGATGTTTTAAAAATGTTTGAATCAGATCCTGCCACTGAAATTGTCGTGCTTTTGGGTGAAATTGGAGGCAATTTTGAAATTGAGGCGGCCAAGTGGATTAAAAGGAATATGACCAAACCGGTTGTTGGATATGTTGCTGGAAGTATGGCGCCCAAGGAAAAAGTGATGGGACATGATGGGGTGGTTGTAGTGGGAATTCACGATTCTGCCGAAAAAAAGTTTGAAATTTTGGAAGACTGTACGGTACATATAGTGCGTTCACCTGATAAGGTGGCACTCAAAGTGAAAGAATTATTGGTAAATAATAGTCATTAGACAAATATTTGGAGGAATGGATATGGCGTTGGAAAGAACTTTATGCATTATAAAACCGAATGCTGTAGAAGAAAGTAATATTGGAAAAATTCTTGGCCGTTATGAGGAGGAAGGTCTTCAGATTGTTGCTTGCAAATTTATTCATTTGTCCAAGGAGAAAGCTGAAGGATTTTATATTGAGCATAGGGAAAAGGGTTTTTTTGGTTCCCTGGTCTCCTTTATGATTTCACGTCCCGTGATGGTTTTGGTGCTTGAAGGTGAGGGTGCCGTCCAGAGAAATCGCGATATTATGGGAGCGACTAATCCGTCAGAAGCTGCTGAGGGAACTCTTCGTAAGCTATACGCAAGATCAGTGGAGGCCAATGCTGTTCATGGTTCCGATTCTATGGCATCTGCCCATAGGGAGATTTCTTATTTTTTTGATAAGAATGAAATCTATTCCATTAGATAAATAAAAATAATTGTCATTTTAAAGAAATGGCTCGGTAACTTATCTGATATCTTCTTAATCAACAATTCTTTTACCCATTTGTTGAATTATTTACACTACGGTTGAATTCTGCGGCACATAGCGGTATAACGCATATGTACATAACTTATTTCGGGGGTCGTATACATGTTTAAGATAGGTGATTATGCTGTATGTCCAGGCCACGGAGTTGCCCAACTTTGCAATATCGAAGATCGTGAGGTTGGTGCCGAAAAGACACCATTTTATATTTTCAAACTTGTCTCCAACGGTATGACTGTAATGGTTCCGACGGCTAGTGAAGACGGAATCCGCGGACTTGTTGGCGAAGGCGAAATTTCAGATGTATATAACCTTTTAAACAATCATGATGTTGATGTTGATAATTCCACATGGAATCGCAGATATCGTGAATACATGATTAAAGTAAAAACCGGGTCTTTGACGGAAATAGCGGAGGTTTTGCGTTCACTGTTTCTTCTTAAGACCAGAAAGAACCTGAGTTTTGGTGAAAAGAAGATGCTTGATAGTTGCAGGGAGCTTCTTGTTCAGGAAATCTCTCTCTCCAAGGGAGAGGACAAGTTGGAAGTCAAGAAAAAGATCAATTCATATTTTAATTAATTTCTGTTATAAAAATACCATGCATATATAGGATAAAAGGTGCTCTGTGCGCCTTTTGTTCTTTCCATGAGGAAAGGTGTGCAAGGAGTTGTTTTTATGAATACAGAGTTAGTTAGAGTACGTTTTGCCCCAAGTCCAACCGGCCAGTTCCATATAGGTGGAGTTAGAACCGCCCTTTATAATTTCATTTACGCGCGTGCCACGGGAGGCGTCTTCGTTTTAAGAATTGAAGATACCGATCTTGAAAGAAGCAATATGGAGTCTGAAAAATTGCATATGGAAGGTATGAAGTGGCTTGGAATGGATTATGATGAGGGACCGGACAAGCCAGGAGAATTCGGCCCATACAGGCAGTCTGAGCGTTTGGAGATTTATAAAAAATATGCCGATGAACTCATAACAAAAGGCAAGGCGTTTTATTGTTTTTGTACTGATGAGGAGCTTTTGGAAAAAAAGGAAAAAGCGAAGGCCGGTGGACTTAACCCAAATTATGATGGCACCTGCAGGAATCTTTCTCACGATGAGGTGAGTAAAAGACTGCAAAAAGGTGAAAAGGCGGCCGTAAGGTTCAAGGTTCCAATAAAGGCGTTTACTTTCAAGGATCGTGTAAAAGGGGAGGTGACTTTCCCTGAAAATATGGTTGGTGATTTTATCATTCTCAGATCAAACGGTCTTCCTGTTTATAATTATTGCTGTGTAATTGATGACTATCTGATGAAAATAACCCACGTTATTCGTGGAGACGATCATCTGGCAAATACCCTTCGCCAGCTTATGCTCTATGAGGCCATTTCCGTGAGTCCTCCGGAATTTGCACATGTTTCCTTGATTGTAGGCCATGATCGCCAGAAACTTTCCAAGCGTCATGGTGCTACATCACTTAATTGGTACAAGGATGAAACTTATTTTCCGGAAGCAGTTGTGAATTATATGAGTTTATTGGGTTGGTCACATCCTGAAGAAAAAAGCATATTTGATCTTGAAGAGCTTAAAAGGGTTTTTACCATTGACCGTTTTGTAAAATCTCCGGCCACTTTTGATAATGAAAAATTCAAGTGGGTTAATGGACAGCACTTGAGAAGTATTTCGTGCGAGAGACTTCTGGATCAGATTGGAAATATTTTGCCGCAGAATCACCGCTATTTTGAGCAGGATGATGAATGGAGGAAAAACTGTGTGGAGCTTTTTCGCGAGAAAGTGGATCTCTCCAAAGATATGTGGCCAATGATAGATAGATTATTTGACGCTTCCGTGGAACAAAGTGATGGGATGAATGAAATAAATTCCTGGGAAACGACACCTGTGATCAGGGAATATCTAAAAAGTGAAATGCTTCGTCTGGATGCCGAGAACAGGGAATTTCCTACAATCTCTGATGTGAATTCATGGATGAAACATTTGAAGGGTGAATTAAAAATAAAAGGAAAGCCGCTTTTTATGGGAATGCGGGCCGTTTTAACAGGACAGGATCACGGACCTGATCTTAAAATGTTTGTATGTCTGACACCTGTAAAAATAATTCTTTCCAGACTGGAGTGAATTTATGAATCAGAAGGTTACAATATTCAACAATCTGACAAGAAGCAAATTACCCTTTGTTCCTATAAAAGAGGGAGAGGTTCTTTTTTATTCCTGCGGCCCGACAACGTATGATTTTCTTCATGTGGGAAATGCACGTGCCTTTGTTGTAGGTGATCTTATCAATCGAATTTTCAAGGCACTTGATTACAAGGTGACATTTGCAAGAAATTTTACCGATGTGGATGATAAGATTATTAATCGTGCCAATGAATTAAAAATTGATCCGCTCAAGCATTCAGCCGTGTATATTGCGGAATGTGAAAAGGATATGGATTCTCTTGGTATGCTTCAGCCAGATCATGCTCCAAAAGTTTCGGAGACGATGCCGGAAATAATCAGGATGATTGAAGTTCTTATGGAGAAGAATTTTGCCTACGAAGTTGATGGTGAGGTTTTTTTCCATGTTCCAATGTTCAAAGATTATGGCAAGCTTTCCAAAAAGAAGCTTTCAGAACTTGAACATGGAAAAAGAGTTGAAGTGGATAAGAGAAAAAAACATTCAAGCGATTTTGTTCTTTGGAAACCTGCCAAACCAGGTGAACCTTCGTGGGACTCACCGTGGAGCAAGGGACGTCCGGGATGGCATATTGAATGTTCGGCCATGATAAAAAAAATTTTAGGGGATACGATTGATATTCATCATGGTGGGGTTGATCTCATGTTTCCGCACCATGAAAATGAAATTGCCCAGTCGGAGGCGGCAAATGGCAGAACCTTTGTAAATTATTGGTGCCATCACGAGTTTTTGAACTTTGGTTCTGAAAAAATGAGTAAGTCGCTTGGAAATGTTGTTACCATCAGACAGTTTATAGAAAAGTTTTCAGGAGAGGTGTTAAGACAGCTTTTGAGTATTGTTCACTATAGAACAGTTATGGTCTGGTCTGACGATGCGATTACACGGGCCATTAATGATGTGGAGAGAATTCACAAGTTTATGATTAATTTTGAGAAGGCAAAAAAGGAAAATTTAAAAGATGATTCCACGAGTGAAATGACTGGCAAGTTCAAGGGGATTATACCCAAGATGAAAAAGAATCTGGCGTCCGATTTTAACGTTCCTGGAGCAATGGCCTTGTTTTTTTCCATGATAAGACAGATTAATCGGGAGTTTCTGGACGAGCAGGGAAAATACGAGGGAAAAAATAAACTTGGAAAAGAAATGGTGGATGTAGTGGAAGAGGTGATCTCTTTTACGAAACTTTCCACAGGATTGATTCATGATAATCCCGAATTAATCCTGAACAAGATAAATGAGGCCAAAAAGAATTTCAGTGTGGTTGAAGTGTTATTTTCCAATGAGGAAATTGAAAAACTTGTGACGCAAAGGACGGATGCAAGAAATTCCAAAAATTGGGCACTGGCCGATGAAATACGTGATAAACTGGGAAGTGCCGGTATAACGATTAAAGATAATCCAGATGGAACGGTTGGTTGGTCTTATAAATAATCCATGAATTTTTGCAGGAGCAAAAATCACACGTGAGCAAATGAGTAAATTCAATTCGAATATTTTCGATCTAAAATCCAACTTTAAACCATCTGGTGATCAACCTGGGGCAATCAGGGATCTGATTCATGAGTATGTCTCCGGACGAAAGGAACAAACCTTGTTGGGGGTTACCGGCTCAGGCAAGACTTTCACAATGGCAAATATTATTCAGGCGTTGGGAAAAAAGACTCTTGTTTTGGCACATAACAAGACGCTGGCAGCGCAGCTATATTCTGAATTCAAGGAATTTTTTCCAAATAATGCGGTTGAATATTTTGTTTCCTATTATGATTACTATCAACCAGAGGCCTATGTTCCAGGAACTGATACCTATATAGAGAAGGACTCCTCCATCAATGAGGAGATTGACAGACTCAGACATTGTGCAACTAGAAGTCTTCTTGAACGCGATGATGTTATTGTGGTTTCCTCCGTGAGTTGTATTTATGGAATTGGTTCATCCGAGGAATATGAGTCCCAGAAAATAACCTTGTTTGTCGGGGACACGCTTGACAGGGATGATTTTTTGCGTGAGTTGGTCAATATCCAGTTTGAACGTGGTGACATGGATTTTTACCGGGGTAAATTCAGGGCCAGGGGGGACGTCGTCGAGGTTTTTCCAGCTCATGAGGATAGCAGTGTCATTCGAGTGGAATTTTTCGGTGATGAAATTGAAAATATATCCATGGTTGATCCGCTTCGTGGTCGGGTGCTTCAGAACCAAAAGAAGGTAACAATTTATCCAAAATCCCATTACGTTGTAGGAAGGGAAAAGCTTGATCGCGCCATAAAAACCATTGGCAAGGAGTTGGGGCAGAGACTGGAGTGCCTTCAAAAAGAAGAGAAACTTCTGGAAAAGCAACGCCTCGAACAGAGAACCCTTTATGATCTTGAGATGCTTGAAGAAATCGGATTTTGTCAGGGTATTGAAAATTACTCCAGACATTTGACTGGTTTACCTCCCGGCAAACCGCCACCGACCCTGATTGATTTTTTTGCAAAGGATTTTCTTTTTATAGTTGATGAATCACATATGGCCATTCCACAGGCAAGGGGAATGTTTAAAGGTGATCGTTCCAGAAAACAAACTCTTGTTGATTATGGTTTTCGTCTGCCGAGTGCTCTTGATAACAGACCTTTGAAATTTTCTGAATTTGAAGAGAAGACCGATTTGATGCTTTATGTTTCGGCAACACCTGTGGATTATGAGCTTCATAGATCAGGTGGTGAGTTTGTTGAACAGATAATAAGGCCTACTGGACTTCTCGATCCGGTGGTTGAAGTTAGAAATGCCGAACACCAGGTGGATGATCTTTTGGTGGAGTCACGACAAGTGATTAAAAACGGTGGAAGAATTCTTGTTACCACTCTTACAAAAAAACTGGCCGAGGAACTTTCATCATATTATGAAAGTGTCGGAGAGA
Organism: Bacteriovoracaceae bacterium; assembly: GCA_023137315.1. GTDB lineage: Bacteria > Bdellovibrionota > Bacteriovoracia > Bacteriovoracales > Bacteriovoracaceae > JAGLPP01. The sequence continues at coordinate 6,090 of JAGLPP010000093.1, forward strand.
AGGTGAAGTACCTTCATTCCGATGTAACCACTCTTTCAAGGATGCAAATTATAAGGGATTTGCGTCTTGGAAAATACGATATTCTTGTTGGGATCAATCTTTTGAGGGAGGGACTTGATATTCCCGAAGTGCAGTTGGTTGGTATTCTTGATGCAGACAAGGAGGGTTTTTTACGCTCGGATCGTGCACTTATCCAAACTATTGGTCGTGCCTCAAGAAATGTGAATGGAAAAGTTATTCTTTATTCCTACAAGATAACCAAGAGTATGGACAGGGCGATATCGGAAACAAAACGAAGAAGAGAAATTCAGGCCGCTTATAATGAAAAAAACAATATAATTCCCAAAACAATTCAAAAACGGGTAAGTGGCGGAGTTCTTGATATATTGCGAGTGCCGGATGAGAAGTCTTCAAAAAAGGATTTGGTTTTTCGTGATATTTCAGGATCTGTTGAGGATATCGAACAAAGGATTGTGGAACTTAAAAAAGAGATGAAGCTTGCCGCCAGAGAACTTCGTTTCGAGGATGCTGCCGGACTTCGTGATGAGATAAAAATGCTTACGGATGCACGATTTGTATTATGAATTCAGTTTTGATCTGTGATCAGGGCAAGGTTATGTAGCTTGTTGTTTTTCAAAAGATCAAGTAGCGTAATCACCCTGTTGTATTTTACATCGCGGTCTATTCTAAGTTCCATATAGGAATTTTTGTTTTTTATCTTGCGGAGTTGGTCTTCAATGCTATTAAGATTGGTTTTTTTGCCGTTGAATGCGATTTCATTTCGGCTGACTTCAATGTAAAAGGTGTTAAGAACCCTTGATGTCTTGTCGTCAGAAGTTGCTTGCGGTAGTGACATCATCAGGGCCAACTCATTTTTTTTAAATACCGTGGAAACCATAAAAAAGATGAGTAGCAAAAATACCACGTCTATCAGCGGCGTTATGTCAGGAACAAATGATTCTCTGGTTCTTTTTTTCATTGTGCCCCCTAGAGGATTTTTGCCAGAAGACTTTTTTCCAGTCTGTTTTCAAGAGAATCAAGCATACCAAGCATGTAGTTATGGCCGATATAGTGTGGGATTGCCACAATGAGTCCTCCAACTGTAGTAATGAGGGCCATGGAAATTCCCTGTGCGAAATGTTCGGGGTTGTTAAGTCCTGTTCTGGACATAACCTGGAATGCGATAAGAACACCGATGACTGTACCAAGAAGTCCCAGCAGAGGGGAGATTGAGGCGATGATCTTGATGGTGTTAAGTCCCTTTTCCATTTGTTTCATACTGGTGGAAATTTCCTGATTGGACATTTCTATAACAATATTCGGGTCAGTGGTGGTTCCAATTTTTTGAGACAGGTTTTCCCTGAGATTTTCAGCACGTTCTTCCACTTTATTTTTTTCATTGGAAAGAATATAAAACTTGTAAATCATGAGTGCAAATCCTACAACGTTAAGAAATAACAGGATGTACATGATTGGACCGCCCTGTTCGATATAATGTAATAATCTCATTGTTCCCCCCCCATGGTTCAAAGTTACTTTTGAACCGCCACACTTAGAGTTTAGAATAATCAACGGCAAATGAAAACAATGTGATTACCTGATTATATTACTCCGGAAATAAATAAAATATGGAATATTTTTCCTTCTTGTGTAATTTCTTTCCCGAGTTTTCCATTTCAATATTTGTTCTCCGAAAAGGAGATGGGGGGCCATGGATTGAATTTTAAGGCCCTGGGGAAATTATGAGGATTTCGACAAACGTCGGTTCATTAACGTGCATGAGGTACTTGGGGAATTCCCACGGGAAGACCAGAAGTTCCGATGAGCAGCTCGCTTCGGGTGATCGTATTTTTCGTACGGCGACGGACCCGACCGGTCTGGCCATTTCCGAAAGGATGAGGGCCAAAGTTCGAAGTATGCGTCAATCCAAATATAATGCCAGTAATGCCATCTCACTTCTTCAGGTTGCCGAGGGATCACTGACCACCATGCAGTCTCTGAGTAGTCGTTTGCAGGAGTTGGCAATTCGTTCTTCCACCGGAACTCTTGGTGATAGTGACAGGAGTGTGGCCAACAGGGAATATCAGTCCGTCAAAGGTGAAATTCTTCGTGTGGCAAGTATTACAAATTTTTTCAATGGCAGGGATGGACTTGATGGTGCCGTTTTTGAATTCCAGGTTGGGACCGATTATAACAAGCACAGTAAGTTGGAGTACCGGGCCCAAAATGTCATGAAGAGGATATCTGGTACAGGAATTGCGGAGAGTGATATATCAACAGTGGCCGGAGCGAGAGCGGCCATGATTCCTGCAAAGAAAGTGATTGAAGGTATTAGTGCGGCAAGGGCGGATCTTGGGGCAATTCAAAGAAGAATGCTTTCGGCCATAGAAAATCTTGAAGTTTCACATGTGGGCCTTTCTGCTTCAAATTCCCGTATTCGTGATATGGATGTGGCTAAAGGTACGGCAAATCGTGCCAAGGAACAGATTAAATCGGGGGCCGCTATTGTAATGCTTCAGAACATAAACACTTCCCCGGGAAAAATTCTGAAACTTATTGAGTAGTATAATTTTTATGTGGTATCTCGGCCTTGAAAATTGTTTCAATTCCAGGGATGCTGTGGGCGAAAATTTTTCCACCATGTTTTTGAATTATGTGCTTTACAATGGCAAGACCAAGTCCCGTTCCGCCAATATCTCTTGAACGGGATGGATCAACACGGTAGAATCTCTCAAATAATCTTGACAGGTGCTTTTCGGCAATTCCTATCCCGTTGTCCCTTACAAGAAGAACGCAGACTGGATTTTTTTCGGATGAAGTATCAAGTTTCCAGGATATCCATATATCTCCACTTCTTTTTGAATACTTGAAGGAATTATCAATGAGGTTTGTTAGTACCTGCTCAATCATGAGAGGATCTCCATAAACAGTTTCAAGCTTAAGATTGACATGGATGGAGATGTTTTTGTCAGGATAACTTTGGGTTACATTTGAGATAACGGAGTTGGTTATATCTTCTGTGGAAACAGGTTCTTTGTTGATGAGTTGTCTGGATTCTATAACTGAAAGGTTCAGAATATTTTGAAAAAGGATATCAAGTCTGTTTGAATTGGATTCAATTTTTTCCAGTGAAACTTTTGTTTCACTGTTGGTAGCCATTTCGGTTTCTTTCAGTACCTGGACGTATCCCTTCACGGCGGTTAGTGGTGTTTTTACTTCATGAGAGACGTTGGCGACAAAATCCTCCCTCATTTGTTCTGCCAGTCTTTTTGAAGTGACATCGTGGAAGATGCAGGCTGCACCAAATACCTCTCCTTTGGTGTTTTTGAGAGGAGTTATTGAAATATCAAAGTAACAGATATCCGACTTGTTCCTTGTTGGGAGTGGGATATTTTCGTATAAAATGGAAGTTTCACTTTCAAGCGTTTCATTAATCAGGACTCTTAGTCCAAGACTGTTGATTAGATTGTGTATGTTTATTGTGGAAGGTTGGTTGGCACTGTCACAACTGTATTTGCGCTCAAGAAAAAACTCCTTGAAACGTTTATTTATGAACAGTATCTTGTCGGATTTGTTAATGGCCAAAATGGCGTCGGAAATTGATTCTATGAGAGTGTTGAATTTTTCATTTTCATAAAAAAGTTCTTCAATATAGTTGTCAAGATCCTTCTTTGCCTGGTCCAGGGTGTTTTCGACAAGTTTCCAATCACTGTTCGGACCGAGTATATAATCGCTTTCCTTTTTTGGGTCGGTTTTTTTTAACACATAGATTTTCTTGAAAATGCTTCTTAGTGGAAGTGTTACCTGTAGAAGCTTTAAGAGAATGGCAAGTGATGCTATCAGAATTAACGGTAGCAGAATGATCAAAATAGATTGATCGAATTTATAGATTGCACGATAAATTTGTCCCACCGGGATTGCTTTTCTTATAATATATTTTCTTTTACTGTTTTTTTGGGGATAGCTGATAACAGTTGTAGCAAAAAGCATTTTTTTCGACAGTGTCCTGCTATATCGTAGTGATTCTCCAATCCCGGTTTTCAGGACGGTATTGATTTCGGGCCGATGTGAGAAATTTTCAAGTTTTTCAAAATCCATAAAACTGTCACAGAGAACTTTTCCATCGTCACGGATGAGAGTGTATCTGGTTCTTGGATCGAAAGTTAGTGAGCGGCACCAGATTACAGGGTCGAGATTGGTCATTAGCAGGGATTTGCGGATGGTTTGCAGTGATTCATGAAGCTGTAATTTTGACTGGATGATAATGTGGGTTCTAAGATAATATGTTGCTACAAAACCGGTAATAAGGATTGCCGAGACTGTGACGAATGCCTGTGCCAGGGCGATTTTTTTAAAAAATCTCCATGGTAATTCCGTCATGTTTTTTTCGAGTTTTTTAAAGGACATGTCCCACTACTCGGTAACCGATTCCTCTTATGGTTTCAATCATGTTGGAATATTTTCCCAATTTTTTTCTCAGACCAAAGATATGGGTGTCTATTGTTCTATCGGTAACATGCACAGGTCCGTCCTGTATATATTCCACCAGTTGATTTCTGGTAAGAACTTTTCCTGGATTTTCCATAAAGGCGCACAGAATTTTATATTCCGAGAGTGTTAGTTCGAGTTCTTTTTTTCCAGTCCATGCCTTGCATTGGTTTTTATCAATCTTGATTCCGTTGATTTGAAGTATGGAATCCAGATTTGTTGATGTGGTTTCATTTAATATTTCATAACGTCTGAGCAGGGCCCGGACTCTTGCAATAAGAACATTGATATCGAATGGTTTTGGGATATAGTCATCTGCACCTGCATCAAGTCCATCTACAATATCATCCGGTCTTGTTAGTGCCGTGACCATTAGTATTGGATTATATCTTGTTTTTTTGTAAAGTCTCAAAAATTTGCAAATTTCAATTCCGTTATTACCAGGCAGCATGCGGTCAAGAATAAAAAGACTTGGGATGTTGTTTTCATTTTCAATTGTTTGTATATAATTTAAGGCATCATCTCCGCGTGAAATGACTTTGCAGCGATATCCATTTGCTTTAAGTCTTCCCTCTAATAAATCGCTTATATCTTTTTCGTCTTCGACAATGAGTATTTGATTTGTTTTATTCATCAAATCCCCCTCCTGGTGCGTTTTTTGCTCGTCTTGTTTGAGTGAAAATCAATCAGTGTTATATCGGAATAGGCCGGAAGCATCAAGATTTTTTCCAACTTAAGATATAAAGTGATAATGGCATAACTTGTTGTAATTTAGATGCTTTTTCATGATTTACCGTTTGTGTGAGAAAAAAATTGTATTTAAAAGTGATTGGCCTGCACATGGTGAAATGCCATCCAACAATCAATACACAGAAAACTCTGAATATTAAAACCGGCAGATATAGATAACAATAACAGGTGGCCTTATAGTACAGTCTGGGAAACGTGCAGTCTGTAGGACTTATCCTTTGAACGTTTAATGCTGCATTTTCCAACAGTTTTTTTGTCTATGAGATAGGCGTAATAATCCGGTAATGTATCTGCAACTTCGAGAATGGATTTGCCTTCATGTTCGCCAAAATCCACGAAAACTTTATCTTCTTCAATTATACCGGTAAGTGGACTGAATTCTTGAGCCATTATTCCCTCCTTAGAATGATATGCCCAGTCAGATGTCTTCTAACTCCGTGATTATATTTAATTTTGAAGTAAAGTTTTTGAAATGAAAAGAAAAAAATCAATGCCAGATGATTTTTTGCTTGTTTTAGTGGTCCTACGAATAAAATTGTTTAAAGAAGGTCACGAATAATTTGAATTCCTTTGGGAATTGGTCAGCTATAATATACTTGATGAATTCCAGACTTTGAAAAAGGGTGGTTGAATTTCTGTATGGTCTTTCTGAAATCATGGCAGAGATAATATCGGTAATGGAAATAGCGAGAGTCTCAAATCCAAGAAGCATTTCGTTGTCATCCTCGAAAACATTTTTAGCTTCCGAGTTTATCTGGGTGCGCAGATGGCTGAAGGCATGATGGTACTCGATGATTCTTAAATGATTTGGTTTCAGGGGGGTTCTTCCTATCAGGATTTCCACTGAAATTCGTGCATGTTTTAAAAGGAGCTTTTTTTCTTTTTCGGAAAGTTCTTCCTTGTCATATCTGTCAGTCGGAATTGCAGACATGCCGATGTCCTTGAGATAGCTTGTAAGAAAAAGCTGTTCAATGTTTTTATCAGCGTACATGTGGGACTGTTTTAGAACACCAAGAAGAAACAGCGAAGATAGCAATGGTTGTGAAAAAATATGATGATGTTTTTGTTTTTGATATTCATCAAAAAGTGGTTTGTGGATATGAATGTTGTCCAGAAGGAATTGGGAAAGAATATTAATGCTTTGTATTTGCAGGTTTAATAATTCGTTGTCGGTTACGTTCTGGTAAAGGTAGTACATGTTCAAGGTTAAAAAATTCAATTGTTTCTTCGCATTTTCCAACGGATTTCCGATTGAAATCGAGCGTGTTGAGTTACGAAGCAAATTCTGCTGGGTCTCGACAATTTTTTTGTGGTCGTTTTCCTTTGCGTAGAGAGTGGTTGTTTTTTTAGCGACAAGGTCTCTTAGAATGTCCTTTCCCAACTGGGATTTTTTTTTAATATGGATATCAAAGATGTTTTTATTAATGGTATATAGATCACATGGGCTGCGGTTTAGATATATCAGCTCTCTGATGGATACTGGCACCAATTGAAGGCCAAGAAGGTGTCTTTTTAGTCCGTGTAGTGAATCTATTTTTTTACTCCGGCATTTTTATTTTATTCCGATTATTTCGTAAGTGTTTTAGGGTCCATGTGATACTGCTTGGATAACAGGGTTTTTATTGTGTGTTTTGTGTCAAGGACATGATTTAGTCCAAGATCAAGAATTTTCCGGCGTAACTTTTCCTGGAAATTTATCGCATGAATGGTGGGGTATTTTGTCCTTATACTGACCAGGCTTTTGGAAATATTTTTCAAGTTGGTGTCTGATATTTCAGTTGTATTCTTGAAATTAAAGATGACAATTTTTCTTTCAAGAGTTTTTGTGTCCTGGCAAAGTGTTTTGATCTGCTTGATTACAGTAATATCAATTGTTGATGGAAGGGTGTACACATTGCACGATCTGAGTTCAGTAAGTTCAAACGGAGGTTTATTTCCATAGGATTCATTAAAGATAGGTACAAGATCGTCAATAAGAATTTTGGCCTTGACTGGTTTTGTGTAAAACCGGATTAGAGGATCGTTTTTCAATTCAAAATTCTCAAGCTTGTTCAAATCAACGGTTCCGACCTCTTTTTCGGGGCTGATAACGAGAATAGGGGAAGTGGACATGAGTTTACTGGTCTTGATCCGATTATAAAATGTCAGTACCTCGTTATTATCGAGATTCTCCTTGTCGATAAGAATAAAGTGATAGAAGAGTCCTTTCTTCTCGATGTTGCCAAGTATTTGTATGGCCTGATTTGGATATAGGGACTTGTCAAAGCAGGTGACATCCAGTTTTTCAAATGTGTGTTCGAGGTCATCAATTACATCTGCGTCTGCGCCAACGTAAAGAAAGCGACAGATGTTAATTGGTGAAGTGGTTGACATAAAAACGGCCTCGCTTGTGTTTTTCTGAATACTTACTTGTTATCATTTATCAAAAATTTCAATTAGAAAAGAACTTTATAGTTGAGTGATTCCGTCAAATTGCAATTAATTTATTACAGAAATTTTTTATTATGTTCCAGTAGCGTTTGGGTGCAACCAGACTGAAGTTGAGATGCCCGCTTTTTTCAAAGACTTCAATAATTGGTTTGTTTGGAAAGTTTTTTGCCTGTTTCATTCCATTTGAAAATGGGATTATGCGATCTTTTTTTCCGTGAATGACAAGGATATTTTTGGTTTTGGTTTTTTGTGCCCAGTTTTTGGCGTTGAATTTGTGTTTTAGAATTAATTCAACTGGTAAAAATGGATAATTTTCACGGCCGATATTGCTTATTGATGTATATGGTGATTGCAGGATGAGTCCTCTGATTTTTCTTTTTGATGCAAGCCATGTGGCCGGTCCTGTTCCAAGGGATTCTCCAAAAACAATAATTGGAAGGCCTTCGTACATTTCCTGAATATAGTCATGAATAAGCAGGGTTTCTTCAAGCCAGTTTTTTTCCGTTGGCCCTCTTTTGTCTCCTGAAAAACCGGGAAATTCCGGAATGATAAAATCAACTGGAAGTTCTTTCAGGTTTGTTACGTAGTAACAACGTCCGCAGGCAGTTCCGGCGTTTCCATGAAGAAGTAGAAAAACAGCTTGTGGGTTGTCGTGGGTGTGAACATGGTACCGGATCAGTTTGCCATCTTCTTTGGTTTTTACCGGCATAAGGTCTTTGCAAGAACAGTGTTCAAAGCGGTCCGTGGTTGGGTGAAAAAGCACTTTTTCCTGAAAAAAATAGAATCCAGCCACCATTAAAAAATAAAACCCCACAATGGATACCAAGGCCGTTAATAAAACTCTTTTTGAGGTTTTCATCTTTTTTGTTGAAATGTCAGTTTAATAGTACAACCAATCGCATTGTATATTGGCCCAAGCGTGTATGAACGGGTCTGCCGGACTTGTGTAGACATATTCGTGCGCAAATTGGCCTGGATAAAGAACAATGTTGTTCATCCATACTTCTGCGACGTAACCATATCGTGTTCTGCCAAAAACTGATCCATGACAGATAACTGGACGGTGCCAGGTGTTAAAAACAGTACCGGAGGCGTAAGTAGGGGTAACCCTTATCTGTGTGCGTACCGGCCAAGCGGCTTTGGTGTTGGAAATAAAAGTCAGCATAAGAACGAATACAAGAATGAATTTTTTCATATGTTTTCCCCGTTGGTTATTACAGTTGGCAGTGATATTGCCGCAGAATAGTCAAAGTTTTACGATCTGTCCATTTATCTACATGTTTCTTCTGTAGCGTCCGCCAACACCGTACAGGACTTCAATAATTTCACCGAGAGAGCAGTAATTTACGGTATCAAGAAGCTCTTCAAAAACGTTGTCACCTTGAAGTGCGACTTTTCTCAGTTTTTTGAGGGCATCACTTGATCTGTTCTTGTTTCTTTCCTTGAAGGAATTGAGACGGTTTATCTGATCCGTCTTTTCATCATTAGTTGATCTTGATAGATCAATTTCCTTTCCAAGCTGTTCTGCGATGTCATCGGCGATATATGTGTTTACACCGATGATTGGTATTTTGCCGTTATCTTTCATGGTTTCGTAGTAGAGGGATTCCTCCTGGATTTTACTTCTTTGATACATGCTTTCCATCGCTCC
>JAGLPP010000094.1 GCA_023137315.1 Bacteriovoracaceae bacterium
ACGTATGATCTTTAATCCGGAACAGTCAAAACCAGTTCATTTTTCGCACAACCAATATGGCTGGCAATAACAGGACATTTTACAATCAGGACAGAATAAACATTCTTGCGATTCGGCTTACCTATCCCTTCGTAATTTCCCTGGCCTTTTAAAATAACCAGATCAACATCATTGTATAATTTATTGAATTCATCCGAACAAAATTTTAATATCGCACCTGGAGCATTATCCCCAGTATCAATCAATTTAACATTATCTGAAAACTGTATCTCTTTTATGTCATCCATTGTGACATCATTCAGAACGGCCCCACCTCTTGTTGCCAGATAAACTGTCTTATCCTTCAAAAAACGATTAATAAAAATCGAATCAAAAACTATTTCTCCGCAATTATCGGCCACATATAAAACAGACTTCGCATTATCCAATTTGTTTTTAAAGTCACCAAATCCAACATTTCCTGCAAATTCAGATTTAAGCTTTTTACACACAAACTCTTCAAGACTTGGACCATACATTCCATACGGGCCAAAATCGATAATATTTCCAATCGCCGCAATTTTAAGGGCCGTATGAAGCTTTTCACCGCTCTCATCTATGATTTTAGTTAAAAACCCAATCATCTTGGACGCTTTTTTATTATATTCATCTTTAACATTCTTGTATGGATCATTATTACCTGAAATATCACGAACAATTTGATGTATCACCTTGCCCATAATTGCAGGACTGTCATCCCTTGAAAACTCAAGGCTTTTTTTCATTACCTCTTTCATAATCTCCCAGCGGATATTTTCATCACTGGTGGCAATCTTTCCAGCATCGACGGATTGTCTGACAAAACAGGAGTAGCATTCAATGTAACTTTTCATATTTTCCACCTCTATTATTTATTGCGCCACCGGTCAAAAAAATCACTTATGGACAAACCATCAACTGCAAATTTAAAATTTAAAAGTAATAATCTATAAGCAAAGGATCGTTCCATATGAAACTTATCATAACATTTGCCATTCTTGTAATACTTAATATTTCTGCCAACGCTGCAGGATTTAAACTTGGTGATACCATAGAATATGCAAAAATTTACGGAAACCTCAGTGTTTCATGCTACGAAAACGGCATCTCAGACAACGTCATACATCGTTGCCAGGCATATGATATTGAACCTGCAAGCTACTCATATTTTATCGGCACTCCTGGAATAAATGCAGACAAAGTTGTACTTACGGCCCACTGGGAAAATGGCAAGGTAAAAACCAAGAAACATTCCTATAGCACTGAAAACGGAAGAACAAAAAAACCCGTAAATCTTTTAGTAACTACCTTGCTTCAACGCCCGCTCCTATCTACAGGGCAAAACATGGTTGTATACAAGATGCTTCACAACAATGAAGAAGTATCATCCGGGGAATTTGAAATCAACGTTGTTCGTGGTGAAACAAGACCCTGCCATCACGGCCATCGTTTCTCAAACAGCATGAGTGATTGCAAGTCTTCTGGAAATGCCTGTAATCGTTATTTTGACAGGGAAAATAACTGTCGTTATTAGCCCCACTCCACTGAACAGTATCTTTTTTACACAGTCCATTGCCTGTAATCTGTAATCGTTGTAAAACACTGTCCATATGAGTAAATCAACGAAATTCGTATTCATTTTCGCGTTCATAATATTTATCACAACTCACACTTTTGCCACAACATCCACATGCAGCTTTGATTCGTTAAAAATTGCTGAAAATTCGCTGGATGGATTCGCAAAAAGATTTGACGATTCATCGTGGAATGCCTTGGAAGTCGTTGACATGAAAATCGGAAAATGCCCGGGAAATTGGACCTCTGACATCATGGGAATCGAATCAAATCATGGTCTTTTTTCAGTCCAGTGTGGAATACAACTTGTCGTAAAAAATGATGTCAGTATGCTAACACTCGCAAGAAGTCTATATGCTACAAAACTCCACTATGAGTCCTACACAAATACCAATTCCACAATCGCCGTACCTGTTTGCGGAATCTACGAAGATTAGACACTAATTTTAAAATCGTCATTTAACAAATACTGGAAAAACGTCCGGGAGCAAGTATCCACAATTGATGAATTGCCCGCGTGGCAGCAAGATGCAATCTTCTTCTTGGAATATTCTGTGGCGGATAATTATATTCATCAACGTCTGGAATAATCACATAGTCAAACTCAAGGCCCTTGATCTGCTCAACTGTTGTAACATCAATTCCCGGTCTGAAGGAAAAGTCACCGTCCTCAACATGTCTCACATGCGGAAGATTTTTAAGCTCCATATAAAACTCCCTGGCCGTTTCAAACTTATTGCAGATAACGGCCACAGAGGCATTTGGTTCCCTGCCAAAAAGATCGTCCAGTGCCTCATTGATCATCATGGAAGCATGTGCCCGATGCTGGGAGATTGTTCTGATAACCGGTTTCCCCTCACTATTTCCTCTTGGCGGATGCGCCGGCGCAATCGGGCCTAAAATCTTATAAGCAAACTCCACAACACTCTGCGGACTCCTATAGCTTATATTCAATTCATGGGCCTCCATATCATCTTCCCCCAAATATTTAAAAACATCCTTCCAACCAGTAAAACTTGCCGTCTCATCAATCTGTTGGGCGGAATCTCCGGAAACGGTGAAACTTCCTTCCTTGTTTAAAAGACATTTTCCAAAAACACTAAGATCAATCGGTGCCAATTCCTGTGCCTCATCAAGAACAACATGATTATATTTTCTGCCACTTCCCTTTCGTGTAGAAATATCGCCTCTCAAAAGTCCAATCAAATGCAAGAGAATTGGAAAATCCTCATAGTCAATTGTTCCACGAAGCTCGTCTGGAGTTCCATAATCCATGGAACGGCCGTCCAATGTCCGATCCTTGTAATCACTGTCATATTCACGTGCTTTAAACTGATAGGCCGTATGCCTTATTGTCTCCTCGACATTTCTTGACGTAATCCTGCCACCACTTAATTCAATCATTTGTAAAAGAAGTTTTACATCCTTGAAAATATCCTCCCTGGCGGAATTAAAATTTTCAACTTCTTTCAGAAAATCCCCTACCATAATTTTTTCCGTTGGTGATAAATCGGATAAATCCCTGATCGTCTCAAGCCTTGGAACAAGCGGGACTGTTTTCATTTCCAGGAATTTTTTTGAAATCTCACTGCACCCTTTTTCATTAAATTGCCTTAAAATAGTTTCCTCTTTTCTCTGTACATATATGGCAAGAATATCCAAAATACTTCGGTGGCGCTTTAAAAGAGAGACTCCTGGTGGCGTAAATTCACAAACCTTTTTCGGAAGATCAGAAATAATATTCCATGCCTGATTTTTAAACCAGTCTTTTCCTGTTGTAACCTTAACCCTGTTAAGTCCGATATTTGATAGAAGATTTCTTGAAAGCCTCACCAGTCCTCTATGCGGCACTATACTCAACATGGATGATGGAGCATATTTTTTTCTGTAACAAAGACCAGCAAGTCTGTGAAGGGCCACCGTGGTCTTTCCACTTCCGGCACCACCGATAACCAAGAGTGAACTTTGGTCGTCCTTTGATAAAAGTGAAAATTGTTTTTTATCAAGAAGTGACATAACATCGGGAACTTCATAATTGGTCATTCCCGTGCCTAGCGCAATCTCACGAACGGCCTTTCCCTGACCTCCTTCAAGACAGGAAATACTCTTATCAAGAATTTCCCAACAATCTTCGGTTCTAATAAAAGATTTTTTTCCCTTATCAACGCGAACAAGATTTCCGTTTCTGATCGTCAGAATGTTCTTTTCTTTGACAATCCCCTCTATAACCCTGGTTGGAAGATCAAGTTCAAAATCTTCACCTTCCCTGAAATTATAATAAACCTGTGAAATAGGTGCACTTCGCCAATCAACAATTTTAAAATTTGAATCTCTTGGAATAAATGAAACATGCCCGAGAAAAATATCCCTTTCCCTTCCATTCTCCAAAAGCCTCATGTGTGCAAAGTAAGGCGCAGAGGTATCGGGTAATTCCACAGGCTTGGAAAACTTTTGAGCAATTGAATACTGCTGCTCAAGTTGCTGAAAAAGAGCAGGCATATCCTCCTCTTTGGCGGATTTCATTTCATCTTTTAAAAATGAAATAGTCTGCTCTATTTGTGCCAAATCAACACTGAAGGTTTTTGGCGTTTTCATAATAGACGAAATAATGTCTTTCAGAAATTTTTCCTGTCTTTCGAGAAAACTGATATCTTCACTATCGAAAATTTTGATCATGAGCACCATTCTCCGTTAAAAAAAAAACATGAGACAATAGCAATATAAGGATTATTATAAAAAAATCAACACACGGCGCATATTGCAAAAAACCACAAATAAATATAATATGTGTGTAAAAGAAGTACCGATTTTTTCCTACCGGGGCAATGGCGGAAGCGGAGGTGGAGCATCGCCGTCCTCATCTACCGAACATTCACCTGTTTCCTCTTCGACCAACTCTGCCGCAACTGTATCAATAAGAAAATTAATCTTGTCGGCAAACAAATGTCCAGGATCAGCATAACGAAGTTTGATTCTATTGGACAAATCTCCACTCATTACCTGCTTCATAATTCGAAAAAAAGCAAAAGTCACTCCATTGAGCTGGGTGGAAATGTTATTACATATCAGAAAATAAAGAAATACGATAAGGCTGATTGATATAACCATGATGCTTTGTACAACAAACCTCATGGAATTTAAAAAAATCATAAGAGAAGACTTGTCTGCATTCAATGATGCCAGTGCCAGGTTGGTAATACTTACATAAATGTGATCAGCAGCAACCCAAAGTCCTATGGCCGTAATCATGGTAATAATAAAAAGAAAAAGAAGATACTGGAAATAAAACACATAATCGAAAACAGGTCTATCGACTTTCACAAACTGTTCTGGAATGCTTGTATCGGCAATTTCTCCTTCCACGCGAAATTGCTTGATTCTACGAAAGAAAAACATACTAAAATTCAAAATGTACTTTCTTTTTTCCACAGAATCCATTTTGAATGGTTCCACTTCATGATCAATCATTTCTTCAGCGTATTCACCAATCTGCTTAATAGGCCTTATGAGCAACCTTGCAATGTAATATCCGAGGAAAAATAATAAAGTGAAATAAGCCAGAACAAGTGGAGCATAGTTCCAAAGGCCTCCAAATATATAATCATAAAAAGTTTCCTGGAACAGATCTGACTCGGAATAACCATTGGCCTGAAAATAGGAATAGACCATGTGCAGGAAAATCCACATGCCATAAGCGGTTATCATAAGGGAAACAAGAGGCACCAACATGACCGTAAGAGAAATTCTCAATTCAAATTTTGAATCGTTGGAGCTAAAAAGATTCTTAACACATTTTTTGAAATCCATAACTCCTTCCATTATATGTAATAACGGACAAAAATCACTAAATAAATAATCGTCGAATCAGATCGGACAAAAGGGATACTGTAAGACTCAACTTATTCATCTACTTGGAAAACAAACTCCAATTTTTCTCAAATTTTTCAAAATCCACTTTAAGTTTTCTTGTGAGTTTATTTTTCAATCTCCCCTCGGCAAAAGATGTACTAATGGAATAATAACTCATCTTTTTGAGTTCACTATAGGTAATGTCGGTGTGTTTTATTGCAAGAACACATTCTTTGGACAAATCAGTCCTGAAAATTCCCTCATCATCTGTGGAAAGACTTACCGGCAATCCCAGACGCAAAAAATCCAGGAAGGGATGATTTTCCATCCTATCCACCACTCCAAGCATGATATTACTTGAAAGATTAACCTCTATTGGTGTTTTAAGTTTTCTGGCCCATACAAGTGTTACATGATCATTGCGCAATTTAACACCATGGCCGATCCTTTTAGAACCAAGAATAAGTGCATCGCGTACGTTATATAAATACCCCAGCTCACCCGCATGCATTGTCGTTTGAAGCCTGGACTTTTTCTGCTTTATGGCCGCCATGAGTGTGGCATAAATGGCCTGTCCCTTCTCAAGTGCCGGATGGTTGGTCTCATCTGCCTGAAGATTGATTCCCACAATAAAAGGAAATTGTTTCTCATATTGTATCAATTTTTTAATGATCTTCCAGTTGTTGGCGATCCTGTCACTCATTCTAAGAAATCCGATCTGGAATCTCAGATCAATTCCATACTTTTTGGCCTTTGAAACGATCTTCTTCAATCCGGCCAGATTATCCTTCAGTCCATAGGTGGTAAAAACCGATTTTGAAACTTCAAGATAACTGATATTGTTTTCCATTGAACGTTTTAAAAAAGCATCCCACATCAATTCTTCTGCCAATTCCACATTTGCCTTGTCATAAAAACCACTCAATCTGTAAACGGTGAAAGTGGCCATAAAACGATTAAATGGATTCTTATCATGAGGAAGTTCAAAAAAGGCCGTATACCGCTGCTTGTCTTCCTCAATTAATTCACTGAACGGAAATTCATCCTCGATTGTGTATTGTCTGAAAAATTCCAGCTCATCAGGAAATAGCATTCCCTTTTCGCTCTTATCATCGGAGAATTCTTCAAAAAATCTCTCCGGTTTTACCATGGGATCAGTCTTCATAAGAATATTATATGCCGTCTCCCGATCAAGCGTTCCCCACGGATGCACATGATTCATTCCACCCTTTGGAAATCTTCTACAGAAATCCCCGATCTTCGCTTCCCCCATTATTCTTAGGGCATCCAGATCAAGTACTGAATGTTTCAATGCCTTATTAAAATTTTTTCTGATGATGTCCCTTTCATTCCATATTAGTTTTTCAATATCCGCGTTGGTGAATTTCTCATCCTCCGGCAGGGAAATCATTTTTTCCCATTCCTCTCTGGAAATAAGTTCAGGCATTTTCTTTGCGTCTAAATCCTCAAAGCGATTCGTGATCAGTTCACGTGCTTCATAAAACTTTGCAAATTGTTTCGACAGTTTTATATCAAGCGGAGTGGATGCCCAACAGGTTACGGATAGTAGAGTAATTACTGCAAAACATAATCGTTTATTCATAGACCGGAATTATACCCCAACTCACCATTTTCAAAGGACTTCTTGTAAAAATTTCAAAGTGCCGACAAGGTATAACCTACTGATTTTTCTAATGTTCCTGGGTTGACATTTTAGTGTAATACGTCTAAATTTTGTCTAAATCATTATGGGCGTTTAGCTCAGCTGGGAGAGCGCTACCCTTACAAGGTAGATGTCGGGGGTTCGATCCCCTCAACGCCCACCATAACTAAATGAAATCAAAGGACTTTTAGCTTCGGCGAAAAGTCCTTTTTTCGTTTTAGGAAATAAACAACGTGTCCTTTGTAAGAATTACAAGTAGGTATCATTTGATATTATCGTGGGCCAGCATTCCGCAAACTGACAAATATTAAAAGATATTAACTTTACAAACATTAGGATAACGAAAATGTAAAAAAATATGAAACGACAAACGGTACTTACTTGTTTGAAGTACAAACCCCCAAATTTGTTTTAAATAAAAAAGCAGCCGGCTTCCATATCATTATCAAAAGCGATTTATTCGATTCTAGAGATGATGAAATATTTGAAGATTGTGTATCTGAAATCAGATAAGAAATCGTCTCATCATCGATAAATTAATAATCAGTGCTCATCTTGAACGCAATGCGTCACAGCGTCAATATACCTGTTTTTATGCGATAACATTTACACGCGAAGTTTTACGGCAAAGCTGCATAACAAGCAGTTTTCCAATAACTCGTTAAAAATTTACCGATATTTGTATTCTCCAACACGAGATGAAAACGTGGTATTATTAACAAGTGAAAAGACGAGTATTTCCGACATTATTCATAATCACAACATATTGTTTCCTTAATGCTGCATGGGCCGTATCCAAGTACCCCGTCAGATGTGGAAAATACAAGGTTGGAGGGTGGATTATCCCTACATCCAATTCAAATACATACAGTATGATTTTTGAGGATCGGACATACTCAAGAACAGAAATTCTCATAACCTTAAATGAAATATCTCCCCCTGTTGAATTCCAAAACAAAACCTGGATAAATAGCAACCTGATTATTAATAGCAAAATACATCCATACAAATTAAATGGAAAACTGGTTGGCAAAATCGATATACTTCCAAATAATCTGGCCGGCAAAATCAAACCTCATATAATTCACTTGAAAGAGGAAAAATGTTCCGAATAATTTTTTTATTTCTAATTCTTATACCACCATCTATTGGTTATGGAACAAACTACGCCATTATAATGGGAGGGGCCGGACAATATGAACAAAATGAATTTTTGGATGTGATGTCTAATCTGTCAAAAATAATGGTAAGCAAAAAATGGGAAACGCATGTCCTGTATGACTCTGATAAATATCTAGCCGATTGGCAAAATTTTCCCAAAAAAAGCAGACCAACACAAAAAAGAGATTCAAAATACCATTTTACGTTGAAAAACTATGAAAGAATTTTAGAAAAAATCGGGCAAAATGCAGATAGCTCGGATCAAGTATTCATTCAATTTTCGGCACATGGAACAAACATTATAGGACATTCTTCCGTTTGGGGAGGTGGATATCCCGATGGAGTCATGGATGTAACACTTAAGACGATATGGAATGAAATCACACACTCTCATAGAACAAAAAAAATATTCGACAAGATAGAGAGTCTGCTAAAAAATGGAGTTCCTGTTTATGTAGATACAATTTCCTGTTATGACGGAAGAATTTTAAACGATATTAATAGTCTGTTGAATAGATATCCAGAACTTTTATGTGTGACAACAGCAACAACAGGGAACAGACCGGCAGGAGATGATAGTTTTTTATTGGAAAGTTTGGAAACAAAAACATCCCCGGCAAGCATTTTGGAAAGAATAAAAAATTCATCCAATCCATCCACTAATATCTCATTTTTAAAAGGATGGATTAAGTCACAGGAAAAACTTGACTCAAAACTTAATATGAATTCCGATCCCCAGGGAACATCCATCAGAACAGGAGTGCCCCCCGAGGCACTTTGTGCATATGCAAATCTTGATACACACACTGCCAACTTTCTGAGAGACCAAATTAAAAGACTTTTCAAGTATTCTGATGATCAAATTTTAAAGCAGGTTAAATTATATAAAAATCTCGAAAATCTTTGCTCGGATGAGTACAATTCTTTTCTTGCAATGGAATTTCAAATCATATTAAATAATCTGTCCCAAAAATTACTGCCGGGAGGAATAAATATATCTCAACATGAAATACCTGAACTTTTTTCTGAACCAATGTCACTTTCAGGAATAGAAGACAAAAAATCATGGCTAATGTGTGGAACAAATAACAGAAAGGGCATTAGAATATCCGGTGATGCTCCAGTATCCTGCAATATAAATTTATTCGAAATTCACGAAGTACTTTATCCCACAATAAAATACAAAGACGAAAAAAACATAAAAGCAAGAAATAAGCTGAAAGAATATTTAAAAAATAATAAATTTGAACCTGTATACAAACAATTTTTTAAGAAGTTGGCGGTCCTTGAAAAACAATTACAGGACAAAAGTTGTAGTGAAAAACTTTTGAGCGACATTAGAATAAAACTTAGAAATAAATTTATTGAAAAATCAATGATCAAGGCAAGGGAAATACCAAAATCCATAAAAGCAAGAAAAGTCAAGGCATGTAGTCGCTTTAAAATCTAGTGTGGCGTCACCCATCATTTACCTCTGACAAGCATTGCCTGTCTTTCATCTGAAGTTTTTGTGTCTTGGTTAAAATTATAAAAAAACCGAATAATGAAAACATGGCACTAAGATACAAGGCATTCTTTATTCCAACAATATCTGCCACTTTCCCCATCAAAAGAACGATAATTGATGTGAGCAGAAAATTAAATGTCATGTACATTCCATTTGAAAAAGATGGGATTTCAGAAGCACACTCTTGCACATAAGTTATTACAACCGGGGCCGTTGAACAGGCCACAAAACCAAATAACAAGAGCGATACCACCAACATATGGTTCTCAGAACTTAAAATAGCAATAAGAAGTATCGGTGATAGTATTGTTGAAAGCAAAATAATAATTCTTCTTCCAACTTTATCTGACAACGAACCAGTAATACTTACCCCGAAAAAACTTGCCAAGGCCATAATTGAAAGAGAGTTACCTGAAAGAAATGTGGAGTAATTGCTCTCTTTTAAATACATGGCCACTAATGACACCACTACAGAAGCTGTAAATGCCTTGCTAATAGTTGCTCCGGCAATAGTATAGAGAAGATCTTTTTTCTCGTAAAACAGCGTCCATGACTGTTTTAAGTTGTTTCGTTCCTTGTTGGTATCCAATATTTCATCTTCGATCTTAAAAACAACCAATAGAAAAAGACTATATAGAAACCCCAGTATTGAAAGAATATAGATTTTTTCAAAGGAGAGAATCGTTAAAAACCATGTAATGAGAAATGGTCCAATCGTCCTGGCAAGTTCTCCTCCCATCATATAAACGCTCATCCCCTTTCCCGGAGATCTATTTGAAAGCCTTTTGACAAGTACAGGAGATGGTACATGAAACATCTGAGAACTTGTTCCAGCTAAAAATGCCAAAAGAAGTATGATTGAATATGATGGTGATAATCCTAAAAGCCCAATAAATAGCGATGAGAGCATTGGAGTAATAACTATCATCCCCTTTATGATTTTTTTATTTGAAATCACCCCAAATAAAGGGTTAAAGAGACATGGCAAACGACAACAGACTAAAATAAGAGTGATCTGAAAGTAAGACAGGGAGAATTTGTCTTTTAACAAAAAAGTTATCGCAGGAATAAAGGCTGGATAAATATCCTGAACCAAATGTGCCATGCCAATAATTAGTACCTGTTTTTTATTTCTATCCAAAAAAATCACTCACCATTAATAATTTTTAAAATGTCTTTCTCCAATAACTTTGGTTGCAACCAGTTGCCTTTATATTGAGAGCCATTAACAAGGAGAAATGGTGTTCCTGCTCCTCCCAGATAATTGGCGTCAGAACTGTCTTTCTTTAGTTTCTTTAAAATATTTTCATCCTTCAAGCATTCCTTGAATGCTGTGATATCCAAATTCAGGTCTTTCGCTTTATTTAAGATGTTTGAATCAGAAAACATCTTTTCTTTCTGTTTTTTATCTCTGGCATACTTTTTGGCCGTTTTAAACGACCAATCGGCAAATTCCCAGAATTTATCCTGTGCTCCTGAACATCTGGCCGCAACGGCCAATTTGAAAGAATACTTATGATAACTCAAAGGCCAGTTTCTAAAATAGATCCTTACCTTTCCTGAATCCACAAGATGCTTAAGTTCCTGAAGCTTTTCATGAAGAAGCTGGCAATATGGACACTCAAAGTCCGTAAATTCAATAATCTCAACAGGAGCACCATTCTCCCCTTGAGAATAATCAATATTTTCGTTATCTAAAAGAGGCAGAAAAGGTGCTTGGATTTGATATTCGCCCACCTGCTTTTGCCCTTGATCAATCTTTTTATAATAGTTATGAAAAAAAGTTTTTGTAGACGCAAAGACAACGAGTGGAATAACCAATGATACTGTTACAGAACCGACAAACTTGATAAAATCCAGCTTGGTGGCATGGTACACACCATCTTTAATCCTTTTATATGAAACAAAGGAAACGATAAAATAGATGATACAACTTGCCTGCACAACAGAGCAAAACTCACAAATCCCTTTTAATATAAAATATGAAATATAAATGAGAGCTAACGCTGATACAAAACCAACTCCTGATACAAACAGTCTCCAGGAGGCAACACACCTTGCCGAGACCTTGGAAAATTTTGGAAGAAAAACAAGCCCCAGTCCCATCAACCAATAAACCATTCCCCAAATACCGAGAGGGATATAAAAAAGCTCGCCTTGAGAACTTCCAATAATCTTTGAGCAGTTTATGGTTTCGTTCACATCACAGATCAAGGGTGAACCTGCCTGTGCCTTTAGCTGAATATGAAGTAGATATGTCCAAAATGATGATCCCAACCCAAGCAGAGTAATGATGAGCTGGACATACGGTAATTTTATTTTATTTTCTTCTGTTTTCATCTACACCACAACTATAGTTCTTCAATTACATTAGACTCTACGTAATAAAATCTTCCCCTGGCCCCATCTTTAAAGAGAAGAATCTTTTCGTTTTCAAGCAACCTTAAATATTTATTAATCTCCACGATTCTCAGGCCAAGGGATTCTGAAAGATCATCAACTGTAGACGGTCTTCTGGATAATATTTGCTTAATCTTTTTTAAAACCAGTGCTTGATTATCTTCTCTGCCATCCTTTTCATTCCCGGGAATAACTGATGTTGTAATCTCAACAGGTAAAGGAGCAAGTATTTCCTTTATTTTCGACAGGGATTCCCATGAAGCTGCTTTTATCGAGTTATTATGAGGAGCAGGACGGTCCAAAGTATTCAATTGAATTTTATCAGGAGATAGCTGCAGGCAAATCTCCTTGATTTTCTCAATTTCATCATTGTTGTCGTTAATGTTTGGTACTATGAACAATTCTATCCAAAACATTCCTTTATAGGATTTTCTAAACTCCAAAAGTCCTTTAATGATTGTAGAGGTGCCAACATCCCTGTGTGGTTTATTCATCTTTTGAAAGATATCTTCCGTTACGGCATTTATAGAAGGAATTATCAAGTCCAGTGGTAAAATTTCATCTCTTAAAGACTCATCCGTTAAAAGTGTTGAGTTGGTAAGAAGAGCTGTCTTATATTCAGGATAGTGAGAATTCAAATAATCAATAACCCTTCCAATATCTTTTGAGAGAGTTGGTTCTCCACTTCCTGAAAAAGTAATGTAATCCAGATACGGCCTTTGTGAAAGTGTATGATCAATTTCGTTTAAAACATCTTCCACTGGAAAGAAAGATCTTCTTTTTACTGTTAAATCTGTTGTCTCTCCACACTCACAGTAAATACAATCCAATGAACATGTCTTGTGTTTCACAAGATCTATTCCTAAAGATGTTCCCAATCGTCGTGAGGGGACAGGGCCAAAAACATACATATTTTACCTTCTACTTAATATCATGGTGAATGCAGTAAATGCATCTGATTGACAATATATGAGTATATACCCATAGAATCAAGTGGTTTTTGAGTGAAAGAAAATACCATAAAATTATTCATCTTTTTTAATTTTATAATCGCCACCATCAATGACAATGGCATGTCCTTCTACTAATGCCTTTACAATTTTTTCTCGTGTAGATTCAATGATTCTTTGTATTGTCGCAGAAGATACTCCCATCTTTTCCGCTGCATCGGCCTGCCTCATGTGATCCAGATCGACCAATCTTACAGCTTCCATCTCATCGTGCCCGATGCTAATTGATGCCAATTGGGACATCGGGATGGATTTTGGTTTAAAGACATGGTTATTGTATTCCCTTTCAATAAAGCGACGTTTTTTACGCCAAGGGGCCATTTTGTATCTCCTTTTAACTTATTTTGGTAAGTATATTATCATACTCACACTATTACTTATAAGGTAAACCAGTATATATTTTTCAATCCGACTTGAACATTATGCTGCACCGTGATACAGCCATTTCAAGTACATACGAACACCAATGAATCGAGTTGTAAATGAAAAATTTTTTGACCATTGTAATTATCTTCACCACCTTGTTTGCAAATATGGCTATGGCCACTGGCGGTCCTGATCATATCGGACTCATCATTGATACAACCATCGATGAACACGTGACCGGAAATACCAACGTTTCCTACGGAATAATGGAAGCCAGATTGGAACAACAATTTCCAGACACTTCTATTTATCCAATCATGGAAACCAAAAATGAAATAATTAGAAACAGATTGGAAGATATAATGGATAATCCAAACATCGTAATCGATTTTTTATATATCTCTTCCCACGGCGTAAACTCTTTTTTGATAAACCAAGATGGCGAGTTTGCCTTTCATTTGGATAGAGAAGAAGATTACAAAAGCATATTTGGTTCTGCTATTGGTCGTTTCTCAAAAGGAGCAAAAATTTTCTTCAGCGGTTGCTCTGTCTCGCCAAAAAACCGTAATCAGGCCCACTTGCTATTTAAAACCATTTCTAAAAATTTTAAACTAAAAGCCGGGTCCATCTATGCCAATTACACCGAGGGTTTTCAGTTCACAGATGCCGTCATTCTCCAAAGTATAGGCGAACAGCCAACCAGAAAACATAGAAACAAAAAACTATTTTTTACTCTTTCCGCGTTTGTCTCATATCCGCTAGGTCTGTTTTATGAAAAATTTCTGACCAACAAGGGATACCTGTTTCGTATTAACGGCGATAAATGGAGTATGGAAAAAGAAAATTTCTTTAATGTTCGTAAAATCAAAACTCCTATTTTGGAATAATTGAACTTTCGCTTTCCCGATTACTCACTTTTACGTTTACTATCTTCAAAAAGTTTATCAAATCTTTTCTTAATCATTCCACTTGATTTTCTGATGGCCTTCGTACCTGCAGGCCAAGCCTTGCCAAAGGCTTTCTTCGCGCTACTAATCACAGCAATGTCAACTGGAGTAAGGGCCACATCAAGAACAATCAAGGCAGTCCTTAATCTTTTTTCCGTAACAATGTTTCTAACCTGCTCAACTTCTGCCATCCCAATTTCGCGCAGACCATTCATTTTCTTGTAAAAAAGATTCATATCGACATAATCCTTCACCCCCACCGCGCTAAAATAGGTTCCCACTCCTATGAAGATTACTGCCATCCCCACATGTCCCGTAAAAGGAATCAAGGCAGCTCCAGCAACAAACATTCCTGCACCAATAAGTGACGCTTTGACATTATTTGGAAGAGGATATGTCTCAATAAGTTTGCAATGGGCCTTCTGTAAAAGATCCTTTTTCGCAGGTCCCTGACTTACAATATATTGTTCCACTAATTTTTTATTAAAATGCAACAGATGATGTTTTTTCTTTTTATGCCTGTTCTCACAAAGTTCAAGTATATTGGCATCCAATATCTCAAACTGCTCCCTCAACCTGTCCTTCACCTCTCTTTCAAACATCGGGCCGATTTTTTTATCCATCAACATCCCCGCGGCCATCATTCTGGCAATACTTTTATCCTCATCATCCCCATTAAGAAGAACACGGATCGTTGCAAGAAAATCCTCACCACTTTTACCGTCTTCCGTCTTCAAGGATTTTATCTGCTTCAACGTATCCTTTCCAAAATCCGATCGTTTGTATCTGCGATACTCCAAAATAGGATGATCTCCCGCCTTAAAATTATCCATAAATGACGAAAAATCATAAAGAAACGGGTCCATGTTATTTATCCCGTAGGGGCCATCAGCTTCCACGGCCTCCTTTGCCTGTTTTATGGACACCTTCAAATCAAAAACATATTTTCTCTGCTTCTCCAGGGCCAAGAACAACGCCTTTCTCTCTCTTTCATTTCTTGTGCGGGAGAGCTTGATCATATTTTCCCTGATCCCTTCGGAAACCCTTTTCATAAGCCCCTTTCTTTTGTTTATGAAATCCCTGTTGGTTTTATTGATTCCCAATGATGCCGAAGGGGGAAGCACATTTTTACCGTCCCCATCAATCCTGTAAATTTCCTGTATATATCCATTTCTTTTTTTCCATATTTCATCTGAAGTAATAAGGTTCAGCAATTTCTGCACCTTGAACATCATTTTCAAATTTTCATTATCCTTTTTTGACGTCTTACGAACTTCCTTCTTCACCCCGTAGTATATGTCGCTGTCATTTTGCGAAGAACATGCCCTCCAATCACCATAAACACGCTTTCTTTCGTCAGCAAAAAACAGCTCCTTCATAAGAAGACGATGCGAGATCAATCCCTTCATCGCAGTTTCATAAAGCCCTTCAGACAAGTTGAATGACCCAATATTCACATTTAATGTTTGTAATTTTTCAATTGAAGTATCTTCAAAACAGCTCTTCTTACAATACGATGGTACTGCGTAAATTTCCGCAGCACTTACTTCAAATCGGACAGAGTCCAACATGAATAAGTACGTTATCAGAACGAATATATTCAATTTACCCATCGTTATGACACTCCCCTATATATACAGGGGCTTATCGTCATAAAAATCAACTCCATTTAGATAAATCTCATATAATGAGTTGTACTGACATTTTTCATGTATTATTAGCTAGTTACGCTACATTCAAAGTGAATCAAAATCCTGGATAAAAACTTCCAAAATAGATTTTACCGGTTATAACAGTTGTAAGAAGACATGAGGTTAAAAACATAATCCCTTCAAAAATTCCATAACCAACCTGTGGACCAAGTATGTCCCTACCATTTTCAGATATCATGTCGGATTTAAAATCATCCTGTAATTTAAAAATAGTAATCAGCCCCCAGTTGAATATTGGAAAAATTATGACAGAAAGAAGAATTTTTAAAACAATGTAAAAGTTAAACCACAAAAAATTTTCACTTTGATTATTAATTGACGACGAGATAATCATTGTCCATCCAAGAACGAATCCTGAATAAGAGAATGCCAGAGCTAGATTTTTTTGTATAAGCAGTTTATTGAATGCCAGCTTGGATACGAGAGAATATGATTTTACGGAAAGTCCCATTATAACCATTGAAATGAGCCAAAGCATGATTATCATAATAAAATTATTTTCTGACACCATAATAATGGTTTTAAGTATCCACGCAACGGCAATCGAATGGGAAAAACTGATAATCGCGTAAGTATAGTTTTTCCTTTTAAGAATTTCATCAATATACTCAAAGTTGTAAAATACTATGCTCTCTATAATATAGATGGAAATAAGATAACAGGAAAATAAAAGTACGGCCTGTAAAAGAAAAGTAATGAAAGCAAGAAGCCAGCCGGCATCCGAGAAATAAATCCCTAATTGTGAGTAGATAATTCCTACACCAAGAATTCTTGAAAAAAGATGTATCGTATCAGGAGAATTTCGTGATGGATGGAAGCGTTTGAAGATTTGTTGTCTGGATGATGGATATAAAAGCGCATGTGCGTATCTATAAAGTATAAGAGTAAGGGACATAAAGACGGTGGTAACAATAAGAAGAATTAATTTATCGATAATTTCATTCATCAAGAACTCCACTATTTTTCTGCGAGGATGATTTTTTCGTATTACTTGATGTCCATGGAATACTCATGAACTTCTTCAGATGGTGTTTCACCTTGTCAATATTTTTGAACGGTGTCTTGGTATCCACCAGAAATTTTTTTGTTATATTTCCGTTGGTTCCAAACTCATCATGAAGTCCATAGAAAGATTTTTCATTTTCAATTGCAATCTTTGATTTTTTAAAAAACTTGAAATTTGGTACAAAATCACCCCAGCCAAATACGTCTGGAAAATGTTTGTAGCCTCGATGAAAGACCCAGATCTTCTCGCCTGAATTAATATACTTCCATCGACCATAAAAATGATCACCAAGATAAAGCAATCCGGGAGGCATTGGTATAACATTTTCCAAATGCCCCTTTTCACTTCGTCTAAAAAGGGACATCCCCAGATTTTTTAAATTTTTCTTCCAAAATTCTTTCGAAATTCTTACAATCTTGTCTTCAGGTACTTTGAAACCATGAATAATTTTGTATTTATGGTAATAAGTTTTTATTAAAAAACCTGTTCGAAAGGCATCTACCAGGATAACTGTAATTGGAGTTCCTTTAAAATAGTTTGAAAAAACTTTTTCGTTACGAATAAAAAAAGTCCTTTTTTCCGAATGGGAAAAACTCATTGATAAGACAAGGTAAACAACTGTCAAAAATATGTATGTTGAGATTCTATTCATTTTACTCTCAAAATAAACATCACAGTAATCGACCATCCAGATCGATTCGTTATAAAATTACCTGATTTTACCTTTTTCGATCACATCTGCAAAACGATCAAATATTGTTAAATCTGGGTTGTGGACCGGTGTTAATCAGGTCAATTATACGGTTTTTTTGCGGTGTAGCAAGGATGTCAAGATTACAATGCAGACGGTTTACTGCATGGGCATTGGAAAATTTGGAAAATAAATCAGTTGCCTCGTTTATATCCGAAAATGACTTTTGATCTGTTTCGTGAAGTTTTCGTACAACTTTGACACTGTATTTTGGGGTATCTGTATTTTCAGAATGATATTTGGATATTCGTTTTGATGACGAACACCGAATATACTCAATTCCCTCTTCCTCCATATAGTTTTGTATGGATTCAAGCTTGATAAGCTGATCCTCGTTGAATGATTCAAAAATTTTTAACGGAATGCGGTTTTTGACAAGATTACGAGCATGTGTATTGGAGCTATTTCGTAAAATTTTCATCAGATAATAATCATCATGATCAATATATTTCTCTATGTCGGCAGGTATTACGTATTCCTCCGGAGATGTTTGAAAAAATTTGACAAGAAGCTGTTCCAGACAAACAGCTTTATAATGAAAATAAACCATTAAAAACATATGATAACGTGAGAGTAGAAAATCATCAAAAGTAACAATGGCCCTTTCTGAAAGTCCCAAAAAAGCCTTTTCATCAATCATGCACGGTTCAAGATTATCAATCAACCAATCCAAATCGTAATTTCCGTAGCTCACTCCGCAAAAATAGCTATCACGCAACAGATAATCCATGCGATCGCAGTCCAGTTCACCAGAGATGAGTTGATGCAACATCGGAAAATAATTAATACCCCTGAATGTGAAATAGGATGGTTCTTTTGTTTTTCCTACAATCAAGTCCGCAATATATTTTTTTTCAATACCCGATTTTCTTTCAAGTTTGTTGAAGGCCTCACTAAATGAACTATCAACAATTGCCTTAATTGTGTAATCTTCATGATTCGCCTGACGATCATTTTTTTTGTCGGTTTTTGATAAATATGTCCCTGGAATCGACAACTTACTCAATTCAGGCATGACAATTTCAGTCGAATGGCTTAACGGGGCATGCCCAACATCATGTAAAAGACATGCCATCCTGAAAGTTTGTTTTAAAAGTTTAATTTTCTGTTCTTCCATGTAATGACGAAATATTTTATCAAAAACAATAGTTCCAATATGCATAACTCCGATTGAATGAAGGAAACGGGTATGAGTGGAACCGGGAAATGGGTTTTCACAAAAACCAAGTTGTTTAATATTTCTCAAACGTTGAAAAAACGGATGTTGAATAATTGGAACTTCTTCATCCAGAATATGAATTGAACCATGAACAGGATCTCTGATATCCATTTTGCCCCCGGTCAGCGAATGCCTTGTTATAGGACATTGATATCTTATCCGCAAGAATAAAAAAACCGGTCAACCTGGAAAATCATTCGTAGGTGACCGGTTTTATTATGACAGTAAAACTGTTTTTTAGTCTTCCTTCTTTTCGCCTACACCACCTTGCACATAGGACTCATCTTCGTCCTGAGACTGAGACTGAGACTGAGTCTCAGTCTCAGTTTTTCCTTCATCTACCTTGTCAAAAGCATCGTTATAGCCCCAACCGTATCCATATTGTCCTTCAGCTTCGTCATCCTGCTCGTCATCTGGATTATATTCACCGGATGCGTTGTTGTTTACCTGCGAAAAACCGTCTGCTTTTTCGGAAACATCATCAAATGAAACTTCATTTTCGTTTCCATCTACCGTGTTATCATCATCATCTCTTTTCGCAAGTGGTTCATCAGGGTAGAGAGTTGATGCAGCATCTATCTGATTTGGTTCCACTACAACAGGTTCCATCTTCATCTTTTTTGGTTTTTTCTTAATAACCTTTTTCTTTGCCACTTTCTTTTTAGCGACCTTTTTC
>JAGLPP010000095.1 GCA_023137315.1 Bacteriovoracaceae bacterium
GGAAAAAGTGCGATTTTGTCTATTGGATGTGAAAGGAAATTTGGCAAAATTTGCCAGAGTGCCATCTCTGGATGCTCCACCCTTCGAAATATCTTTGCCACAAATCTTCAAATAGTTCATAAATCCCTGATCCGGCGTGATGAGCAAAAAGTTCTTACTTGTTACTTCGGTCCGAAGGATCAGGAGCTTTTGAAATTTGATTTGTGATGCTTGTCACTTCTATCTGTAAAGTTGTCAGTTTTTGAATTGCCATTATTTTTATTGCAATATTTCCATGAAGTTGCTGGTTGGAATTTTTGTGCCTTTTTTCATGTAATAGTGTCGAAAGGAGAACAAAATGGATACTCGCATTACGGCACTTTATCCAATCGGATGCTCATGGGCGCGGACAAATATTTTTGGATATGCTTCAAAGGGAATTCCGGGCCTGGAGATTGTGGGATTGGGAAAAAATGGAAAAACCATAAAGGAAAAATTTATTTTTATT
Source organism: Bacteriovoracaceae bacterium (assembly GCA_023137315.1). Lineage (GTDB taxonomy): Bacteria > Bdellovibrionota > Bacteriovoracia > Bacteriovoracales > Bacteriovoracaceae > JAGLPP01. The sequence goes on from JAGLPP010000095.1 coordinate 488, forward strand.
ACAAGAAGGGAAAAATTGAGACTCCCTCTTAAAAGATATGTGATTTGTATTGAAGAATTTTCAACCGAAAAAGATATCATGCTTTCAAATTTGAGATGGATTGAGCTTCCGATGTTGGTATTGTTTTGGTCAATGGCAGGACTGCTCCCAATTGGAAGACTTGATGATTGTCTTGCGGCCGGAAAAATTCAAGTGGATGGAATGATAGATTGTCCGATTATCACTGATGATGTTGTTCATAAGACATTGGGAGTTCAAAATATCTCTGAATGGAAAATGATTGCACCCGATGCTGTAAGTGAAAATACTTCCATTCCAGTTATTTCCCTGGAAGATATCTTTCGGGAAAGAGTGTCCCTCTCCGTGCAATTGGTGCCGCCTTCTGAAAAAAACCGTTTTATTAAGGAGGATAGATGTTTCAAGGCGGTGCCATCACGGGTTATATAGCGTTATTTCCTCGATTGCCCTCCAAAGTGAGGAGCCTGTATTAACGATTTTTTTCTCGTCAACTGCCAGCTTGATGGGGGTCAGAGTGAAATGTTGATTCCAGTAACCGACAAGGCAGTTCGTCTTTCCGGCGAATCCGGCATGAACGGCGTTATTTCCAAGACGAAGACAAAAAGAGGAGTCGTTGGCATTGGCCAGTGTTGAGCGGATCATATAGCTGGGATCAATGTATTTTAGTGTATGTGGAATCTTGTGTTCTCCAAGGTAGGTGGAGATTTTTTTCTTTAGAAAAACGCCGATATCCATTAGCTTCAGGTTTCCTGATGCATCATAATTTTTTTCAGAGTCCCGATAAAGCTCTTCCTGTCCGACACCTTCTGCTGTAACAATAACAATATGATCTTTTCCGTTTGAAAAACGGTTCATGATTGTTTCGCAAAGCAATTTCATGTCGAACTTGATTTCAGGAATTAGACAGATATTTGCATTTCCCGAAGCGAGTGTGGAGTGGGCGGCAATGGAGCCTGAATGGCGGCCCATTAGTTTTACAAGACCTATACCGTTTTGGGCACCTTTGGCCTCAATGTGAGCTGCATTAATGGCCTTTCTTGCCTCCTCGACGGCGGTATAAAAACCAAAAGTACGATAGATATAGGAAAGATCATTATCAATTGTTTTTGGAATTCCAACAACGCTGATATCAAGTTTTCTTCTTTTGATTTCCTCACAAATGGACATGGCACCTTTTTGGGTTCCGTCACCACCTATTGTGAAAAGGATTGAGATATTAAATTTCACCAGGGTGTCAACCATGTCTTCAATGGATTGGTTTCCACGTGATGATGAAAGTATTGTGCCTCCATGTTCGTGAATTGCATCAACCATGTTATGGTTCAATCTTATGACATGTTTTCCGTATTCACTTGTAAGTCCAAGATAGCCGAAACGAAATCCATACACGTTTTTGACTTTGTAGGTTTCCAAACTGCAAAGGGTTATGGCCCTGATAACATCGTTAAGTCCCGGACAAAGTCCTCCGCAGGTGACGATTCCGACATTTGTCTCATGCGGATTAAAGTGAAGCTCTCGCGAAGGAGAGGGCCTTTCAAATGTCAGGATATTCTGGTTTTCAAGTTCCCGATTTGTATCCAATATGTTGTTATAGATGATTTTTTTGTCACCACGATTAAAATACTCATCATCAAATTTGATCGGCGTGTAATGGACGTTTTTGTGTGGAAGGGTTTCCACCTTGAAATCCTTTTGGGTGATATTTATTTTTTCTAACATGTTTTCCCCTATTCGAAAATTGTGGAACCGACGAAAGATTCCGGCTTTTTTATATCCATAATGTGAAGCACTGTTGGCGCTATGTCTTTTAACGCCAAATCATTGCCGGTGATTTTGAAGCTTTCGTTTTTTAAATTCTTGTGAAAAACTGCCACTGGAACCATGGATGTGGTGTGCGATGTATGAGGCGATCCGTCCTTGTATGACATCTGATCGCTGTTTCCATGATCTGCGGTCAAAAGAAGAGAGATGTTTTTTTCCCTGCATTTGTTTATAATTTCTCCAACGCAAGAATCAACTGTTTCAACAGCTTTTAACGTAGCCTCATAGACTCCGGTATGTCCCACCATATCGCAATTTGCGAAATTAACCAGATAAAAATCATGTTTGCAATCATCCAGTTTTTCAAGCAGTGTTTCACAAACCTCTGGTGCACTCATCTGTGGTTTATGGTCATATGTTGGTACTTCCCTCGGAGATTGGATCAAAACACGATCTTCGTTTTTAAACGGTTGCTTGAGACCTCCATTAAAAAAATAAGTGATGTGGGCAAACTTTTCGGTTTCTGCGATTTTGAATTGTTTTACACCAATTTCTGAAAAATATTCACAAAGTCCACCTTTGATTTTTTCCTTGTCAAAAAGAATTGGGAGTTTGACTTCATCCGGTACGTAAGGTGTCATGCATAGAAAATATGCAGGCCTTACTGGTGTTTCAAATTCCTTGAATTTGGGGTCTGTCATGGTGAGAGTCATCTGAATGGCACGATCCGGTCTGAAGTTGATGAAGAAAAGGCAATCATCTTTTTCGATTTTATATTTTTCATCGAAAAGAACAGGTGTTATGAATTCATCATAAATTTTATTATTATAATCCCTCTTTATATATTCCACTGGTGAAATATTTTCAATTTTCCCCTGTCCGATGAGGGTTTTATAGGAATGTTCGGTTTTCTCCATGCGATGATCCCTGTCCATTCCTATTGATCTTCCCTGCATGGAGGCAAAAGTGAAGCCTGGTTCATTTAGAAGTTCTTCAACATAATTCACCCCGACGTTCTTCGCAGTATCCCTGCCATCCATTAGGGCATGGAAAAAAACCTGAATACCATCTTCATTTTTCAGGAGTCTGATGATTTCCTTGATGTGTCCAATATGCGAATGAACCCCACCGTCTGAAAGTAGTCCAAGAAGATGAATTTTTCCGGATTTCTTTTTGGCCGTTTTTATCAGCTCTTTCATTTTTGGCATGTCAGAAAGAGTGTTTTTTTCAATTACCTCATTGATTCTGACAAGGTCCTGTCGAACAGGTCTTCCTGCTCCAATGTTAAGATGTCCCACCTCTGAATTTCCCATTATTCCTTTTGGAAGGCCGACAAATTCACCACTTGCATTTATGGTTGTATATGGATAGTTGGCAAACAGATCATCAAGATTTGGAGTGTTGGCATGTATAACGGCATTGTTCATGTCCTTGTCGTTAATTCCAAAACCGTCCAAAATGACCAACAGCACTTTTTTTGAGATTCCATTGATAGAAGTCATAAGTAAATTCCCTTTCTGTATAATATTTTTTCCATATCTTAACATTAAATGGAGTAGGTCATCCCCATAAAATATTTCCATTTTGTTATAGAACCACTACTTTCTTCGTCGGTTATTTGCCGCATCAGATTAAAATTCAGATAAAATCCCTTGATCTTTTTCAGCATATAATTGCCATTCAGTTCGAGAGTAAGCTCCTTGTAGGCGAGATCTGGATTGGAGTTGCTCGATATGTGGTAGTCAAGATTGGAGTAAATCTCAAGATTTTCCGTCAGACTGAAAAGATTTGTCATCCCGAGACGTACCTCCGTGGAATCATCATTTTCGGAGGATTGACCGATTCTGGTGATCGACAAGGCATAAACAGGTGCATACCAATTGGTTGTAATAAGCGGTTTGTATGAGATACCAAAACCGTAATCCATTGTACGCTTATCTTTTGTTCTATCATCGACCATGGAAAATGGAAGCTGCAGGCCAAGAGCACCCGTAAAATCATCGCTGACAATGTTATAGACGTGTTCCGGAGTGAAATTATGTGAGGTGATAAAACTGGAAAAACCGGCGTCCGGATTATTACGACCGTACGTTCTGGAAAGGCCGTATCTTAGCTTGGTAATCGAGTTGACAAGTTTGTCATATTTTACTTCCGCTCCGAGGAATAAATCCCTGGTATCATAATAGCTCATTTCTTTTTCAGTATTTAAATCCTCTTCGATATTGGCAGACAGTAGATACGACCAGTAATGATGTCTTTTTGATGAATAAAAGTAGTTTGCCCTCTTTAATAATGACAGAGAGTCTTCCTTGGTATTTGTAAAATTGTGTATGTTGGAGTCGTAGTTTCCGCCAAGGGTAAATGATAGAGACCAGGTATCCATGTTCAGGCCGTCAAGATATGCTTCGGAATACCTTCTTACTGAAGTGATATTTTGTTCGTTTGTATAAATTGATTTTAAATAACCACTTCCAGCTTTGACTTGTCCACCTTGTATGAGCGACTCAGCCAGAAGAAAATTCAGTGTATCCAGCCGATGTTGGTTTTGCGTGATATCCTCTTTATATATTTGTTTTACGGAAAAAAAATGTTTGGTTGCTGCGGAGTAATTCAGTTTTTCACGTTCAACCAATGCTTGATAGTAGTTCGTGATTCCCATGCGGTATTTATACCAATTGCAGATTTTAAAATACTTTCCGGCCTGTCTTAAAAAACTTTTTTGATATTCCTTCGGATAGATATTCTCGCGATAAAGGTCGTACCATATGCTTGCAATTTTAAAATAAGCATCAAGTGTGTGCTCTTCAGGTTGTGGGGATTTCTGAAGAATTTCAATCAACGAGTTGTTATCTGCAATTTTCAGGATTTTCTGAACATGTGTTCCTTTTACTATGTAGTAATAAGCACGAAGTGATTTTTTGAATTTACCATGCTTCAGGTGCAATTCACCTAGTAGCTGATATGTTCTTAAATGAAAATGCCCGACAATGATATTTTGATTCAGAATCGAATATGCTTTTTTATAATCATTGTCCGTCATGGCCACTTCAGCCTGGGTTGCCCTGATATCTTGAAGCACCTCCACTGCAATTTCCCCCTCCTCACCAGGAAGTTGAAATGACAGGGATAATATTGTCAGCAAAAACAGTAACTTCCTTCTCAATATTGTGCTCCTTATAATGATTTTAGCAAAGAAAGGTTGGTTTTGTTTCAAAAATATTCATTTACGCTCAAGACAGTCGTTGATTTGGCCGAAAAACCATTGAGGGGTTATCCCTGATAGGTGATAAAAATGCTCGGTTTAATTTTAAGAACATTTATTGTTATATGTTTATTTCTTCAGATTGCGGCAATGGCCGCTTCACCTGCAAAGTTTATTGGACGTGTGGCAAAAGTTAAAGGAGATGTTCTTCGCAGCAATCGTGGCCTGGATTACTATAATAAACTGGTGGCCGGAAATGAGATTTTTGAAGGGGATGAAATCAATACATCCAAATTAGGATATGTAAAAATTATTCTGAGAGACAATACCCTGTTTCAAATTGGAAACGAAACAAGATTTGGTTTTGAAAATTATAACTTTCTCTCCACATCGCGATGTAATGCAGATTATCGTTTTTACCAGGGGAAAATCAGGGTTATCCTGCCAGGAAATGAATTTAAAAGTTATATCAGAACCACCAATCATGTGATTGATCTTTCGCGTGGAGAGTTTCTTGCTGATGTTAATGATGATGGTTCAAATATTATTTCAACATTCACCTCCGTTTCAGGTGGATTAAAAATCAAGTCGTTGGATGGAAAACAGGTGATTATAGGTAAAGGGGAATATTTCGAATATCGCGGTAAGGATGAGGAACCATTAAAGGTGAGATTGACCGGAGAGGTCAAAAATCTTTTGGCCAAAAACAACAAAGAGGTATTTTTATTCGACGTAAAAAATTCCGTGGATGATTTTTATGAAGCAGGTGAAGTCCCAGGAGGAAAAGAGATTTTCAGGAAGGTGGATAATTATGATGTTGATGAACATTTCGAGCTTGGTGAATCCAAAAGGGAGGTGTTTCCCATCAACAGGCATTATTTCGGTCAGAGATTGATTGTCAGGCTGAAAGAGGCCGGGGTTGTGGATGTTGGTTCTCATGTCAGTTCGGTTAGAGACATGATGGAGCTAAGGAAAAAAATTGGCGAAAATGAGAAGGGGATCGGTGATATCAAAGATGTTATGCGTGGAATGCGGAAAACTTCAGAATATGAGAAAGAACAGTATCAGATACTGGTTTCTGAATATAAGCGGGAGATTGCAAAACACAAAATGTTATTGGATAAAAAAAATGTATTGTTGTGGAGAATTAATACATCATCCAGAAAGGCCCCCTCAAGAAAACCGGCGGAACAGGAAATAAAACGCTCACACGAAGACATGGAACATACCATGAGAGATAGTTATGAGTGGAAGAGATTACAGATTCTGGAACTTGAAAATCAACAATTGGTTAATAAACTAAATTATGTCAGAAAATTAAAAAACAGACTTTATGCAAATGTAAAATCCAGGGGAAAAGAATTTACTTTGAAGGAGCAAAAGCAATTGAGTGGACTTGAAGGCGTAGAGGAAAAATTGCTCCGGAAATTAAAAGTATCCAGAAGAGGTGTAAAAAGGGCCAGTCATGAATATGGCAGTTTTGCAGAAAAAGATAATGATAGACAGGATGGGCTTACCAGAATGCCTTCTTCGAAAATGTCCTGTGAAAATGTTTATGGGAATCGTGACAGGTATCTTGATGATAAAGTTAAAAAATATTTCATATTATCAAAGTATGATATCAACGAAGTTAATAAAAAATTACTTAATATTGAACGTAAAAAAGAATTCAGGAATTTTATCCAAAGACAAAAGCAGTCTCACCTACGTATAAAAAATTCGCTCGGACTTCGATAAAGTGTCTTAGTCTTAGACGAATTCCTGATAATATACGACCAAGATATCCAATATTGGTGTAACTTATTAATTTTACAGGTTGTTAGAACCCCTTAAGTGGCATGTTCATTGCAACTTAATTGATGAGAATCAGTGAACAAGAGAGGGTATCATGAAAAAATTAATATTTATCAAATTGATTATTTCAGCAGTTTTTATGCTTTCCATTCATTGTTCATTGGCGTCTGAAACAATTAAATGTCACACTCCAAGGATGAGCAAAGGCTTTGTTATAAAGGACAATTCCATCACTTTTTACAGTGATGGTGAGTATGGTTCAGGAAGGGCACTGGCCTCAATTAGCAAGATCAGGACAAAACACGAAATGAGAGGGTTTACAAAAGTTACCAATTTTGAAGGCCACAAGTATATTATTCATATCAGTGATGTTGAAAACTTCAGCGATGTAAATGATTATGTTGTCATTAAATCCAGGAATGGACATAACATTACTTATCCAATAGTTTGCAAATCAGAGTAGAAATACGAATTATCTTCCGAATTTGAATCGACGAATCTTGTCTTCTTCCTCTTTCGTGGCAGAAGGTCTGAAGTTCACACATCCTCTGATAGACTGGTCTGTTTCACTCTTTACTACAATTATTTCCGGAAATTCCACGAATCGACTTTTTATGGATTTTTCATTTTGTGAATAAGCAGCGATTTCAAGAGTGTATCTTCCCTCTAGGGCCATGCCTCCGTTCAAGGTAATCGGCTTTAATCCAAACTTGTGAATTCTGCCTTTGGCCCCCAAGCGATCGTGCGGACTTATAATGATTTTTGATGTTTCAAATTTTCTTTTTTCCAACGAGAGTTCGTTGATAACTTTTTGGTGATTAAAGGCGGGACAGTGAAAGTTTTCAAATCGTGGGGAAAGGGCCGCAGCTGCATAATAGATACAGAAATAACCTGTGGTGTTTGGGACGACGCCTCTCATGACAGGAACCAACATTGAAGCATAGAGATAGCCGATAACCTCCCTTTTCATTGTGGATATCCTGGTAACTCGAAGTAGCCACGAATCAACTTTTTTATTTTTGTTGAGTTTTATGATGTCATCCCTTCTTAAATGAGGAAATGACACTTTAACCATGACACCTTTTGAAACTTTTTGTTTGAATCCGGGCCCAACCTTCCAGTCAATAATATCAATATTTTTGATTCCCGTATCAGACGGAATAATTGAAACCATTTGATCTGAGTCTTCAATATAGGTTGAGTACTTTTGGCACGACATTAGAAAAATTGATAATAGAAAAATAACCATGATCTTGTTCACTTTTGCCGCCTTTTCTATTCCACTAATATAAGAATACATTTTCCTGAGATATCGATCCGGTTTTCTTCACCCCTGGATAATAAAATTGATTCATATGTATCCAGGTCAACTTTTTCTTTTCCCCTTTGAATTTGAGCATTACCTTCAGCACATAAAATCCCTGCATGACGTCCAAGATCGGAAAGATGGATGGTTTCCTTTTTTTCCACATTAAAAATCTTAACAACAAACTGATCATGCTCAATAAGGTTTATATCTGATGCTGCGAACACGTCCCTTTTTATTCGAAAATTATTCATGGAATTGAAATCCTCTTCAAAACGAAGAACATCCAAGGCCTGTTTTACATGCAGGTCCCTCGGGAGGCCGTCATCGCCTGGGCGATTCCAATCCCAGACCCTGTAGGTGATTCCTGAACTTTGTTGAATTTCGGCAAGAAAAACACCTTTTCCGATTGCATGGATCGTTCCTGCGGGTACGAAAAAGAAATCCCCGCGATTTACCGGGTGAAACTGAAGGTATTTGGAAATATCCTCATTGCCTGCAAGTCCATTGTCGAAAACCTCTTTTGTCACTCCCTTCTTGAAACCCAGATAAATTCCAGCACCATCTTCAGCATCAAGAATAATCCAACACTCGGTCTTTCCTGATGAATTTTCGTATTTTCCGGCGTATTCATCATCAGGATGTACCTGGATCGAAAGAAAGTCATTGGTATCAATCAGTTTGAATAAATACGGGAGTTCCACCTCGTTAACAAGAGTGTCCAGAGTCGTTCCGTTAACTGCAGACGGCCCGTCCTTGTGAATGGAAATTTCCCACGTTTCCCCGATTTTGGGTAAATTCTTCGTATTTATATTTGTTTTTAGTTTCGCAAGCCTGCTTCCACCCCAAACCTTTTCAACCATATGTGGGGTAAGCTTGATTAACGAATTTGTAAGTTTCATATGTCCTTGGACTCCTGTGAGTATATTGACAAAGTGTCTCAATAAAGGCCCGGTTCTTCAACCCATAAGAGAATTAAAATGTGTTATAAAATAATTACTTCGTGTACAATCGACGCAGGAGTTAAAAGTAGTGAGTAGTTTTGAACTTCCGGTTATTGCCATTCCAAACATGGTGTTTTTTCCAAGAACCACCATTCACATCTATCTTAATAATGAGAAACATATCGCTATGCTTGAAAAAATGTGCAAGGACAACAAGGAATTGATAATCTCTCTTGCTGTTGCTGTCGGTCCATCGGAAATATATGACACCTCTTCGAGTAATGATAAATTTTCGGTAAAAAGCAAAATGGTCTATTATGCTCCAATGAAAATTGGGACAAGCGGGTATCCAAAAATTGTAAGATCATTTGAAAATGGTTCCATCGAAGTTGCCGTAAAAGGAAGAAGAAGGGTGATTGTTGAAGGAATTGTTCAAAATCTTCCTCATCCTGTTTTCAGTGTCAGGGAATATCCGGATCGGACTGAAAGTAAAATTTTTTCTGAAGGAATCATTGAACGATTGGAAAATATTTTTGAAAAATGGGAGGAAAGTTATATTGACGATTCAATTAAAAGGGAGGAAATACTGGGGGAAATCACTTCAGTTGCACATCTGGCTGACTTTATCTCCCATTTTATTATTGATGATATTGAACTCAAACAAATTCTTCTGGAGAATGACTCTGTGTTTGAGCGGATACAAATACTAAGCAGTCTGTTAAAGGATGATCATCCATTTAAACCGGATCTCGAGATTGCACGAATGGTCAAGGACTTTGATCCCAAAGTCTAAGGTTTATATTTTATAATTGCCATCTATCTGATAAAATCGTGCTGACACACTAAATCAAGGAAGGGGATAAAAAAACATGGAATATGATTTTAGGAAAATTGAAAAATGCTGGCAGGAATATTGGGAAGAAAATAAAACATTTAAGACAGAGCTTGATAACAGCAAACCCAAATTCTACGCTTTGGACATGTTTCCATACCCTTCAGGTGATGGTCTTCATGTCGGACATCCGGAAGGGTACACGGCCACAGATATTGTAAGTCGCTACAAGCGTATGCGCGGTTTTAATGTCCTCCATCCAATGGGGTTTGACAGCTTTGGTTTACCGGCCGAAAACTATGCCATCAAGACAGGAACCCATCCAGACATAATAACAAATAAAAATATTGAAACGTTCAGAAGACAACTGAAAATGTTTGGTTTTTCATATGACTGGGATCGTGAAATTGCCACAAGTCATGTTGATTATTACAAGTGGACGCAATGGATATTTGTCCAGCTTTACAACAAGGGTCTTGCTTACGAGGATGAAATCCAGGTTAACTGGTGCCCTGCCCTGAAAACCGTTCTTGCCAATGAAGAGGTGATTGATGGTAAGTCGGAAATTGGTGGCCATTCGGTAATTAGAAAACCAATGAAGCAGTGGATGCTTAAAATTACAGAATATGCACAAAGACTGCTTGAAGATCTTGATGATCTTGACTGGCCGGAAAACATCAAGGAGATGCAGAGGAATTGGATAGGAAGAAGTGAAGGGGCGGAGGTTCAATTCAAGATTGATGGACGTGATGATGTTCTGGAAGTTTTCACCACCCGTTCGGACACGCTTTTCGGGGCCACCTACATGGTTCTTGCTCCAGAACATGAACTGATTGAAAAAATAACAATTACGGAACAGAAGGACGAAATTAAAAAATACCTCAATGTCACTTCCAAAAAATCAGACTTGGAGAGAACTGATCTTAACAAGGATAAAAGTGGTGTGTTTACCGGTTCCTACGCTATTAATCCGGTAAATGGCAAAAAAATTCAAATATGGATTGCGGACTATGTTTTAATCTCATATGGAACTGGTGCCATCATGGCAGTGCCGGGACACGATCAGAGGGACTGGGAATTTGCACGAAAATTCAACCTGAATATAATTCCGGTTCTCGATGGGGGAAATATCGAGGAATGTGCGCATGAAGGAGAAGGCGCCCATATCAATTCAGATTTTTTAAATGGTCTTGGAAAAGATGATGCCATTAATAAAATGAATCATTGGCTTGCAAAAAAAGGTCTTGGCAAAAAAACGGTGAATTATAAATTGCGAGACTGGATTTTTTCCCGTCAACGCTATTGGGGAGAACCATTTCCACTATTAAAATTTGAAGACGGAACAGTACGTTGTCTTGATGAGGACGAACTTCCGGTGGCCCTTCCTAAGGTGGAAAAATACGAGCCATCCGGAACAGGAGAGTCCCCCCTGGCAACTATTGATGAATGGCTTTGGATAACTGATCCAAAAACTGGAAAAAAAGCACGTCGGGAGACAAATACCATGCCACAATGGGCCGGAAGCTGTTGGTATTATCTTCGCTATTGTGACCCAAAAAATGAGGAAAAGCCGTGGGAGAAGGATGCCGAAAAATATTGGATGCCTGTTGATCTTTATGTTGGAGGAGTGGAGCATGCAGTACTTCATCTTCTCTATGCCAGATTTTGGCACAAGGTTCTTTATGATCTTGGTTTTGTCTCCACCAGGGAACCGTTTCAAAAACTTGTAAATCAGGGAATGATACTTGGTTACGACGGGGAAAAGATGAGTAAATCCCGTGGAAACGTTGTTAATCCTGATGATGTGATTGAGGAATTTGGAACCGATACCCTGAGGCTTTATGAAATGTTTATGGGGCCTTTGGAGAAAGTGAAACCATGGTCGGAAAAAGGTATTCATGGTGTTTATAATTTTCTAAACAGGGCACATAGATTTCTCTCAGACAAGGATAACCTCACCTTGAATGTGGAAGATCCAGAAACATTAAAGCAGCTTCATAAAACAGTTAAAAAAGTAACTGAAGACACGGAAAAAATGCGTTTTAATACAGCGATCAGCCAGATGATGATTTTTATAAATCACTGTTACAAGGCCAAGAAAATCACCATGGATACAGCGAAAACATTTTCGTTGATACTTTCCCCGTACGCACCACATCTCAGTGAGGAATTATGTAGTATCTACGGTGTTACTGGTTCCAACGCGTATGAAAAGTGGCCGGACTTTGATGAAAAACTGGCAACAGATGAACTCGTTACTATTGCTATTCAGATAAACGGCAAAAAACGTGGGACTCTTGATGTGCTTCCGGACATCTCCAAGGATGAGTTTTTGAAACTGGTGATGGAAAATACAAATGTTAAAAGATTCATTGATGGAATGGATATTATTAAGGAAATTTATGTTCCTGGTAAAATATGCAACGTAGTGGTTAAGCCTAAAAAGTAAATATTGGCAAATATGTTGCTACTTGTTAAAAAAAATGTTTTTCATCCATCAGGCCTTACATTTTCATTTGTTTGCACGTATAATGATGTAGGAAATGGTTTAAATTGTTATTAAAAGGTTGATATGTCCATTTTTAATAAAAAAGAATCCGGATCTCATATGTCCGGTAATGATGGAAAACAAAAAATATGGGCCATTGGTGGAGGAAAGGGAGGTGTTGGAAAGAGTCTCGTCACCGCCAATATCTCCATTTGTCTTGCTTTGATGGGATACAAGGTTGTTACAATCGATCTTGATCTTGGAGGAGCTAATTTACATACTTGTCTTGGGGTTCCTGTTCCGGACAAAACACTCTCGGATTATCTTACCAAAAAAGTACGGAGTCTCAAGGATCTCCTTACCCCAACGGCAATTCCAAACCTTCACATTATTAGCGGAGCACAGGATGATGTTGGAATTGCAAATCTAAAACATATGCAAAAGGCAAAGATCCTCGGGCGTCTTGTTGAGTTGGATGCAGATTTTGTATTGTTGGATTTGGGAGCTGGAACAACCTTTAATACGCTGGATTTTTTCATTTCCGCTGATCAGGGAATTCTCATAGCACTACCCGAGCCAACCTCCATTGAAAATACATACCGATTTATAAAATCAGTTTATCATCGAAAACTAAAAATGATTGAAGAACTTTTGGAAATAGGTCCAATCATTGACAGGGCGATGAATGCAAAGATCTCTCAAAATTCCACACCGGCAGATCTTATTAGAAACATCATAGGCATAAACCCTCAAGTTGGTTATCGCTTGAAAAATGAAATAAGCAAACTTACATGTAAACTTATAATAAACCAGGCAAGAACCCAGAGCGATATTGATATTGGCTTTTCCATGAAAATAATCTGCAAAAAGTATTTTGGTATCAATCTCGATTATGTTGGTTATCTGGACTATGATGCAACCGTCTGGCAAAGTGTAAAAAGACGAAAACCACTGCTTATGGAATTTCCAAATTCCCCTTTGGTAACCAATTTTGACAGAATGGTACACCGATTGTTAAATTTGAATTAGAAACTGGTGTCAATTATGACCGGCATAGACAAAAATTATTACGAAGTTCTTGAGGTTTTTCCTGATATCGAACAGCAGGATGTCCATTCTGCATATATTCAGGCCAAAAACGCCTATTCCATGGATTCCATTGCGTTGTATTCACTTATGACAGAAGATGAATGTGAAAAAATGGTTGGCATGATTGAAGAGGCTTACACAATTCTAAGTGATCCTGGAAAAAGAAGACAGTACGACGAGGCACGCGGAATCAACAAAAGACCTGATGTTGCCATGCCACGAATTCCATCGATTTCAAGTGATATTTTGAAAGCGGCAAAAGATGAGGCCCCAAGTGGCAGAAACAGTAATAAAAATATAAGCAAGATTGTTGCCAATAAAAGGTATGCTCTTGATTTTGATCCGGATCCTGATTTTGAAAAAGAAATTGAACAAACAACCGTCTTTACCGGTAAATTTCTAAAAAGGGTTCGTGAATATAAAAAAGTCGATTTGAGTCGAATGAGTGAGATGACAAAAATTTCCAAAACATATGTTACAAATATTGAGAATGAAGATATGTCAACGCTTCCTGCTTTGGTATATGTAAGAGGTTTTGTCTTTCAATATGCCAAATGCTTGAAATTAAATCCTGATATTGTTGCCACGTCCTATCTTGATCATCTAAGAAAGACCTATGATTTGAAGTAATTTTTGCAATGGATAAACAATCAGACAACCCATTTGAAGATTCCATTACTATTGAAATTAGCAAAAAAGATTCACATGATTTTAAAAGGCTTGACCAGTATCTCGTAAAAAAAATTTGCGGTCACAGTCGGACTTTTATAAAAAAATTGTTCTCAGAAAATCTTATTACCGCACCAGGGGCCAAAGACAAACTTGAATTAAAAAAAATGCCACCTGCAGGAACTGTTATTGAGATTGAAATACCAAAACCGCTTCCATTGGCGGCAACTCCTGAAAATATTCCACTTGAAATTATTCATGAAGACCAACATCTTGTTATAATCAACAAACCTGCCGGTCTGGTTACTCACCCAGGCCCGGGCAATTGGACGGGAACCCTTGTTAATGCAGTTTTGCATCATTGTCCTGATCTGGGACGAATTGGAGACAGTGTAAGACCGGGTATTGTTCATAGATTGGACAAGGGTACAAGCGGTATAATGGTTGTAGCGAAAAATATGAAATGCCATGAAGGTCTGGTTTCACTTTTTTCAAAACATGATATCGAACGACGATATGAGACACTGGTACTGACAAAAGAAATTCCACCGGCAGGAACCATTGAATCAACAATTGGCCGCCATAGAATAAACAGACTGAAAATGGCCCCAAATATACGAGGTGGAAAAAAATCAATTACCCATTACAGAATACTGGAAAAATATCGTGATTTAACACATCTTGAACTCAAACTTGAAACAGGTAGAACACATCAGATAAGGGTCCATCTCGCCTCGTTGTTAAAAACCCCGGTATTAATGGATCCACTTTACGCAAACCCAAACAATCAATTAAAAAAACTTGGTGAAGAATATCTCAAACTGTTAAAGGATTGGCCCCATCCTCTTTTACATGCAAGAATTTTGGGTTTTATTCATCCGATAACCGGCCGTAAATTATATTTTGAAATTGATCCTCCCGATATATTCATGAAGGTATTGGAACTTGCAAAAAAAA
>JAGLPP010000096.1 GCA_023137315.1 Bacteriovoracaceae bacterium
GAAAAAACCAATCGAATTCTCACTTTTATGAATTTCGTTGGATGTATTGCTCTTTTTTTATATTCAATTATTTTCTTAAAGCATGTTTGTCCTGTTTGTACGTTATATTATATTTTTTCCACAGGCGTATTTATCATGTATTTTCGTTATGGACTGAAAGGGATGTTCAGTCTGAAGATAATTGGTATTTATGCCGTAATAACCTTTGTCATTGGTGTTTTTACTTTTTCGATTGACAGATATCACCACAATAAGATGTATGAATATGCTGACCAATACATCAAACAGTTTGATTCCTATCCAAATCTTGGTACGCCAAAACAGGAGTCTCCATATAAATTGGTTCAGTCCACGAAAAACTTCAAAGATGCCCCGATTAGAATTTCAATTTTTTCGGATTTTAAATGCCCGGCATGCAGCTATTTTGCCAGCATAACCTCCCAGATTATAAAAAGATTCAAGGACAAAATGAATGTTCAATTCTATTTCTATCCGCTGGATGGTACGTGCAATCCAGATGTTGGTTCAATGAACCCAGAGTGTTGCAAGGCAGCTTATCTGGCAGCTTGTTTGCCTGATAAGTTCCATCTTATTCATGATGAATTATTTGCAAATTCAAGTGAATTGACAAGCGGATGGCTTGATGCTTTTGCAAAAAAACATGGAGTTTATGAATGTATGTTTTCGAAGGAAACAAAAGAAAAAGTGGTTAAACTCATGGAGGCCGCAGTTGATTTCAATATAAGGGCAACTCCGACGACGATCATCAACGGGGTGAAAATTGAAGGGGCGCTGGCCATAAATCATATAACAATACTGTTTAACGAATTGGTGAAAAGACATGAAAGAAAATAAAATCCCACGTTCCATATCCCCAATTTTCGAAACTCATGTACATCTGGACTATCTTAAAAAAAATGAGATGGTGGATGTTATTCAAAAATCAGAAGATGTAGGTGTGGACAAATTTATCACCATGTCATGTTCCCCCGACAATCAGGACACGGTGCTTTCCATTGCCGGGCGATTTGATAATGTCTGGTGCACCCAGGGAATTCATCCTCATGATGCTCGCCTATGGGATCTAAAAACAAGAGAAACAATTCTGAGAAATGTAGAAAGTGACAAGGTCAAGGCCATTGGAGAAATAGGTCTTGATTATCATTACGATAATTCTCCACGTGATATTCAAAGAAAAGTATTTGATGAACAATTACAAATTGCTTCGGACCAAAATCTTCCGGTGATCGTCCATACCCGTGAAGCCGAGGATGATACTATCAGTGTTTTAAAAAATCATCTTGGAAAAATAAAGAAGATTGAAATCCATTGTTTCACTTCAAGTATGCAGATGGCGGAATTTGCTCTTGGTAATGGTTTCTATCTTGGTTTTAACGGTATTATTACTTTTAAACCTGCGGAAAATGTCAGGGAGATCTTGCGTATAACCCCTCCTGAGCAGATTCTTCTCGAAACAGATGCTCCATTTTTGGCCCCGAATCCAGTCAGGGGAAAGGAGAATGCCCCATTTTATCTTCCGTTTATCTCAAAACGGGTTGCTGAGATCAAGGAGACGAGTGAGGAAAAATTGCTTCCTATTATCTATCAAAATTCAATGTCATTTTTTGAAATTACACTATAGATTGGCACGAATATTTTCTCTTAGCAGACTTGTACTATGGATCGAATTTTTTGCCATACGGTTTTGAACGGAACTGTCTGCAAGAATATCGTTTATTGACTCAAAAAGCTTGAACTGGACATCCTTTGATTCAAATATGTCATCAGCCAGAAGCTCGTTGCTAACGCTGGTATATTTTGTATTCCTCGCAATATTTGGGCCATCAGTCATTATCCCCTTACCATCAGAAATAAAATTAAGATTCTTTTTTACGTTTTGTGGAATAATGTCATTATTGGTTCCCACGGAATCCATGGTGACAAGCAGGTTGATTTTTCGAAAGCCATTTTTCATCGTATTGAGTTCATTGGCAATTTCAACGGCAGTATCACCACCAAGTCCCTGTCCGATTAAAATAACAGATTCTCCCAACGGTCTTTTCTGAATTTCCTGCATTATGTCATCACTATCAGTGTGATTGAAATAATTTGCTCCAGGCACATAGTCTGCCATTTTTTTCAATTCGTTATTACCTTTTCCAAAACCGAACCAGTTAAATCCACCGACAAACATTATTGCCGGTCTTTTAATAATTGTTGGGCCGCGTTTTTCTTTTTGAATCTTTTTTACGGCAGGTTTTTCAGGAGGTTTCTTGACGGTTTGCAAGGCACTCTTTGCCAGAGATGCGGCCTTTGTTGCAATATCATTTTGGGTCATCACTTTTGCGATATCCCTGGCCCCTTTTGAGATATTCACATTTTCTTTTGCGTGAGTTGGTTTGAGTTCTTTCGAGTTGGCAATATTTTTTTTGGACACATCTTTTAGTGATGACGGTTTAACGTTTCTTAGAAGCTCACGCTGCTTCTGAAGGTCGTTTTGTGATTTATACTGCTTGATGATTTCAGTGCCCAGCTTCATACCATGAATTATACTGAATTTATCTGCTTGGTTTTAGTGAGCAAAATTAGCTGTCTGTTGTTGATAGAATTACTCGTCTATTTTAAAACCCTTGAGCTTGTCTGCCAGATTGTGTGTCAGGTTTGGATCGGAATTTCTTTTTTGGGGTCTTTTTTTTGCTTCCGTTTCATTCTCTTTTGAAAGATATTCCGTATAGTGTGGAAGTTCCTCCTTGAAAATCGTACGATCCATGTGCTTGATGTAGCTTGACCAGTTTCCAGGGGTATTATCTGATTTTTTTATATTAAAAATTGTATTCATTTTAGAATCAATCAAGTCAATATAATGTACCAAAGCGGCTTCACAAGTCATTGGTACTTTTGGAGAACCAAAGTTATGTTCACCGTGGTGTGAAAGAATTATATGCTTAAGATGTACTTTCATCATATGGGGAAAGTTGTTTATTTTTGAAGTAAAACGGTCGATAAGCTCAAGTGCTTTTACAACATGTCCAATAAGCTTTCCCTCTTCCGTGTACTCGAACATGGGCCCATCTGAAAGTTCATAAATTTTTGCGACATCATGAAGTAGGGCACCGGCCACAACGTAATTATTGTTTAATTTATAATGTTTTGAAAGAATTGATGCCAATGTCGTACATGAAAGAATATGTTCCAAAAGTCCACCACTGTAAGCATGATGGATTGATTTTGCGGCTGACCATTTCTTGATCCTTCTTTGAATTTCAGTATCAAATAATACAGCTTTCAGAAGGTCCTTTATGTAGACATCATCAAGCACTTCCACGTGATTGATCAATTCATTAAACATTTTATCTGGTTCACCCACTGACCTTGGAACAAAATCCTTTTCGTTAACTTCACTTGAATCAATTTTCATTATATCCTGAACAATCAACTGCAAACGGTTTTGATAAAGATTTACCTTGCCACAGACCTTGATATAATCTCCTTTTTCTATTTTAGAGATAACTTCTTCCGCCCCATGCCATTTTCGTGATTCAATATCACCGGACGCATCGGAGAGAACAACATTGAGATAATTTCTTCCATCTCTTGCTTCCATTAACGCAATGTACTTTACAAAAAAGATGGACTCAATTTCATCTTTTACTTTTAAATCCCTGACAAATAGCTTTTTTTCCACCAAAATCTCCTTCACTCTGACTAATTTCATAATACACCTTTTTCCCCCCATTTTGTCTACACAAGCTGGTTTTAATATGGCATATTTCCAGTGGGTGTTACTTTAATGGATGGAGAAACAGATGGCCTTGAAATATGTTAATGAAATTGATCTTAGCGGAAAAAATGTCATCGTACGTTTTGACTTCAATGTACCACTTTCCAAAGACGGTTCAGGACAAATTACTGATACAACCAGAGTGGACAGGGCACTTCCGACCATTAAATACATTCTTGAAAATGGTTGTCGAAAACTTATTATGATGAGCCATTTGGGCCGTCCAAAAGGTGAGTTTAAACCTGAGTTTTCCTTTGAGCCTGTTGCAAAATATCTTGCGAAAAAACTGGAAGAAGAAGTTCTTCTTACTGAATCCTGCACGGATCAGGGTATTAAGACAATGCTCAAAATCAATGACCAAAAAATCATTCTTTTGCAGAATCTGCGTTTTCATAAGGAAGAGACAAAATGCGAAACAAATTTTGCAAAGCTACTGGCCAGCTATGGGGACGTTTACATAAATGACGCTTTTGGCACTTCTCACAGAAAACATGCATCCACTTATGAAATTGTCAGATACTTCAATAAGAATGAAATTGCCGGCGGATTTATTTTGAAAAAAGAGATTGAGGCACTTTCTAAAATCACTGAGAACCCTCAGACACCATTTGTTGGAATCAT
>JAGLPP010000097.1 GCA_023137315.1 Bacteriovoracaceae bacterium
GCCATGGCCTATCCGTTTTTGAAGGCAAAGGGCCATAATATTGGCAAATCCCTTTGTTCGGATGAAGACGTATCCCTGGCAAGACTTATTCTCACCGGTACAAAGGCGGCAAAGCTCAAGCTGCCAGTGGACCATGTTGTTTCCACATCTCCAAATGAGAATGCTGAAATTGTAAACGGAAGGGATGTTCCGGAAAATAAAATGGGGTTGGATATTGGCCCAAAGACAGTGAATCAATTCAAAGAGTGTCTTGTTGGGGCCAAGACGGTTTTATGGAATGGCCCGATGGGATTTTTTGAAAAAGAAAATTTCAGTAAGGGAACTTTTGCAATTGCCAACGCTCTTGCAGAATTGAATGCCTTCACCCTTGTTGGTGGTGGAGATTCGGTAAGTGCCATAAAAAAATCTGGTATTTCGGATAAAATATCCCATATCTCCACTGGGGGCGGGGCGTCACTGGAATTTATAGAAAGTGGCACACTTCCTTGCATTCAGGCCTTAAAATTCGGCATTGAATAATATCGGGCGGTGCTTGCCAAATGCACCAATATTTTGTATCAAGTTTAGGTCGGTTAAACCTTAAAATTTACAGGATCATTTATGATTAACGCCTTGATGATTTTTCACGCCATAATTTCAGTTCTTCTCGTTTTGATGGTTCTTTTGCAATTTGGCAAGGGTGCTGAGGCCGGGCTTATTTCCGGAACAGGTTCAGATGCGGTTTTTTCAGGCGCAACAGGTGGAAATATTTTGACACATATTACTACGGTTCTGGCAATTCTGTTTCTTGGAAATTCAATTTTTCTGGCAAAATTGCAAAGTACAAAAACCTCCTCATCCATAATGGACGGTGAGGCTCCAATTTCAAGGCCATTGAACACAGACGCTCAAGCTTCTAAAAAAGATGAAAGCACAAAACCTGAGGCCAAGACGGAAAAGAAATCCGGAAAATAAGTTGAACAAGTATATTCCACAAAATGAATGAGTTTTGGTAACTTTATGGATAGTTGCGTGACAACAGCAGTGGGATTATTGTCATTGGAGAAAATTTTATGAAAGCACTGGTTAAAAAATATAAAAAACCCGGTCTTTGGCTTGAGGATGTTCCAGTTCCTGAACCAGGAATTGATGATGTTCTTATAAAAGTGAAAAAAACGGCAATTTGTGGAACTGATATACATATTTATAACTGGGATGAATGGGCACAAAAAACAATTCCTGTTCCAATGGTTGTCGGTCATGAATATGTCGGGGAAATTGCTGGTTTTGGAAGCAACGTTAAGGGATTCAAGGTAGGTGAACTTGTTAGTGGGGAAGGACATATTGTTTGTGGTCATTGCAGAAACTGTCGTGCAGGACGTCTTCACTGGTGTGAAAATACATCAGGTGTCGGAGTAAATCGTCAGGGAGCTTTTGCTGAATATGTTTCGATACCGGAAACCAATGTATGGCGCTGTGATACCAGAATTTCAGAGGATGTTATTTCCTGCTTTGATCCGTTTGGAAATGCGGTTCACTCTGCACTTACATTTCCTCTCCTTGGTGAAGATGTTCTAATAACCGGGGCCGGTCCAATTGGAATTATGGCCGCTGCCGTTTGCAAGCATGCCGGGGCACGATATGTTGTCATTACGGATGTAAATCCTTATAGGTTGGAGCTTGCAAAAAAATTCAATATTGACAGGGTTGTCAACGTCACCAATACAAGATTGAAGGACGTTATGGACGATCTCAAAATGACGGAAGGCTTTGATGTTGGACTTGAGATGTCAGGCAACATAAATGCATTTAGCGATATGATTGATGTCATGGTTCACGGCGGAAAAATAGCACTTTTGGGAATACTCCCTTCGGAAACTGTTGTTGACTGGAACAAGGTCGTTTTTAACAGTTTAACCATTACTGGAATTTATGGAAGAGAGATGTTTGAAACATGGTATAAGATGACGGTGATGATCCAATCAGGACTGGATATTTCCCCCATTATTACACACAGGTTTTCCTATACAGAATTTCAAAAGGGCTTTGAACTTATGAAATCAGGAGAATCAGGAAAAATAATTTTGGATTGGACCAGATAAAAACAGGAGCTGAATATGTTTGGACAAATGCAGGAACATCTTGGAAAAGAACTTGATTCCATCAAGGAGCAAGGACTTTTCAAGGCCGAAAGAATTATCACTACTCCACAATCAGCATTTATTGGAGTTACAACAGGTCAGAAAGTTCTCAATATGTGTGCCAATAATTATCTCGGTCTTTCAAACCATCCGGAAATCGTCAGCGCTGCACGTGAAAGTTATGATCATTGGGGATACGGAATGAGTTCTGTGCGTTTTATTTGCGGAACACAGGAAATTCACAAAAAACTTGAACAAAAGATTGCCGGTTTTCTTGGTATGGATGACTGTATACTTTATACATCCTGCTTTGATGCGAACGGTGGACTGTTTGAAACTCTTCTTTCGAAGGAGGATGCAATTATTTCTGATGAGCTCAACCATGCATCCATCATTGATGGAGTGAGATTGTGTAAAGCTCAACGATTTCGCTACAAAAACAACAATATGGATGATTTGGAAGCTCAGTTAAAAGAGGCGAAAAACGCAAGATTCAAACTTATTGCCACCGATGGAGTTTTCTCCATGGACGGTTACATTGCCAATCTCAAAGGTATTTGTGATCTTGCAGAAAAATATGATGCCATGGTTATGGTCGACGACTCCCACGCTGTTGGTTTTATGGGCAAAAACGGAAAGGGAACTCATGAATACTGTGAGGTTATGGGACGTGTGGATATTATCACAGGTACCCTGGGTAAAGCTCTCGGTGGCGCGTCCGGTGGATACACGGCGGCCAGAAAGGAGATTGTTGATATTTTAAGACAACGTTCGCGTCCATACCTTTTTTCCAACACTGTTGCCCCGGCAATTACAATGGCCTCAATAAAGGTGATTGATCTTCTTTCCGAAAATAATGAACTCATTGAGAAGCTCAGTGAAAATACAAAATTCTTTCGCAAGGAAATGACAGAGGCAGGATTTAACGTTCTTTCAGGTACTCATCCTATTGTACCAATCATGCTTGGTGATGCAAAACTTGCCCAGAAGATGGCGTCAAGAATGCTTGAAGAAGGTGTTTATGTGGTTGGTTTTTTCTATCCGGTGGTACCGAAGGGGAAGGCAAGGATAAGAACACAGATATCAGCGGCACATTCAAGAGAGGATCTTAAATTTGCGATAGACAAATTTATCAAGGTAAAAAATGAATTGGGAATATAATAAAACCTGAACAAAAATAATAATCAGGAGGCCTTTTTTTTCCTTGAAGAGGAAGCCTCGTTATCCAAATCAATATTTTCACTGAAATCAATTTTGTTTTTCTGCTCTTCACCATCAATATTTTCCACAATATTCCAATCGGCGTCTTCATCCATCTCTTTTGTAACACTCTTTATGGCCTCTTTTTGTTTTTCAATGTCCACTATTTTTCCCGCTTCGCCCTTGGCACGTATGGAGTCGACTTTAATTTTTCCATATTTCTTGGTTTCCTTGTGTCCAAATAAATCATGTTTTTGTTTGCGAACATCAGGCTCGATAAAAGGCAGTTCATTGTGTGGCTGACATGGATCAAAATCATCAGGCAACTCTTTTCTTGAGCCTTCCATTACAAGCTTTCTCACGTTTTTTGCCAATACTTCAAAAAGATCCGGATCAAGTTTTTTACCAACGGATTTGGACATAATAGAGATTGCTTCATCAGTTGTGAGAACTTCGTGGTAAGAACGTTTTGTGGTAACAGCGT
>JAGLPP010000098.1 GCA_023137315.1 Bacteriovoracaceae bacterium
TTCGACTAGAAATGCATATTTGGGTTTGTGATTCAGTTCAAAAGATTTGATACAACGTTCTTTGAGTGACTCCTGAAGTCTGGGGCCATACTTTTCCGTTCTTCCCATACATGCATTAAACGCCAACACTCTGATGTCAGTAGTATCTTCATAACTTCCATTACTTCCGCCGCCATCACATTCGCTGTTTTTATCCAGGCCTCTTAGGGGTCCGCATAGGGCATTCAAGGGGGGGGTTGCGCTGTTGGAAATTTTATACAATTGCTCCGCCATACCGGAAGTTTTGTCGGCACCCTCAATCATTACCTGGATTCCTCCAAACAAATCGGATAAGTCCACCGCATGGGCGGCCTTATAAAAAAGTCCCATCGCCTGGGCGTTTTCTTTTTCTGAATTGAGCCGTCTTTGTTCGATTTTCTCCTGGATTTTCCCGTACTCGGTCTCCATACTAACATCGCCAGCCACATCAGAAGATTTGTTATCCTCAGCACTTATTGACGATATATTCAGCAGTAAAAATCCAAAGACAATAATCCATAAGAAGTGGGTGTGATTGATTATCCTGACAGCGGCTTTTGTTTTCATAAAAAATCCCCTGATTGTATGAATATCCTGCGGTGAACAGTCTGTGATAATTAAATTTTATTAACAATACCCGTTGAAGGCAAGCCATTCTCCATTGTATTAAAAATTACTCATTAGTATCCAACAGTTACACCGACCAAAGAAGTTGGAGAATGAATTTTTTTTGCCAATTATTTGGGCCGTTTATTGATTTGTAATTGGATCATTTGCAGCATACAGGTCTTTTGACTTACGCGTAACTTACGCGTAAAATTTATCCATGAAATGTTCAAAAATAATCCATATAGATATGGATTGCTTCTTTGCTGCTGTTGAGATGAGGGATGATCCATTGCTTCGAGATATTCCAATGGCAGTTGGTGGTCGGCCATCACAAAGGGGAGTTCTTTGCACATGTAATTATGCTGCTCGAAAGGCCGGGATACGATCGGCAATGGCTTCGGCCCTGGCACTAAAAATTTGTCCTGAATTGAAAATAGTTTCCCCTAATTTTGAAAAGTATAAGGAAGCATCCAAAGCAATTAATGAAATATTTCAAAAATTTACAAATTTGGTGGAACCGGTATCGCTGGATGAGGCATATCTTGATGTTACTGGAGCAGCAGGTTTTTGTTCAAGTGCAACTTTGATGGCCCAGGAGATTAAAAAACTTATTCAAGCAGAAACCGGATTAACCGCTTCAGCCGGAGTGGCCCCCAACAAATTTTTGGCAAAAATTGCCAGCGACTGGAATAAGCCAGATGGCATTTATACAATTTCTCCCGGGCAGATTTCATCATTTATGCCGGCATTGGAAGTGAGAAAAATTCCCGGTGTCGGCAGTGTAACTGAAAAAAAAATGCACAAAAACGGATTGTTTACATGTTCCGATTTACAAAAAAAAAGTTGGGATGATTTGATTTCTCTTTTTGGAAAATTCGGTAATGTTCTCTATGACTTTGCCCGAGGAGTTGACAACTCCCCGGTAATTACATCTCATATTAGAAAGTCACTAAGTCTGGAAAAAACCTATCAGCACGATCTTGATAATCTGGATGAATGTATTTTGAATCTTCCTGAACTGGTGGATGAGCTGCTTGAGCGGATTAAAAAGGATAAATTAAAAAAAAACATTAAAAATAAAAATACAGATTATAAAATGAATAAAATTTTTGTAAAAATGAAATTTAACGATTTTAAAAAAGTTACCGCTGAAAAAGGGATAGCAGAACAAATCTTTACAGCATCCGAATCCCGAAAATTATTGTTAAACCATTTGTCGGAACTTTTGCGAACCGCTTTTAACCGAAAAAAACGGCCGGTGAGGTTATTGGGGGTTGGAGTTCGTTTTTTAGAGAGTGACAATCTCCAGTTGTCGTTATTTTAGGATCTTCGTTTTAATGTCATCCCGCTATTTCATTTTGTCTCATGATATTTCACGGATTTGGCTGAAAATCGAAAAATGTCGAAAACTTTTGCTAAATATGCATTACAAGATCAATTAAATAAAGCTAGACTTGATGGAGAGGTTCTTATTGAAGATGTTTCATAAAGCGGACATCGGTGGTTTGTGAGTACGCGCGCAATCATTGCATTAATTAACGGTATTAGCATCAGGAATTTTTCAGGATTGTTGTTATGGAATATGAAAGTGAAATTGTTGTTTCAGAAATATTTAAGATTTTTTTAGGAAAAGATCATTTGAAAATTTCTGATAATCTTAATGAAACAGTTATAATTCCATATCCTTCAATATTAGGAATAAAAATAGATATTTCATCCAAATTATATTTTTGGATGAGACCATCAATCAATTTTTTAATTAAGCAAGATGGTTCTGTTCTTCAAAATGATGTTCCAAGATCTGACAAACCCTTTATTGTTCTTCCATTTAGTCGTTGTGATATCGCAACTGCGCAGACTTTGGTTGATGCAGTGAACAGAAAAATAACTACAGATAGAAGTGAATTGACTTGTACAAAATAATGACTGCTAATGAATGAGATCATTATGAATAAATTGCTACAAGTAATTGGTGTAGTGTCAGAGATTTTTTTCCGATTTTGTTTCTATACAATCAGGAAAAGATGTTACCTATTTTCCTGATTGTATACCACGATTGCTGTGAACGAAAACGGTTGTAGAAATTCCGTCGATGGAACATTTATCCAAAATCATCCATGTTTTAATGTATGAAGAAGTTTGTAAAGATGGGCCGCCGTTTTGTCTGCAAGATCAATGATATCTGGATGTGCATTTGCAATGTCAAGTATTGCCTGAACTTCTCTGAGACTGCCAAAAGCGATGTCGAAAAAACGACGTTGATCTTTCATGGTTCTACGTCCGCGACCTTCGGATAAATGCAGTGCTACGCTGCTGGAAGCACGATTGATTTGATCCTGCAAATGGCGTTCGAGTTTTAGTTTCAGACATTTTTTGTAAAGCTGGACTGCGAGTTTGTACGATCTAAAGTTTTGCATTGAAATCCTCCTTAAAAAATTGTTCTCACTAAAGGGTGGAGCAATTTTTTAAGTGTGGATTGTACAACCTTTAATTTAGGTTAC
>JAGLPP010000099.1 GCA_023137315.1 Bacteriovoracaceae bacterium
TTGTAAAATTTCTTAATCAGTATGATATTGTTGTTATGCCTGGGGGGCTGGAAAATCCAGGACATGGTGATCATGCAAATTCCGCTTATATTTTAAAAAATGTTAAATCTTCGGTTGAACTGTTCGGATATATCGCAATTGGATATACCAATTCATTTTCAATAGAGGAGATAAAAAAGAAAATTGATCTTTGGAAGAGAATGAGGGTTGATGGAATTTTTCTGGATGAAGCGGGATTTGATTATTGGGACAGTGATGCTGAGATGAGAAAAAGGCAGAGTGAGGCAGTGAATCACGCCCATAAAAATGGACTCAGAGTGTTTCTTAATGCATGGAACCCTGATGACCTGTTTGTAAAGCAATCGGATAATCCATTAAAAGTGGACAAAAATGATTATGCCTTGTTGGAAAGTTATATTTTTAGTTTCGCCGGTCCTCTTGATTTTAGAGATTATGAGAAGAAGATCAGGGGATTCAGACATGGAAAGGATAAGTTTGGAATACAGTTGGTGGGGCTTAGCACAACAAATAAAAGTGAAAAATATTTTCGCCAAAGTGATTTCGATTTTATGGTTCATACGGCCCAGGTTGACGGTCTTGATGGTGTAGGGTGGGGAACGGCGAATTTTTCGGCTACTAGTTCCAGAGTCGTCTATCGAAAAATAAAGAGGGAATATAATCGGCTTGAAATGAGTGATGTTCCGGCTGACTATAATGAAGAAACAGGAATTGTTTCCAAAAAATTAAAAAATGGCACTTTATATCTTGATTACAACGATTTTTCATTTGAGGTTACACCTTGAAGTAGAGAAGGAAACGAGAAAAAGTATCACGTACTTTTCTCCTTTTTTCTCCTTTTTTTTATTTCTATCAGTCTAGCTTCCAATGCTTTTTCAGGAGAATTATTTATGAACAAATTCGCCAACAATAATGGGGTGAATATCCATTATAGAATATATGGAAATCCAGATTCAAAAAAGAATGATATTGTGATGATTCATGGGGCCCTTGGTTCTTCTGATGATTGGGAAAATAATAAAAATTTGATGAGTAGAATGTTAGAAGATAACTATAGGAAAACTTGTATAATAAATTTGAGAGGGCACGGGCAAAGCGATTTTCCTGATGACGGATATACTGTAGAAAATCATATTTCAGATATTGTTTCTGTTATTGAAGTCGAAAAAATGAGGAATGTTGTTCTAGTGGCTCATTCTTTGGGAGTATCTTATGCAGTAGGTGCAGCACTTCATGCTGGTAATAAAATAGTTGGCTTTTTGGCGGGAGATTATGTTCCGATAGTTTCTTCATTTAATAATTCTTGGCTTGAATACGTTACTCAACACATTGATGAATTTAATGTGAATCCTTCTTTGCCGTATAAACTTGTAGAGGAAATTGAAAACACTTCATTTATTGAAGATTTGAATAAACTTTCTTTTCCAGCATTGGTTATTCGAGGGATAGGAGACGGGGGAATGCTTCAAGATGATGATTCTGAGAGATATTGGGAGAATTTAAATGGAGTTCAATTTTTTAAATCCAATACAGGTCATGAGGTTTTTAGTAGTCGAGAAACCGTTGATAGAGTTATTAGCTTTTTGTCGGATTTGTAATAAGCGAAAAGTATTACGTACTTTTTCCTTGTCGCTTTGTCGGAGAAAGAAATGTTAAATTATAATCTTGTTCAGGCAACAATTGATGACTTCGAGTTCCTGTTGGATGTTCACCATGTGACTTTGAGAAGATATGTTGAACAAATTTGGGGATGGGATGAAGGCCTTCAGAACAAGATGTTTCATGATAGCTTTTATCCCGAAAAAATGAAAATTATCTATGTTCAAAATAGGAAAGCGGGATGTGTTGAGATAAACAAAAAAGAGGAGAAACTCTTTATTAGTAATATTTTGATTATGCCTGAATTTCAACGAAATAAAATTGGTACCAGAATTATAAAGGATATAATTCATACAAGTGAGCAAGAAGGGCTACAGATTTGTCTTGGAGTATTTAAGGTGAACCATGATGCTAAAAAACTATATAACATCTTGGGATTTAGAGTAATAAAAGAAACGGATACCCATTTTCATATGGAAAGATACTCGGAAAGTACGTGGCT